>NZ_JBTOLZ010000010.1:0-131774 GCF_054552075.1 Roseivivax sp.
CGCCGGACCGGCCCCTTGGGCCGGCGCTCTTGTGGGTGATGCGCATAGATCGCCGCTAGCCCTGACCTTGCTGGGATAAAGCGCCTCAATCGGAGGTCGGCAGCGCCGGCCCCCGGTCCGGCGCGCGCCCTCTGTTGCGAGGGGTGAGAGGGTGGCGGGGGTGCATCCTGCGCTTCGGGCAAGATCCCGGATGGGCGGCACGTTTGCGCCGTTGGCGCGGGCCCGCAATCAGCACAAAGCCGACCGCGCCCTCCGACCCCAAAGCCGACAGCCTCCCCTTACGACCCCGACCCCAGCGTCGCGCCCGCCAGCTCCTCCGAAAACGGCACCGGATGCGGATCCCGGCCAAGCCGGGCGCGGTAGACCGGCAGGCTCTCGGCCACGCGCATCACGTAGTTGCGGGTCTCGGCAAAGGGGATGTGCTCGATCCAGTCGATCACGTCCATCTCCCCCGCCCGCGGATCGCCGCGCTCGCGCATCCAGCGCTCGGGGCGCGAGGGGCCGGCGTTGTAGCCCGCCGAGACCATCACGACATTGCCGTCGAAGGTCTCCACCAGGTCCGCCAGATACGCCGCGCCCAGCCGCGCGTTGTAGACCGGATCGGCGGTCAGCCCGGCGCGGGAATAGTTGAGCCCGAGCCAGCCCGAGACTTCCTCGGCGGTGCCCGGCATGAGCTGCATCAGCCCGCGCGCCCCGGCGCCCGAGACCACCACCGGGTCGAACTCCGATTCGCGCCGGGCGATGGCCAGGACCAGCTCGGTCGGCACCGGATGGTCGACCTCGGCCAGGGGATGCAGCGGGTAATAGGGCCCGTAGACCTCGTGCCCGGCCTGGGCCGCGCGCTTGCCCAGCATCACCTGGATATGCGGGCGGTCGAGCTCGGCCAGCATGTCGCCCATCGAGCCAATCGCCTCGCGGTCGAGCCGCTCGGCCAGATGCGTCAGGAAGCGCTCGGCCAGCCAGTCCTCGCCCGCCGCCATGAGCAGCATCGCCGCGTCATAGACCGAGGTTTCGGTCCAGGAGGCACCGCGCCAGTCGGGAAACTCCTCCTGCCCGTCGAGCCGGGGCTCGGGCGGAAGCCCCGCGCGTTCCGCGGCCAGGAGCCCGTAGAAGCTGGTCTGATACTGCGCGCCGAAGGCATAGGCGTCATCCGCGCCAGTCACATCGCCCGCCGCCTCGCGGGCGCGGCCCAGCCAGTAGCCCGCCCGGCCAAGCGAGATCGGCGTGTCCACCGCGCCGCGGAAGGCGGTGAAATGCCGGCTCGCGGCCTCGGGGTCGTCGAGGAAGGTCAGCGCGATATAGCCCGCGAGCCATTCGAGCTGGGCGAAATCGCTGCCGCCCAGAAGATGATGCGAGGAGGCGATCTCATAGGCCTCGCGATGGGCGCCGTCATACATCCGGGTGCGGGCGTAGGTCTCGCGGCGGTCGGCCCAGGCGGCGGGCTCGCCCAGGTCGACGGCGCTGTCGGAGCGTTCGAGCAGCATGGCGATGGCATCGGCGTCCCGCCCCTTGCGGGCGCGCCAGACGAATCGCGCATGCGCGAGGCCCGGGTCGTCCTGCAGCGCCGCGGGCACCTTCTCGATCAGCGCGTCGACCCCCGGCGCGCCGTCGTAAAGCGCGATCCGCGCCTCGGCGAGCGCACGCTGGCCAGGGCTCACCATGGGCAGAAGGCGGCTCGCGTTGATCGTCCAGCCCTGCCAGAGCGCCATGTCGAGCCGCGCGGCGTTATGCGGCTTCAAAAGCTCGGCGTGGTTCACGGTGAAGGCCGCGTGTTCCTCGTCGGACATCGAGAGCGTGCGCCAGGCCAGGACGATCTCGGCATCCGCCGCGCCGCCCTCGCCGAAATGGCGGTAGGCGCGCGACAGCGACAGCGCCCCGGCGCCGGTCTGAGGACGCTGTTCGGCAAAGAAATCCCGGACATCCTCGTGGCTTGCCGCCGTGATCGCCTCTTCGCTCTTTTCGCGCAGGTAGGGCATGCCCGGCCAGTCGGCGTTGCGGGCCACGAAGTCGCGGACCTGGGCGGCATCGCCCTGGCCGTCGCGCAGGTAGTGCCAGAGCACCACGTCGACCGCCGCCTGGCCGTCGGCCCGCGCCTCGATCATCGCGGCGGCCCAGTTGCCGTCACGCAGAAGGCCCATGGCCCGCTCCAGCGCCTCCTGGGCGCGGGCATCGAGGGGCAGTGAGAGAAAGCAGAAGGCCGCGCAGGCCGTCACGATCCGTCCGAGCATCGTCTTGCAATTTCCGCGCTGAGACACGATAGACACGCTCCGAGGATATGGCCCGCGACAGCACTCGCAACTCACTTTCGCGGGATTTCGCCTGCCTCGCCGAATTGGGCCCGGAGCCCGCATCGAAACGAAAGGAGCGTGTCATGTTCAAGGGGTCTATGGTTGCCCTCGTCACGCCGTTCAAGGACGGCGCGGTGGATTTCGACACGCTGAAACGCCTGGTCGACTGGCACGTCGAGCAGGGCACCGACGCGCTGGTGCCGGTCGGCACCACCGGCGAGAGCCCGACGCTCAGCCACGAGGAACACGAGGCCGTGGTCGAGACGGTGGTGACCCAGTCCGCGGGCCGTCTGCCGGTGATCGCGGGTGCGGGGTCGAACAACACCGTCGAGGCGCTGCGCTTCATGCGCCACGCCCAGGAGGTCGGCGCCGATGCCGCGCTGGTGGTGACGCCCTATTACAACAAGCCCACGCAGGCCGGGCTCTATGCGCATTTCAAGATGCTGCACGACGAGACCGACCTGCCGATCATCATCTACAACATCCCCGGCCGCTCGGCGGTGGACATGTCGGCGGTGACCATGGGCGAGCTGGCCAAGCTGCCGCGCATCGTCGGCGTGAAGGATGCGACCGCGGATCTCGCGCGGGTCTGCGCCCAGCGGATCACCTGCGGGCCGGACTTCCTGCAGATCTCGGGCGAGGATGCGACCGCGCATGGGTTCAACGCCCAGGGCGGCGTCGGCTGCATCTCGGTGACCGCCAACGTGGCGCCGAAGATCTGCGCCGAGCTGCAGGACGCCTGCGCCGCCGGGGATTACGCCCATGCGCTGCAGCTGCAGGACCGGCTGATGCCGCTGCACCACGCGATCTTCACCGAGCCGGGGCTCTGCGGCGCGAAATACGCCATGAAGCAGCTCGGCCTCTGCGACGACGAGGTGCGCGCGCCGCTGGTGCCGATCACGCCCGAGACCCGCGCCAAGGTGGATCACGCGCTGCGCTTCGCGGGGCTCTTGAACTGATCCCGCTGCAGGCGACGGTCTGAAAATAGAAAACCCGCGCCAGGCTGCCCCGGCGCGGGTTTTTTCATGTCTGGGCTGCGGCCCTACTGGGTGACCGTGGCGTCCAGCCCCTCGGGTTCGCCGACCACCACGAAATAGAGTTCCTCAGGCTTCAGAAGCCGGCCCGCGACGCGGCGGATGTCCTCCAGGGTGACCGCCTCGACCTTGTCGTTGCGGGTCTCGACATAATCCGCCGAGAGCCCCTGCATCTGCATCCCCACGAGGATGTCCGCGATCGGCCCGTTGCCGTCGAAGCGCAGCGGATAAGCCCCGGTCAGATAGGTTTGGGCGGCCTCCAGCTCTTCGGCGGTCACGCCCTCTTCGGCCATGCGGCGCCATTCCTCGCGGATGACAGAGATCGCCTCGGCGATGCGGTCATTGGAGGAGGAGACGCGGCCCATCATCAGCTCGGCGTGGTTCTTGTCGGCGAGATAGGAATAGACGCCGTAGGTCAGCCCGCGCTTTTCGCGCACCTCGGTCATCAGCCGGGCCTCGAAGCCGCCGCCGCCGAGGATCTGGTTCATCACGAAGGCCGCGAAGAAATCCGGGTCGTCGCGGTCGATGCCGCTGTGCCCGAAGAGCGCGACCGACTGCGGCGTGGCGAAGGACACGACTTCAGTCTTGCCCTCGGTCTGCACGGTGATGTCCTCGGGCAGCGCCGGGCCTTCCTGGGGCAGATCGGCGAAGAGCCGGTCGATCAGCGCGCCCAGCTCCTCGGCCGAAATGTCGCCCGCCGCGCCGATGAAGGCGCGCTCGGTCGCCAGCGCCGCGTCGCGGGCGGCAAAGAGATCCTCGCGGGTGATCCCGGCCAGGCTCTCGGGCGTGCCCTCGATCGAGGAGCCATAGGGATGCTCGCCGAAGACCTGCTTAGAGAAGGTCTCGCCGGCGATTACGTCGGGGTCGGTCTTGTCGGACTGGATCGAGGCCAGGACCTGCGCCTTGACCCGTTCGATGGCATCCTCGTCGAAACGCGGGTCAACGAGGCTCTTGCGCAGAAGCGCCACCGCCTCGTCCATGTTCTCGGTCAGGAAGCGCGCCGAAACCGAGAGCGAATCATCGCCCACGTCGTAGGAGAAGCGCGCCGCCAGCCCTTCCTGGGCGGCGGTGAAGGCGCGCGCGTCCATCTCGCCCGCGCCCTCTTCGAGAAGGCCGGTCATCAGGTTGATCGCGCCGCGCTTGCCCTCGGGGTCGAGCGAGGCGCCGCCTTCGAAGCGCAGCTCCAGCGAGACGAAGGGGATCGAGGGTTCCTCGACCAGCCAGGCCGCGTGGCCGGCCCCGCTCGTCACCTCCTGGATGTCGACCGCGGCCGAGGCGATGCCCGCCCAGAGGCAGGCCGTGGCGGTCAGAATGGCCCGGATCATTGCGTCACCTCGCTGTCACCTTCCGCCGCGGCGGCGGGCTCTTCGGGGGCGACCAGGTAGCCGGTCACCGAGCGGCGTTTGTCGAAGATCGCACGGGCGGCCTCGAGGATCTCGGCCTCGCCCACCGATTGCAGGAGCCCCGGCCAGGCGCGCACGTCCTCGACCGTCAGGCCCGAGGCCAGCGCCGCGCCGTAGCGCCGCGCGATGCCGTTGGAATTGTCGAGCTCGTAGATCTGGCTGGCCTTGAGCTGGAACTTGATGCGCTCGAGCTGCTCGGCGTCGACGCCCTCTTCGAGGAAGCGCGCGATGCTGGCGTCCATGGCGGCCTCGGCCTCCTCGAGGCTCACGCCGTCGCGGGGCACCACGATCAGCCCGAAGCTGGTGTCGTCGTAGGAGGTGCCCGAGTAGAAGGCCGAGCTGTAGACCGCGATCTGCTCGTCGAACTGCAGGTCGCGGGTCAGCACCGAGGTCTGCCCGCCGCCCAGCACCTCGGCCAGGAGCGTCAGCGCCGCCGCGCGCTCCTGCGCGCCGGGGTCGCGTTCGGGCGCGAGGTAGCTGCGGATCACATAGGGCTGCGAGACCCGCGGATCGGCGTAGGTCAGCCGGCGTGGGGCGTTCTGCGGCGGCTCCTGCGGGCGCTCGCGGGGGCCAAGCTCGGGGTTGGCGGGCAGCGGGCCGTAGTTCTCCTCGGCCAGGCTGCGGACCTCGTCGGGGGTCACATCGCCCGCGACCACCAGGATCGCGTTGTTCGGCGCGTAGAAGCGGTCATAGAAGGCCAGCGCGTCCTCGAGCGTGAGGTTCTCCGCTTCGTGCTTCCAGCCGATGATCGGCGTGCCGTAGGGGTGGTTCAGGAACTGCGCGGCGTTGCGCTCCTCGGAGAACAGCGCCGAGGGGTTGTTCTCGACCCGCTGGTTGCGCTCTTCGATGATCACGTCGCGCTCGGTCAGGATGTCCTCCTGGTCGAGCTGCAGGTTGACCATGCGGTCGGCTTCCATCTGCATCATCAGGCCCAGCCGGTCGGCGGCGACGCGTTGGAAGTAGCCGGTGTAATCGTAGCTGGTGAAGGCGTTGTCGTCGCCGCCGTTGGCCGCAACGGTTTCCGAGAACTCGCCGGGCTCCAGCGTCTCGGTGCCCTTGAACAACAGATGCTCAAGAAAATGAGCAACGCCCGAGACACCGGGCTGCTCGTCGGCCGCGCCGGCGCGATACCAGACCATATGGGTGACCACCGGGGCGCGGTGATCCTCGACCACGACCACATCCATGCCGTTGTCCAGCGTGAAGGTGGTGACCGCGTCGTCGATGGTCTGGGCCTGTCCGGGCAACGCCCAAAGGGCGGCCGCCACGCAGAGCGCCGCGAATGATCTCATGTCCTGGCCTCCTCGGATCGACATTGGGGCAAGCTACGGCCTTCCCCGGCGAGATCAATGAAACTTGCGGAAATGTAATCGCCCGTGTCCGGGTCAGCTCCCGTCGGGACGGGCCGAGGGCGTGGCCACGTCGCTGCCCGGCCGCCGCACGCGGTCCAGCCAGAGGTAGGGGTCCAGGCTCTGGGCGCTGTAGGCACGGTTGTATTCGTTGTCCGGCACCAGCCGCCAGTTGAACAGGCTCTTGCGGGCGCGGAAGGCCGCGTCCTCCTGGGCCAGGGTCTGGCGGATGCCGTCCGAGCGGCCGAAGCGGCTCGCGGCATTGACCAGCGCGGCCTCGGAGCCCGGCACGCTGCCGGCGCTCAGCGCGGCGGGATTGCCGCCCAGCGCCGCCACGGCGTCGCCCAGCGGCTGCTGGTCGGCGCGGTTCGCCCCGCCCGGCGTCGGCGCGGGCAGCTCGGCGAAATTCGCCGGACTTTCCAGCGGCCGGTTCGGCACGATGTCGAACTCCTCGGGGCTGCCGGAGCTGTCGTTGAGATTGCGCAGGGTCCCGTCTCCGCACGCAGCCAGCGTCAGAGCGGTGAACAGCATTGCGAAATGCGCGCGGCGCATGGACCACCTCCGTCTCACTCGCCCCTGATTAGCCCAAGAGGAGGGCAAGGTCACGAGCCGTTTTTCCCACTGCTCCCGGAGCCGCCGTCTTCCGCGCTCTTGGCGTCCTCGCCCTGCCCCGAGAAGAGCACGAGCCCGATGGCGCCCGCGAAGATCGCGATGTCGGCGACGTTGAAGGCGAAGGGATTGTCGATGCCGCAGCAGGACATGTTCAGGAAATCCGCGACCGCGCCATAGAGGATGCGGTCGATCACATTGCCCACCGCGCCGCCGATCAGAAACCCCGCCGAGACGAATCCCAGCCGCCCCGGCGGATCGCGCCGGAGCCAGCCCAGCACCAGGAGCACGATGCCCACCGCCACGGCGATCAGCACCCAGCGCGTGGCGTCGCGTTCGCCCGACAGGAGCCCGAAGTTGATGCCGTAGTTCCAGGCCATGCGGAACTGCAGGAAGGGCGGGAAGACCGCGATCTCGCCCTTCTGCGCCAGGCTCATCACATGCACGACCAGCCATTTCGACAGCTGGTCGAGGAGCAGCGTCAGCGTCGCCACGAGTCCCAGGAGTTTCATCGCGCCTGCCTCCGTGCTCTCCGGCTCAATGCCGGAAGTGCCGCATGCCGGTGAAGACCATGGCGAGCCCGGCCTCGTCGGCGGCCTCGATCACCTTGTCGTCGCGCATCGAGCCGCCGGGCTGGATCACCGCGGTCGCGCCGGCCTCGGCGGCGCTCAGAAGGCCGTCGGGGAAGGGGAAGAAGGCGTCCGAGGCCACCACGGAGCCTTGGGTCAGCGGCGCCGAGAGACCCAGCGCCTCGGCCATGTCCTGGCTCTTGCGCGCGGCGATGCGGGTCGAATCGACCCGGCTCATCTGGCCCGCGCCGACGCCCACGGTGGCGCCGTCCTTGACGTAGACGATGGCGTTGGACTTCACGTGTTTGGCGACCTGCCAGGCAAAGAGCATGTCGCGCATCTCGTCGGCGGTGGGCTGGCGCTTGGTCACGCATTTCAGCTCCCATTCGCCGAGGCGGCCGTTGTCGCGGTCCTGCACGAGGAAGCCGCCGGCGACCTGCCGCAGGGTGAGGCCCGCGGCCTCGGGGTCCGACAGCCCGTCGGTGGTCAGGAGCCGCAGGTTCTTCTTGGCCGCGAAGACCTCGCGGGCGGCCTCGTCGGCGCCGGGGGCGATCACCACCTCGGTGAAGATCTCGGCGATGGCGCGGGCGGTCTCGCCGTCGAGCGGCTGGTTCAGCGCCACGATGCCGCCGAAGGCCGAGGTCCGGTCGCAGTCGAAGGCGCGGGCATAGGCGTCCTTCAGGCTGGTGCCGCGGGCCACGCCGCAGGGGTTGGCGTGCTTGATGATCGCGCAGGCCGGGCCGTCCTCGGGGGCGAACTCGCTGACCAGCTCGAAGGCCGCATCGGTGTCGTTGATGTTGTTGTAGGACAGCTCCTTGCCCTGATGCTGGCGGGCGGTGGCCACGCCGCTGGCCGCGCTGCCGTCGGTGTAGAAGGCCGCCGACTGGTGCGGGTTTTCGCCGTAGCGCAGGGTCTGGGCGAGCTTGCCCGCGACCACGCGGCGGCGCGGCGCGCTTTCGCCCAGCGCCTTTGCCATCCAGCCCGAGACCGCGGCGTCATAGGCCCCGGTGCGCGCATAGGCGGTCAGCGCCAGCCGCTGGCGGAAGCTATAGGAGGTCTGCCCGCCATTGGCTTTCAGCTCCTCGAGAAGGGCGGGATAATCCTCGGTGTCGACGACGACATTGACGAAGCCGTGGTTCTTGGCCGCCGCGCGGATCATCGCCGGGCCGCCGATGTCGATGTTCTCGATCGCCTCGGCGTAATCGGCGCCTTTCGCCACGGTCTCCTCGAAGGGGTAGAGGTTCACCACCAGAAGGTCGATCGCGGCGATGCCGTGTTCCTCCATGGCCTCGGTGTGGCTGGCCTCGTCGCGCAGCGCCAGGAGCCCGCCGTGCACCGCCGGGTGCAGCGTCTTGACCCGCCCGTCCATCATCTCGGGGAAGCCGGTCAGCTCGGAGACGTCGCGCACCGTCAGCCCGGCCTCGCGCATCGCCCGGGCCGTGCCACCGGTCGAGACCAGCTCGACCCCGCGCGCGTCCAGCGCCTGGGCCAGCTCGATCAGGCCGGTCTTGTCGGAAACGGAAAGCAGCGCGCGGCGGACGGGATGAAGATCGGTCATGAGGAGTCCTGGTTTGGATCGGTCGATGCGTCGTCCTCATCGTCGCGCACCAGGTCGCGGATGGCGGTTGCCGTCTCCTGCGCCTTGGCCAGCGACCAGCGGACGCGGGTCGCATACTCCATCGCGCGGCCGGATAAAACGATCTGTTGCGCCCCACGCGGCCTGAGACGGCCTTTTTCCAGGTAGACCGAGGGATCGAGCGACATCTCGGCGCTGCCGTCGTGGCGGAAGATCCAGATTTCGCCCGAGCGCAGCGCCATGGAGACCGCCGTGCCGCCGAGGTCGACCTCGGCGTCGACCTCGGGGTGCAGGTGGAAGCGGATCTGGAAGGGCAGCCCGGCCAGCGAGACCGCGTCCATGCGCCGGTCGAAGAGCGCCTTGTGGGCGGGCTCGATGGCAAAAAGCATGTCCTCGCCCGCCAGCGCCCGCCCGTCGAAGGTCAGCTCCAGCGTCCTGGCGTGGGTCAGCCCGTGGGTCGCGACATAGCCGTCGTGGCCGGCCTGGACGCTCAGCCCGTCCGGCGCGCGGCTGATCTCGGCGGGGACCTCGCGCGGCAGATCGGTCAGCCTTTCCCGCTGCGCCGCCCCGATCTGCCCCGGCGCGCCAAGCCGGGCCGAGGAATAGCCGTCGAGGCAGAGCGCCGAATGCGAGGGCGTCGCCCGGCCGGCCTTGCGCCAGGCATCGCCGAAGACCGCGCCCGAGCCGCAGTTGACCACCAGCGGGCGCCGCCCCGAGGTCAGCTCGAAGGCCAACGTCGAGGCATGGGCGTTGAGCGAGGCCCTCCCGCCGGGCGGCGGCGCGGCGTCGAGGATCAGGCTGGTGCGCCCCGCCGAGAGCCGCGCGAAGCCCATGGCCAGCCCCTCGGGGCGCCGCTTGCGGCTGCCGCTCGCGGCCAGCGCCTGGTCGAGCCGCCCTTCGAGCCCGCGCCCGCCGCCATGGAAGCGCGCGAGCCCGCCGTCGGCGTGGCGCAGCGCCCGGAGCGTCGGCGCGATGCGGTCGATGGCGGCGGCGATCTCGGGCCCGGCGCGGCGGTCGGCCTCGTAGAGCGCGCTCTGCGCCCAGGTCAGCAGGGTCAGCACCTCGAGCAGCTCCTCGGGGCTGCGGGTGGCGATGCCGCCCTGCGCGTCGACCTGGGTGTCGCATTCCCGGGCAAGCGCCGCGCGGGCGGTTTCTGCCTCGGCCTCCATCCCCTCGAGCGAGAGCCCGGCGTAGAGAAAGCCCGTCAGCGCCTCGATGCGCGCGAGGCCCGGGCCGGTCGCCCGCCAGCGCCGCGACAGGAAGCGCGCCTGGGCCGAGAGCATCCGGTAGAAGGCGGCGCTTTGCTCGGGCGTGCGCCCCGAGAGCAGGAAGAGCGCGTGGTGCACCAGCCGGATGATCCGCCGCCCGGCGAGGTCCGGCGTCCAGCCCGGCCCGCTGCCGCGCCCGTAGCGCGCCTGCCAGCCCCAGACCCAGTCCTGGGCCGCGCGCCGCGCCTTGGCGTCGCCCACCGCGGCGAGATCGTCGAGCCAGCCGAAACCGTGCAGGTCTTCCGAGAAGGCCGCGTCGGGCGCGCGCAGGTCCCAGGGCAGATGGCCCGGCGCCTCGACGAGGTGGCCCGCGAACAACAGGTTGCCGGCGGCGAGCTGCCGCCCGCGCGCCAGGCTGCCGACGGTGCGCGGCTCGGGCCGCGAGACGAAGCCCGCCGCCCCCCGGGCGCGCGCCGCCCGCCGCGCGTGGTATCGGTTGAGAAGGCTCGTGGCCCGGGTTCTCCAAGCCCCTAGCATCGACATGGTCCTGCCCCTCGCGGCCGTTCCGGCGCATCGTTGGGACAGTGATACTTGCGCGGAGGGGGCAAGTCACCCGCGAAAGGGGTGGGGTGCGGGGGCGAGGCGTGGGCTTGGGGGTGGTGGTGCGGGGTTGGGCGAAGGCTGGCGTCGTGAATGGGGCGCAATGGGCGCTTCCGTGCGGTCGATTCCGGACGCGGAGTGACGGAAACGGCCCCCTGCCCGCGCGGGTATGGCGCACCACCTGCCCCCGAAGCTTCGCGCATCGCGGCCCATTCGCAATAGATTTCCCACGGCAGCGTACTCGGTATCGACGGGCTGCCCGAGAGCACCGCCGACACTCCGCTCAACTGACACGCCACCTGCCCCCGAAGCGCCACCCCTTGCGCCCGAATAGCATCGAAGATGCCGGGCGCGCGCCGGACCGGCCCCTTGGGCCGGCGCTCCTTGGGATGGCGTGCTTAGTGTGTCGCTAGCCCTGACCTTGCTGGGATAAAGCGCTTCGCTCGTAGGGCAGAAGCGCCGGCCCCCGGTCCGGTGCGCGCCCTACTGCAGATCCGCAAAAGCCTTCGCCAACCGCTCGGCGGCCTCCTCGACCCGCGCGCGGGGCGTGGCGAGGTTGAACCGCAGGAAGCTCTCGCCGCCGCTGCCGAAGGTCTCGCCGTGGTTCACCGCGATTCCGGCCTCTTGCTCGACCCGGGCGCGGAACTCGCGCGGCGCCATGCCGGTGCCGGCGAAATCCACCCAGGCCAGGTAGGTCGCCTCGAGCGGCATCGAGGCGAGCCCCGGGATCTCCGCCACCGCCGCGTCGAAGACCTGCCGGTTGCCCTCGAGATAGGCGCAGAGCCCGTCGACCCACTCCGCGCCCTCGGCGCTGTAGGCGGCCTTCACCATCTCGAGCCCGAAGAGCCCCGGCGACATGCCGAGCGCCGCCATCCGCGCCCCGAAGGCCGAGCGCAGCGCCGGATCGGGGATGATGACATTGCCGATATGGGCCCCGGCGATGTTGAAGGTCTTGGTCGCCGCGGTCATCATCACCAGCCGGTCGCGGATGCCGTGGTCGATGGTGTCGAAGGCGCGGTGACGCTGGCCGGGCATGACGAGGTCCATGTGGATCTCGTCGGAGACCAGGATCAGGTTGTGGCGCCGGGCGAAGTCGGCGACGCCGCGCAGCTCCGCCTCGGACCAGACGCGGCCGCCGGGATTGTGCGGCGAGCAGAGGATCACCATCTTCTCGCGCCCGGTCATCTGGGCGTCATAGGCGTCGAAATCCATCCCGTAGCGGCCGTTCTCGGAGGTCAGCGGGCATTCCACCACCTCGCGGCCCGCGGCGCGGATCACCTTGGCGAAGGCGTGGTAGACCGGGGTGAAGAGCACCACCCCGTCGCCCGGCTCGGTCCAGGTGTCGACGCACATGGCGGTGCCGTTGACCAGCCCGTGGGTCGAGAAGATCCAGTCGGCCTCGATCGACCAGCCGTGGCGGGTCTGCATCCACCAGCAGATCGCCTCGCGGTAGGCCTCGTCGGGGCCCGGGTAGCCGTAGATGCCGTGATCGGCGAGCCCCCGGAGCGCTTGGGTCACCCCCTCGGGCGGGCGGAAGTCCATGTCGGCCACCCACATGGCGATGCCGGTCTCGGGCGACACGCCGTAGAGCTTCTCCATCCCGTCCCACTTCATGCAGCCGGTCCCGACCCGGTCGATGATCTCGTCGAAGCTCATGCGGTTCTCCTTGCTGGCGTCCCGCGCGAGACTGCCAGAACGCACGGCGGGCTCAAGGCGAAAGAGGGGGGGGTGGGGGTTGGGCGTGGAGGTGACGCGCCTCGGCTGTGGGGCCTGGGGGCGCGCGTCGGGCTGCGGACCCGGAGGCCTTGCGCCCAGTTGTGGCGAGGAGTGGCGTGCCGCCAGCCCAGAAGGTGCCATCCCGAGGACACCCGCGCCCGACGCCGGGTCGCGAGGCAAGCCCACCGTCAAAGAAAGGGCGCGCGCCGGACCGGGGGCCGGCGCTACTGACAGTCGATCGGCGCACTTTATCCCAGCCACGTCAGGGCTGGCTGTGAGCTATGCACGCCATCCGAAGGAGCGCCGGCCCATCGGGCCGGTCCGGCGCGCGCCCGGCACCTGCGGTGCTATTCGGGCGCAAGAGGAAGGCGTGGCGCCTTGGGCAGATTGTCGGTTTGGACGGTAGGGTTTGGTTGCTTGCGCACAGGATCGCTGCCTCCCAATCGAGACTGAGAACACGGCTGATCCCAAGGACGACCCTTTGTCCGGCCTCGAAGGAAGGGCGCGCGCCGGACCGGGGGCCGGCGCTGCCGACGGTCGAGCGGCGCACTTTATCCCAGCAAGGTCAGGACAAGCGGGGATCTGAGCACGCCACCCCAAGGAGCGCCGGCCCATCGGGCCGGTCCGGCGCGCGCCCGGCACCTTCGGTGCTCTTCGGGCGCAAGAGGGTGACGTGGCGCATTGGGCAGATGGTGGGTGCGGGCGGTGAGGTTGGTTGAGGGGCGGCATTGGAAGCGGTGCGCGTTGAGGCAAGTGCGGCTGTTGCGAGCGCGGTGAAAGTTGGGTGCCAGCGGCATTGGAAAGGCGTGAGTGGTGAACGTGGTAAAGGGGAGGCAAGAGTGGCGCAGGAGAGCGGCTTGAGCGCGTCCCCTCCCCGAGCCTTGCGGGGCTTGCGGGCCTCCCTTCAGCAATCACCTTCCCTCGGCAACCGACACACCATTCCAAGCACCCGCACAATCAATCCCTCCCCAGTCCCTCCAAAAAGCCCAACGCCCAAACACCTCCCCCTCCCCCCGCTTTCAGTTGCGCCCGCCCGGCGAGATGCTTACATCGCGCCCCATGGCACTGAGACCGATCATCCTGCACCCCGACCCGCGCCTGAAGAAGGTCTGCCCGCCCGTCGAGGCGGTCACCGACGAGCTGCGTGAGCTCGCCGACGACATGCTCGAGACCATGTATGACGCGCCCGGCATCGGCCTTGCGGCGCCGCAGATCGGGCAGATGCTGCGGCTGATCGTGCTCGACTGCGTGAAGGACGAGGACGCCGAGCCGCGCCCGATCGTCATGTTCAACCCCGAGATCCTCTCGGCCTCGGAAGAGACCGGCACCTACGAGGAAGGCTGCCTCTCGATCCCCGAGCAATTCGCCGAGGTCGAACGGCCGACCGAGGTCACCGTGACCTGGCTCGACCGCGACGGCGCGCGCCAGGAGGAACATTTCGACGGCCTCTGGGCAACCTGCGTGCAGCACGAGATCGACCATCTGAACGGCAAGCTCTTCATCGACTACCTCGGCCCGATGAAGCGCCAGATGATCACCCGCAAGATGCAGAAGCTGAAGCGCGAGAAGGCCCGCGCGTGACCGCCCGGCCGATCCTGCGCTGGCCCGACCGGCGGCTGAAGACCTCCGCCGCGCCGGTCTACGAGATCACCGACGAGATCCGCGGCCATTGGGACGACATGATCGACACCATGGAGGCCATGCCCGGCGTCGGGCTGGCGGCGGTGCAGATCGGCGTCATGCTGCGGCTCGCGGTGGTCGATGCCTCCGAGGCCCGGGGCGAGGCGATCCGCATGGCCAACCCCGAGGTTCTGCACGCCAGCGTCACTCCGCGCGAACACGAGGAAGCCAGCCCCTGCCTGCCCGGCGTCTCGGCCAAGGTCTCCCGGCCCCGGGCGGTGACGGTGCGCTTCCTCAACGCTGAGGGCGAGACCGAGGAAAAGGACTTCGTCGGCCTCTGGGCGACCTCGGTGCAGCACCAGATCGACCACCTGAACGGGCGGATGTATTTCGACCTTCTGTCAAAGACCCGGCGCGACATGCTGCTGCGCCGGGCCAAAAAGCGCGTCTGATCAGACCGCCGCGAGCCCGGTGTCGAGCGCCGCGAGGATGCCCTCGAC
Organism: Roseivivax sp.; assembly: GCF_054552075.1. Classification (NCBI taxonomy): domain Bacteria; kingdom Pseudomonadati; phylum Pseudomonadota; class Alphaproteobacteria; order Rhodobacterales; family Roseobacteraceae; genus Roseivivax; species Roseivivax sp. The sequence goes on from NZ_JBTOLZ010000010.1 coordinate 14,473, forward strand.
CTCGCCCTCGGTGATCACCAGGGGCGGCGACATCAGGATGTTGTGCATGCCGAGCCGCACCATGGCGCCTGCCTCGTAGGTGGCCTGGTGGATGCGCGCCATGCTGGCGGCATCGAGCGGCGTCTTCGCCTGCCGGTCAGAGACCAGCTCCACCCCGGTCATCAGCCCGTGGCCGCCGCGCACGTCGCCGATGATCTCGTGACGCTGCGCCAGCGCCTTCACGCCCTCGTAGAGCTGGCGCCCGCGCGCGGCGGCATTGGCCTCGACGCCCAGCCGGCGGGTCTCTTCCAGGGTAGCGACCACCGCTGCCGCGCCGACGGGATGGGCGGAATAGGTGTAGCCGTGCCAGATCGCCCCCTCGGCGCCGGCGCTCTCGAAGACCTCGGCCATGCCGGCGGAGACCAGCGTCGCGCCGACCGGGAAATAGCCCGAGGTGATGCCCTTTGCGGTGCACATCATGTCGGGCTTCACGCCCCAGTGCCGCGCGCCCGAGCCATGACCCGTGCGCCCGAAGCCGGTGATCACCTCGTCCGAGATCATCAGGATGCCGTGCCTGTCGCAGACCTCGCGCATGCGCCGCATGAAGCTTTCGCCCGGCACGATCACCCCGCCCGCGCCCTGGATCGGCTCCATGATGAAGGCGGCGATGGTCTCGGGGCCCTGGAAGACGATCTCGTCCTCGGCCATGGCGGCGATCTTGCGGGCCAGTTCCTCGGGGTCGCGCTCGTCGAAGGGGTTGCGGTAGCTGTAGGGGCTCGGCAGGTGGAAACAGCCCGGCATCAGCGGCTCGTAGCCGATGCGGAAGCGGTTGTTGCCGTTGACCGAGGCGCCGCCCCAATGGGTGCCGTGATAGCCCTTCTTCAAGGACAGGAACTTGGTCCGCCCGGGCGCGCCCCTGAGCCGGTGATACTGCCGCGCGAGCCGCAGCGCGGTGTCGACCGAATCCGACCCGCCCGAGGTGAAGAAGGCCCGCGCCATGCCGTCGTCAGCGAAGAAGTCGCAGACCGCCTGGCTGGCCTCGATGGCGGCGGGATTGGTGGTGCCCGCGAAGGCCGAGTAATAGGGCAGTTCGCCCAGCTGATCGGCGATGGCGGCTTTCACCCGGTCGTTGGAATAGCCCAGGTTCACGCACCAGAGCCCGCCCACCGCATCGATGGCGGAATGCCCGTCGACATCGGTGATCGAGACGCCCGAGGCGCTGCGCACGATGCGCGGCGGGCTCTCGCGCAGGGCGCCGGGATGGCCCATCGGGTGCCAGAGATGGCGGGCGTTCTCTTCCTTGAGGTAGTTGAGGTCTTTCACGGCGGGGCCCTCCGCTGCTGGAATTTGATCAAATCCTAGCGCGCCACGGGTCCGGCCAAAAGAGATTCCTTCACCCCTTCATCTTGGCAAAAATACCTCGGGGGAGCGCGAGGGGGCTGGCCCCCTCGCCCGCGCGTGCCGCAGGCACGCGCTTCGGCGCATGACCTCGAAGTAAGAAGAATCCGAGGGGCAGCCCCGCAGCACGCGGGCCAGCAGTTTGCCCGGACCCAAAGCCGCGCGCCCCCGGGCCTTACAGCCTCGCCGCCAGCCGCACGCCCTGGTCGATCGCGCGCTTGGCGTCGAGCTCGGCGGCCACATCCGCCCCGCCGATGACATGGGCGCTCACCCCGCGCGCCTCGAGCGCATCGGCCAGGCTGCGCTCGCTCAGCTGGCCCGCGCAAAGGACCACCGTGTCGCAGGCGATGACCTCGGGGCGCTCGCGCGCCTCGCCGTAGGAGACATGCAGCCCCTCGCCGTCGATGCGCTCGTAGTTCACGCCGGCGCGCATCTCGACGGATTTCATCTGCAGGCCGGCGCGGTGGATCCAGCCGGTGGTCTTGCCGAGCCGCTTGCCCGGCTTCTCGGACTTGCGCTGCAGAAGCGTCACCTGCCGCCGGGCGGGATGCGGCTGCGGGCCTTCGGGCGCGAGGCCCGAGCGCGCGGCGGCGGTGTCGGTCACGCCCCATTCGCGCATCCATTCCGGCAAGTCCTCGGTGGCGCTGTCCTCGGTCACCAGGAACTCCGAGACGTCGAAGCCGATGCCGCCCGCGCCGACCACGGCGACCCGCTCGCCGACCGGCTTGCCGTGGCGCAACACGTCGACATAGCCCAGCACGTTGGCGCCGTCCTGGCCCGGGATCTCGGGGTCGCGCGGGGTGACGCCGGTGGCGATCACCACCTCGTCGAAACCGTCCAGCATCTCGGCCGTGGCCTCGGTGCCGAGCCGGGTCTCGATCCCGCGCAGCTGGACCATATGGGCGAACCAGTCGACCAGGCCGCGGAACTCCTCCTTGCCGGGGATGACCTTGGCCATGTTGAGCTGGCCGCCGATCTCCTCGGCGCGGTCGAAGAGCGTCACCGCATGGCCGCGCTCTGCGGCGGTCAGCGCCGCGGAGAGCCCGGCCGGGCCCGCGCCGACCACGGCGACGCGCTTCGCCGCGGGGGCGGCCTCGATCACGATCTCGGTCTCGAAGGCGGCGCGCGGGTTCACCAGGCAGGAGGACACCTTGCCCTGGAAGGTGTGGTCCAGACAGGCCTGGTTGCAGGCGATGCAGGGCGCGATCTCGCGGGAGCGGCCCGAGGCGGCCTTCACCACGAAATCCTGATCGGCGAGCCAGGGCCGCGCCATGGAGACCATGTCGGCGCAGCCCTCGGCCAGGACCTCCTCGGCGACCTCGGGGGTGTTGATCCGGTTCGAGGTGATCAGCGGCACCGAGACCTGGCCCATGAGCTTCTTGGTCACCCAGGCGAAGGCCGCGCGCGGCACCGAGGTGGCGATGGTCGGCACCCGGGCCTCGTGCCAGCCGATGCCGGTGTTGATGATCGTGGCGCCCGCGGCCTCGACCGCCTTGGCCAGTTGCACGACCTCTTCGTAGGTCGAGCCGTTGGGCACCAGGTCGATCATCGAGAGCCGGTAGATCAGGATGAAATCGGGCCCGACCGCTTCGCGCACCCGGCGCACCACCTCGACCGGCAGGCGCATGCGGTTCTCGTAGGCGCCGCCCCAGCGGTCCTCGCGGCGGTTGGTATGGGTGACCAGGAACTGGTTCAGGAAATAGCCCTCGGAGCCCATGATCTCGACGCCGTCGTAGCCCGCCTCGCGGGCGCGGACAGCGGAGGTCACGATGTCGGCGATCTGCTTCTCGATGCCCGCCTCGTCGAGCTCGTTCGGCGGGAAAGGCGAGATCGGCGATTTCACCGGCGAGGGCGCCACGCATTTCGGCCCGTAGGCATAGCGGCCCGCGTGCAGGATCTGCATGGCGATCTTGCCGCCGTCGCCATGCACCCGGTCGGTGATGACCCGGTGGTTGGCGATGTCCTCGGGGGTGAAAAGCCCCGCCGCGCCGGGGAAGACGCCGCCTTCCTCGTTCGGGGCCATGCCGCCGGTGACCATGAGCCCGGCTCCGCCGCGCGCGCGGGCGGCGTAGAACTCGGCCACGCGGTTCCAGTCGCCGCGCTCCTCGAGGTTGGTGTGCATCGAGCCCATCAGCACGCGGTTCTTCAGCGTGGTGAAGCCCAGGTCGAGCGGGGCGAGAAGATGGGGATAATCGGTCATGCTGGGCCTCCCTTGTCGCGGCGGAGTTCACATGACCGGGCGGAGCCTGTCAGCCCCAACGTGGCGTCACGGGCGAAGGCGCGCACCCGCGCCCCCTCGCCCGCAAGCAGTGTCAGCTTTTCATGCTGTCCCAGAAGCTCTTCACCGATTTGAAGAAGCTCTTGGATTCGGGGTTGTTGTCCTCGCTCATCTCCTCGAACTCGCGCAGAATCTCCTTCTGGCGCGAGGTGAGGTTGACCGGCGTCTCGACCGCCAGCTCGATGAACATGTCGCCCGAGCCGCCGCCGCGCAGCGCCGGCATGCCCTTGCCGCGCAGCCGCATCTGCCGACCGGACTGCGAGCCGCCGGGGATCTTCACCCGGCTGCGGCCGCCGTCGATGGTCGGCACCTCGATGTCGCCGCCCAGGGCCGCCGTGGCCATGGAGACCGGCACGCGGCACTGCAGGTTCACCCCGTCGCGGTCGAAAATCGGATGGGCGGTGACCTCGATGAAGATATAGAGGTCGCCCGGCGGGCCGCCGCGCATCCCCGCCTCGCCTTCACCGGCCAGCCGGATGCGGGTGCCGGTCTCGACGCCTTTGGGGATGGTCACCGAGAGCGCGCGCTCCTTCTCGACGCGGCCGGCGCCATGGCAGGTGCCGCAGGGGTTCTTGACCGTCTGGCCGAGACCCGAACAGGTCGGGCAGCTGCGCTCCACCGTGAAGAAGCCCTGGGTCGCGCGCACCTTGCCCATGCCCGAGCAGGTCGGACAGGTGGTGGGCTCGGCGCCGCCCTCGGCGCCGGTGCCGCTGCAGGAGCCGCATTGCACCGAGGTCGGCACCTGGATCGACTTGTGCAGCCCCTGGAAGGCTTCCTCGAGCGTGATGCGCAGGTTGTAGCGCAGGTCCGCCCCGCGCGCCGCGCGGGCCCGGCCGCCGCGCGCGCCGCCCATGAAGTCGCCGAAGAGGTCGTCGAAGACATCCGAGAAGGCGCTGGCGAAATCGCCCTGGCCGCCGCCGAAGCCGCCGCCGGGCCGGCCGCCGCCGCCGCCCATGCCGCCTTCGAAGGCCGCGTGGCCGAAGCGGTCGTAGGCGGCCTTCTTCTCGGCGTCCTTGAGGACGTCATAGGCCTCGTTGGCTTCCTTGAACTGCGACTCCGCCTCGGGATTGTCGGCGTTGCGGTCGGGGTGCAGCTCCTTCGCCTTGCGGCGGTAGGCTTTCTTGATCTCGTCCCCCGACGCATCCCGGGCCAGGCCGAGCACGTCGTAGTAATCGCGTTTGGACATACACGCCTCCTTCACGCGGTGTAAAACGCCAAGGGCCGGCCCGGCATCCGGACCGGCCCCCGATCATGCGTTTCGCACCGGGCTCAGCCCTGCTTCCGATCTTCGCCGAGATCCTCGAAATCGGCGTCGACGATGTCTTCGTCGCTCGAGTTGCCGTTCTCGGAGCTGTCGGCCTCCGGGGTGCTGTCCTCGGAGCTTTCGGACTGCGCCTTGTAGATCGCCTCGCCCAGTTTCATCGAGGCCTCGGTCACGTTCTGGATGCCCGATTTGATCTTCTCGGCATCGTCGTTCTCGAGCTCGTCCTTGAGCGCGGCCACCGCCAGTTCGATCGCTTCCACGGTCGAGGGGTCGACCTTGTCGCCGTGTTCCTCGATCGACTTCTCGGTCGCGTGGATCAGGCTTTCCGCCTGGTTCCGCGCATCCACGAGGTCGCGGCGCTTCTTGTCCGCCTCGGCGTTCTCCTCGGCGTCCTTGACCATGTTGTTGATCTCGTCGTCCGAGAGGCCGCCCGAGGCCTGGATGGTGATCTTCTGCTCCTTGTTCGTGCCCTTGTCCTTCGCCGCGACGGAGACGATGCCGTTCGCGTCGATGTCGAAGGTCACCTCGATCTGGGGCATGCCGCGCGGTGCCGGCGGGATGTCCTCGAGGTTGAACTGGCCGAGCATCTTGTTGTCGGCGGCCATCTCGCGCTCGCCCTGGAAGACCCGGATGGTCACCGCACCCTGGTTGTCCTCGGCGGTCGAGAAGATCTGGCTCTTCTTCGTCGGGATCGTGGTGTTGCGGTCGATCAGGCGGGTGAAGACGCCACCCAGCGTCTCGATGCCGAGCGACAGCGGGGTCACGTCGAGCAGCACCACGTCCTTCACGTCGCCCTGAAGCACGCCCGCTTGGATCGCGGCGCCCATGGCGACGACCTCGTCGGGGTTCACGCCCTTGTGGGGCTCCTTGCCGAAGAACTTGGTCACTTCCTCGAGCACCTTGGGCATCCGGGTCTGACCGCCGACGAGCACGACCTCGTCGATGTCATCGGTCGAGAGGCCCGCATCCTTCAGCGCCGCCTGGCAGGGCTTGATCGAGGCCTTGATCAGGTCGGAGACGAGGCTCTCGAGCTTCGCGCGGGTCAGCTTCATCACCATGTGCAGCGGTTGGCCGTTGGAGCCCATGGAGATGAACGGCTGGTTGATCTCGGTCTGGCTGGCCGAGCTGAGCTCGATCTTCGCCTTCTCGGCCGCTTCCTTCAGGCGCTGCAGCGCCATCTTGTCCTGGGTGAGATCGACCTGGTTCTCTTTTTTGAACTCGTCGGCGAGGTAGTTGACGATCCGCATGTCGAAGTCTTCACCACCGAGGAAGGTATCGCCGTTGGTGGACTTCACCTCGAAGAGGCCGTCGTCGATCTCGAGGATGGTCACGTCGAAGGTGCCGCCGCCGAGGTCGTAGACCGCGATGGTCTTGCTGTCCTTCTTGTCGAGGCCATAGGCCAGCGCCGCCGCGGTCGGCTCGTTGATGATGCGCAGCACCTCGAGGCCGGCGATCTTGCCGGCGTCCTTGGTGGCCTGGCGCTGCTGGTCGTTGAAATAGGCCGGGACGGTGATGACCGCCTGGTCGACCTCTTCGCCGAGGTAGCTCTCGGCGGTTTCCTTCATCTTCTGCAGGATGAAGGCCGAGATCTGCGAGGGCGAATACTTGTCGCCGCGGGCCTCGACCCAGGCGTCGCCGTTGCCGCCGTCGATGATCTCGTACGGCATGTTCTTCTTGTCCTTGGCGAGGTCCGAATCGTCGAACCGGCGCCCGACGAGGCGCTTCACGCCGAAGATCGTGTTCTCGGGGTTCGTCACCGCCTGGCGCTTGGCCGGCTGGCCGACGAGCCGCTCGTCTTCGGTGAAGGCGACGATGGACGGGGTCGTCCGCGCGCCCTCGGCATTCTCGATCACCCTCGACTGGCTGCCATCCATGATGGCGACGCAGGAGTTGGTGGTCCCGAGGTCGATGCCGATCACTTTACCCATGATTTCGATCCCTTCTTCAATTCAAGGCGATAACCCGAGGCGAAGGCCCGTTGTGGCACCCCGCGCCCCGATAGCGGTCGCTGACCCGGGGCGTCACCGCCCCCGATCACGCGGTCGTGCGGTATATAAGAAGGGGGTTTTGGGCCTGCAAGCGGGCGGGGGCGCAAAGTTTCCCGCCCGGGGTCTGGGCGGGCTGTGTCCGGGGAAAGGGCGGGCCATGGCCGCCAGGGGCGGTTTTCAATCGCCGCCCGAGGCGCGAGACTGCCCGCCATGAGCGATCCCCGACCCGCGCCCCTGATGCTGCGCGGCATGTCCGTCTACCCCGGTTTCCTCGACCGCGCCGCCCAGGAGCTGCTGGTCGAGCGGCTCCGCGACTGCCTGCGCGCCGCGCCGCTGGTGCGGCCGGTGACCCCGCGCGGGCGGCAGATGTCGGTCGCCATGTCGGCGGCCGGGCGCTTCGGCTGGGTCACCGACCGGCAGGGCTACCGCTACGAGCCGCGCCATCCGGACGGCCAGCCCTGGCCGCCGATCCCCGAAGAGGTGCTTGCGGTCTGGGAGGCCGTCTCGGGCAGCGCGCGGGCGCCGGAGTGCTGCCTGATCAACTGGTATGGCGAGGGCGCGAAGATGGGCCTGCACCAGGACCGCGACGAGGCCGATTTCTCCCAGCCGGTGGTCTCGATCTCGCTCGGCGACGCGGCGCTCTTCCGGATCGGCAACGAGACCCGGGGCGGGAAGACCGAGTCGCTGTGGCTGAACTCCGGGGATGTGACCGTGATGGGCGGCGAGGCGCGGCTGCGCTACCACGGGGTGGACCGGGTGAAGCCGGGCTCCTCGACGCTCCTGCCGAAGGGCGGGCGGATCAACCTGACGCTGCGGGTGGTGACGTGAGGGGGGCTTTGGCGGGGTCTGAGGTAATGGCGGGCTGATTTCCCTAGGGCCGCACCGACCCAGCTTCACGACGTCGCGCCGATCTGACCCCGCCAAACCGCTAAACCAGCCGCCACTCCGACGAGCCGCTCAAACTTCCCTCTCTGCAAAGCGACGGCAACCTGCCCCGCACCCCGCAAAGCCGCATCGACAGCCCCCACTCCGTACCCACTGCCCTCTCACCCAGCCCACCAGAGGGCGCGCCCCGGACCGGGGGCCGGCGCTGCCGACCTCTGAGCGAGGCGCTTAATGGCAACAAGGTCAGGGCTAGAGGCGAGTTAGGCGCGCCACCCACAAGAGCGCCGGCCCAAGGGGCCGGTCCGGCGCGCGCCCGGCACCTTCGGTGCTATTCGGGCGCAAGTGGCGCAAATTCCATTCTTCGGGAGAAGATCCACGGCCTGGGCTCTGTTCGACTCGGGCCCAACACCGCCAGCGCAGCCCCCTCACCGCCGCGCACTCCAGGACACCGAGATCCGCCGCCGGGTGTAGAACTCCAGCATCAGCCCGATCATCAGGAGCGTCACGATCACCCAGAGCGGATAGGAGATCGAGGAGTTGCGCGGCCAGTAGTTCAGGAAGGCAAAGCCCCGGGCCTGGTCGATGGCGTGGAACAGCGGGTTCCAGGAGAACATCGCCAGCATCTTGGGCGTCAGCATGTTGGCGGCGAACATCTTGCCCGAGGCGATCATGTTGGCGCGCGAATAGACCGTGGTCAGGATCCCGATCGGCGTCGGCGCCCAGGGCGCCAGCGCCATGAAGATCATGCCGATCACCGCCCCCGAGGCCCAGGCGATCAGCAGCATCCCGTAGGCGCCGAGCGGATCGTGGATCGAGGCCAGCGCGCCCGGTTCGACCAGCGCGTCGTAGACGAAGAGGATCGCCATCAGCGACAGCGTCTGGATGTAGAGCGTCGAGAGCATCGCCGAGAGGATGGTCACCGCGGTGTTCATCGGCGCGTGCTGCATCATCGGACCCAGCGCGTTGCCCGCCGCCTTCACCGCGCTCATGGTCTTGATATGCGTCATGTAGAGGAAGACGCCGGACATGATGAAGATCAGGTAGTCGCCGCGGATCGGCGAGGCCTTCATGCCCAGGAGCCGGAACATGAAATAGAAGGCCAGCGTGAAGATCACCGCCTGCAGCATGTTGGTGACCACGGCGAGGATGGCGTTGTTGTGGCCCTGCCGCACGCTACGCACCGCGTTGTGGAACACCAGCTCGGCGATCTGGACCGCGCCGGCGGTGCGGCTGCGCGCTTGGATCTTGTCGAACATGGGGCCTGCCTTGCCTCCTCAAACCGGGCTGAGACGCTTGCCCGGCCCGGCGCGGGCGAGCATAAGGTCCGGGCGATTTCAAATCAATGAACGCGGGAATTGTGCCGCGGGAAAGGCGAGAGTTTGAATTATTCCGAACTGACCCAGGTGATGCGGCGCCTCGCGCTCGAGGCCGGCGAAAAGATCATGCAGATCTACGAGTCCGACGACTTCGACGTGAAGACCAAGGCCGACGCCAGCCCCGTGACCGAGGCCGACGAGGCCGCCGACGCGCTGATCTCGGCGGGTCTGACCGAGGCCTTCCCCGATGTCGCCCTGGTCACCGAGGAGCAATCGGCCAGCCACGACCAGGAGGTCTCGACCTTCCTGATCGTCGACCCGCTCGACGGCACCAAGGAATTCGTCAATCGCCGCGGCGATTTCACCGTGAACATCGCTTATGTCGAGAACGGCCTGCCGGTGCGCGGCGTGGTCTATGCGCCGGCCCGCAAGCGCATGTTCTACACCGACAGCGTCGGCAACAGCCTCGAGGAAGAGGGCCCCTTCGACCACGAGACCCCGGGCACCACCCGGCCGCTCAAGGTCTCGGAGCCCGACAACGAGGCGCTCATGGTGGTGGCCTCGAAGTCCCACCGCGACGCGGCGACCGACGACTACATCGGCCTCTACAGCGTGAAGGATTCGCGCTCGGCCGGCTCCTCGCTGAAGTTCTGCCTGGTGGCGACCGGCGAGGCGGACCTCTATCCGCGTCTCGGGCGCACCATGGAATGGGACACCGCCGCCGGCCAGGCGGTGCTCGCGGGCGCCGGCGGCCGGGTGGTGCGCTTCGACGACCATACGCCGCTGACCTACGGCAAGCCGGGCTTCGCCAACCCCTTCTTCATCGCCTATGCGCCCGGGGTCGACCTGAAGGAGGGCTGAGCCATGGCCGCCCTGCCCGTCAGCGTGATCGTGGTGAGCCGGGGCCGCCCCGAGGCCCTGGCGCGCTGCCTCACCGGGCTCGCGCAGCTCGACTACGCCCCCCTCGAGGTGGTGGTCGTGGCCTGCCCGGCGGGCCTCCGCGCGGTCGAGGCCCATGCCAAGGCCGCCGAGGTCAAAGGTCTGGAATACGACCAGCCCAACATCTCAGCGGCGCGCAACCGCGGCATCGCCGCCGCGGCGGGCGAGATCCTGGCCTTCATCGACGATGACGCGGTGCCCGAACCCTCCTGGCTGACGCATCTGGTGGCGCCCTTCGGCGACCTCGAGGTGGCGGCGGCGGGCGGCTTCGTGATCGGGCGCAACGGCATCTCGCTGCAATGGGGCGCGGCCACGGTGGACGGCGCGGGCCGCCGCCATCCGCTGCGGCTCGCCGACGAGGCGCCCGTGGTCCTGGCACCGCGCGAGGGCCGGGCGATCAAGACCGAGGGGACCAACATGGCGCTCCGCCGCGATCTGCTCGCGGTCATGGGCGGCTTCGACCATGCCTTCCGCTTCTACCTCGACGAGACCGACCTGAACCTGCGGCTCGCCGCCGAGGACCGGGCCACCGCGCTGGTGCCGCGGGCGCTGGTGCATCACGGCATGGCGGAAAGCCCGCGCCGCCGCGCCGACCGCACGCCGCGCGACCTGACCGAGATCGGCGCCTCGACCATGGTCTTCCTGCGCAAGCACCTTCCCGAGGCCAAACATGCCGCGGCACTTGAACGCTTGCGGGCCGAACAGCGCCAGCGGCTCCTCCGGGCGATGCAGGCCGGCACGCTTGATCCCGGCGATGTCTGGGCGCTGATGCGCGGGCTCGAACGCGGCATCCGCGAAGGTGCGACCCGCGAAATCCCGCATCTGCGCCCCTTGCCGCGCGCCAGCGCCGGCTTCCTGCCCTTCACCGCCCGCCCCGGCGCGCCGCACCGGCTTTTTGCCGGGCGCCCCTGGCAGCGCCGCGCCCGCGAGGCCGAGGCCCGCCGGGCGCTTGCCGAGGGCGCGACCGCGACGGTGCTCACCCTCAGCCCGACCGCGCTTTATCACCAGATGAGCTTCGGCGCGGACGGGATCTGGCGGCAGAGCGGCGGGCTTTTCGGCCGCGCCCGGCGCGACGAGCCGCGCTTTCGCTGGACGCGCTTTGCCCCCCGCGTGGGCACACTGCGCGCGGCGCTCGCAACCCGCCGCAACCTGTGAGAGGTTTTCCGCGCGCGGGCGCCGTTCCTAGCTGCAATGCGCCTGCAGCCTGTCTAAAGTATCGGTGAATTTGTTCAGGAGACTTTCATGACGAACCGCGTTACCAAGGCGATCTTTCCCGTCGCCGGGCTCGGCACCCGCTTCCTGCCGGCCACCAAATCCGTTCCCAAGGAAATCATGACGCTCGTCGACCGCCCGCTGGTGCAATACGCCATCGACGAGGCGCGCGCGGCGGGGATCAAGGAGTTCATCTTCATCACCTCGCGCGGCAAGGGCGCGCTCGAGGATTACTTCGACGCCGCCCCGCAGCTCGAGCAGGAGCTCGAGGCCAAGGGCAAGGACGAACTCCTGAAGATCCTGCAGGCCACCAACATGGAGTCGGGCGAGATCGCCTATACCCGCCAGCACAAGGCGCTTGGCCTCGGCCACGCGGTCTGGTGCGCGCGCAAGCTGATCGGCGACGAACCCTTCGCGGTCATGCTGCCCGACGACGTGATCGCGGCCAAGACCCCCTGCCTGCAGCAGATGGTCGAGGCCTATGCCGAGACCGGCGGCAACATGGTCGCCGCCATGGAGGTGCCCGAGGAGAAGACCGGCGCCTACGGCATCCTCGACGCCGACCGGGGCGACAGCCCGCTGGTCTCGGTGCGCGGCATGATCGAGAAGCCCAAGCCCGCCGAGGCGCCCTCGAACCTGGCGGTGATCGGGCGCTACATCCTGACGCCCAAGGTGCTCGACAATCTCAACGAGCTGGGCTCCGGCGCGGGCGGGGAAATCCAGCTCACCGATGCCATTGCGCAAGAGATCGACGGCGAGGGCGTGCACGGGCTCTGCTTCGAGGGCCAGCGCTACGACTGCGGCTCGAAGGCGGGCTTCCTGCAGGCCACGGTGGCCTTCGGTCTCAGCCGCCCCGACCTCAAGGACGATCTGCGCGGCTTCCTCGACGGGATGGTCGCCGACGGCAAGATCGGCTGATCCATGGGTGAGACGGTTCTTGTCACCGGCGGCGCGGGCTACATCGGCAGCCACGCCTGCAAGGCGCTCGCGCGGGCCGGCCACACCCCGGTAACCTTCGACAATTTCGCCACCGGCTGGCGCGACGCGGTGCAGTTCGGGCCGCTGGCCGAGGGCGACCTTCTCGACCGGGCCAGACTCGACCGCGCCTTCGAGACCCATCGCCCGAGCGCGGTCCTGCATTTCGCCGCCCTCAGCCTTGTCGGCGAGGCGATGCAGGAGCCGGGGCGCTACTGGCGCACCAACACGCTGGGCGCGCTGAACCTTCTCGAGGCCATGGTCGACCACGGTTGCCGCAGCATCGTCTTCTCCTCGACCTGCGCCACTTACGGCGAGCATGACAACGTCGTGCTGGACGAGGACACCCCGCAGGAGCCGCTCAACGCCTACGGCAAGTCGAAGCGCGCGATCGAGGACATGCTGGGCGATTTCGAGGCCGCGCATGGGCTGCGCTCGGTGATCTTCCGCTACTTCAACGTCGCCGGCGCCGACACCGAGGGCGAGATCGGAGAGCACCACCGCCCCGAGACGCATCTCGTGCCGGTCATGCTCGAGGCGATCGAGGGCAAACGCCCGGCGCTGACCATCCATGGCACCGATTACGACACGCCCGACGGCACCTGCATCCGCGACTACGTGCATGTCTCGGACCTGGTGGACGCGCATCTCCTGGGGCTCGACTGGCTTCTCGAGGGGCGCGCCAGCCGGGTCTTCAACCTCGGCACCGGCTCGGGCTTCTCGGTCCGCGAAGTGGTCGAGGCCTCCCGCGCGGTGACCAACCGCGAAGTGCCGATGACCGAAGGCCCGCGCCGCGCGGGCGATGCGACCAAGCTTGTCTCGGGCTCGCGGCGCGCGGGCGAGGAACTGGGCTGGACCCCGCGGCGCTCCACCCTGACCCGGATGATCGAAGATGCCTGGCGCTGGCAGCAACACGGCCGCTACACGCGCTGAGCCCCCGGCCCGGTGCCTCGACCTCACGCGGCTGACCAGCCGCGCGGGGCGGCAGATGACCGGCGTGGACCGGGTCGAACGGGCCTATCTCGATCACCTCCTGGCCGCGCCGGTGCCGCTCTTCGGGTTGGTGCGGACGGCGCTGGGGTATCTGCTTCTGGACGCGGCCGGCTGCCGGGCCTTCGCGGCGCGGCTCGACACCCCGCCCGAGGTCCGGCCCGGCCTTCTGGCCCGGCTCGCCCGGCGCGGCGACCCGGCCCGCGCGGCGGCGGAGGAGGCGCATCGCGCCTTGGCCCTCGACCGCGCGCGGAAAGGCGCGCTCGGCCCCATGCTGGCGCGGCATCTGCCCGTGGGCAGCGCCTATCTCAACGTCGGGCACAGCAACCTCACGGCTGCGACCGTCGCGGGGCTGCGCGCGGTGCGGGACCTGCGCATTGCCGTGATGATCCACGACACGATCCCGCTCGACCTGCCGGAGATGCAGCGCGACGGCACGGTGCCGCGCTTCCAGGCGCTCCTCGACCGGGCCTGCGCCGAGGCGGACCTGCTGATCGCCAATTCCCACGCCACCGCCGAAGACATCGCCCGCCATACCGGGCGGCGCGAGAACGTGGTGACGGCCCCTCTGGGCGTCACCCTGCCGCGCCCGGGGCAGGCGCCCGAGGGGCCCTGGACCACACGGCCCTATTTCGTGGCGCTCGGCACCATCGAGCCGCGCAAGAACCACGGCTTCCTGCTCGACCTCTGGGCGCGGCTGACCGAGGAGCATGGCCCCGAGGCGCCGCACCTCCTGATCCTGGGCGCGCGCGGCTGGCGCAACGCCGAGGTCTTCGCCCGGCTCGACGCCCGCCCGGCGCATGTGCACGAGCTGGGCGCCCTGCCCGACGGTGCGGTCGCGGCCCTGCTGGTTGAGAGCCGCGGGCTTCTCTTCCCCTCCCTCGCCGAGGGGTACGGGCTCCCCCCCGCCGAGGCCGCGGCCCTCGGGGTGCCGGTTCTCTGCAACAGCCTGCCGGTGCTGCGCGAGGTCCTGGGCGACAAGGCCGTTTACGCAGATGTGGCAGAGGGTTATCTTTGGCACGACAAGATAATGCGGCTGGCCCAAGGGGCCGCGACGCGGAACGGCGACCGGGATGACCGGCCGGGGGCCTGGCGCCCGCCCGGCTGGGACGACCATTTCAGGATCGTCTTAACCCACGTCTGATAGCCGCCGATAAGCGGACGGCCAGGCCGTCACGAGGCACGGGACATAAGGCGAGGCAGCAGTTGGGCGTCTGGCAATCATACCGGCTGAGGCTGCAGCGGCGGCGCTGGCGCATCCGCGCCTTCCGCAAGCGCCGCGATCTGCGCGCCATCGCCAACCGCACCGACCGGATCAACCCCTCGGACATCCTGCTCTTCTCGACCCAGCGCAACGAGGCGCTGCGGCTGCCGTATTTCCTGAAATACTACCGCGAGATGGGCGTCGATCACTTCCTGATCGTGGACAACGATTCCACCGACGGCTCGCTCGACTACCTCGCCGATCAGCCCGATGTCTCGGTCTGGACCACGCCCAAGAGCTACAAGCGCGCGCGCTTCGGGGTGGACTGGCTGAACTGGCTGCAGATGAAATACGGGCACGGCCATTGGTGCCTGGTGGTCGATCCCGACGAGCTGTTTCTGTACCCCTTCTGCGACACCCGGCCGATCCGGGCGCTGACCGACTGGCTCGACGCCTCCTCGATCAAGTCCTTCGGGGCGATGCTTCTCGACATGTATCCCAAGGGGCGGATCGACGCCGAACCCTATGCGCCCGGGCAGGACCCGCTCGAGATCGCCTCCTGGTTCGACGCGGGCAACTACGCGATCACCCGCAACCCCAAGTTCGGCAACCTCTGGATCCAGGGCGGGCCGCGGGCGCGGATGTTCTTCACCGAAGAGCCCGCCCGGGCCCCGGCGCTCAACAAGATCCCGCTGGTCAAATGGGACCGGCGCTATGCCTATGTCAGCTCGACCCACAACCTGCTGCCGCGCGGGCTGAACCTCGTCTACGACGAATGGGGCGGCGAAAAGGCCTCGGGGATCCTGCTGCACACCAAGTTCCTCGACACCTTCTCGGCCAAGGCCGAAGAGGAGCTGGACCGCCGCCAGCACTACGGCGGCTCGAAGGAATACCTCGCCTATGCGGACGGGCTGAAGGACAACCCCGACCTCTGGTGCAAGTGGAGCGAGAAATACATCAACTGGCGCCAGCTCGAGATCCTGGGCCTCATGTCCAAGGGCAACTGGGCATGAGCGTCGGCATCGTCATGCTGGTGCACACCGCGCTGGGGCGCGCCGAACAGGTGGCGCGGCACTGGACGCGGGCGGGTTGCCCGGTGGTCATCCACGTCGACCGCAAGGTGCCGCAGCGCGCCTTCGCGGCTTTCCGCGAGGCGCTGGCCGACGACGGGCTGATCCGCTTCTCGCGCCGGCACACCTGCAACTGGGGCAGCTGGGCGCTGGTCCGCGCCAGCCAGGACGCGAGCGAGCTGATGCTCTCGGCGCATCCCGAGGTGCGCCATGTCTACCTGGCCTCGGGCTCCTGCCTGCCGCTGCGTCCGGTCGAGGAGCTGATCGCCTATCTCGAGGAGCGCCCGCGCACCGATTTCATCGAAAGCGCCACCACCGCCGATGTGCCCTGGACCGTCGGCGGCCTGGACGAAGAGCGCTTCACCATGCATTTCCCGTTTTCCTGGCGGCGGCAGCGGTATCTCTTCGACCGCTTCGTCGAGCTGCAGCGCGCGGTGGGCTACCGCCGCCGCATCCCCGAGGGCCTCACCCCGCACATGGGCAGCCAGTGGTGGTGCCTGACCCGGCAGACGCTCTCGGCGATCCTGCAGGACCCGCGCCGCGCCGCGCATGACCGCTACTTCCGCTCGGTCTGGATCCCCGACGAGAGCTACTTCCAGACCCTTGCGCGGCTCTATTCGACCAATATCGAAAGCCGCTCGCTGACGCTGTCGAAGTTCGATTTCCAGGGCAAGCCACACATCTTCTACGACGATCACCTGCAGCTCCTGCGGCGCTCGGATTGTTTTGTCGCCCGGAAGATCTGGCCGCATGCGGAACGGCTCTACCAGGTCTTCCTGGGCGAAGGCGCGCGCGGGGCCAGCGCCACCGAACCCAACCCCGGCAAGATCGACCGCATCTTCGCCAAGGCGGTGGAGCGGCGGACCCGCGGGCGGGCCGGCCTCTACATGCAGTCGCGCTTTCCCAACCACGGCTGGGAGAACGGCCGCACGGCGGGGAAATACTCGGTCTTCCAGGGCTTCACCGAGCTGTTCCAGGACTTCGAGCCCTGGCTCGCGCGGGCGACGGGCGCGCAGGTGCACGGCCATCTCTACGCCCCCGAGCGGGCCGAATTCGTCAACGGCCAGCGCATCCTGAACGGCGCGCTGCCCGACAGCGCGGCGCTGCGCGACTACAACCCGCGCGCCTTCCTCACCAACCTGGTCTGGAACACCCGCGGCGAGCGGCAGTGCTTTCAATACGGCCCGCATGACAACCCCAAGATCAACTGGCATTTCGCCCAGGACCCCAATGCCCAGATCTCGGTGATCTCGGGCGCCTGGGCGGTGCCGCTCTTCCAGTCGAACCGGGATTTCGCGGACCTGCGGACCGAGGCGGCGGCGCTGCAGAAGATCGAGGCCAGGATGCTGGATGAGCTGCGCTCGCCCGACGCCAAGGCGCGGATCCGCATCTGGACCATGGCCGAGTTCATCGAGGCCCCGATGGAGCCCCTGCAGATCATCATCGACGAGATCGGCCAGCGCGCCACCCGGCGGCTGGCCGAGGCGCCCCGGCTCGCCGATCTGAGCGGCTTCGGGCAGTTCCTGCAGAACCTCAAGAACCAGGGGATGCACCCCTACCTGATGGGGGATTTCCCCGTCGATCCCGCCCCGCGCCACGGCCAGCGGCCGGCGCGCAAGCCCTACCTGGTCAGGAAGTAGCCCCGCGATGCCCGCCGCCTTCGACTATTTCGTCGTCTTCGCCGAGATGCGCACCGGGTCGAATTTCCTCGAGACCAACCTGAACGCCCTGCCCTCGGTCACCTGCCACGGCGAGGCCTTCAACCCGCATTTCATCGGCTATCCGAACTCCGAGGACATCCTCGGCATCACCCGCGCCGAGCGCGACGCCAAGCCCGAGCGCCTGCTCGCGCAGATCCGCAAAGCGACCCAGGGGCTGGGCGGCTTCCGCTACTTCCACGACCACGACCCCCGCGTGCTGGCGCCGCTTTTGGAGGACCCGCGCTGCGCCAAGATCGTGCTGACCCGCAACCCGGTCGACTCCTACGTGAGCTGGAAGATCGCCCAGCAGACGGGCCAGTGGAAGCTGACCAACGTCCGCCGCCGCCGCGAGGAGAAGGCCCGCTTCGACCCGCGCGAGTTCGAGGCGCATCTCGCCGCCCAGCAGGGCTTCCAGGTGCGGCTTCTGAACGCGCTGCAGCGCTCGGGGCAGACCGCCTTCTACATCGCCTACGAGGACCTGCAGGACCTCGAGGTGATGAACGGCCTCGCGGCCTGGCTCGGGGTGCCCGAGCGGCTCGAGGCGCTGGACCGCTCGCTCAAGGTGCAGAACCCCAAGCCGCTCTCCGAGAAGGTCGAGAACTACGCCGAGATGGAGCAGGCGCTGGTGCGGCTCGACGGGTTCAACCTCGCGCGGACGCCGAATTTCGAGCCCCGGCGCGGCCCGCTGGTGCCGAGCTATGTCGCCGCGGCGCGCGCTCACCTGCTCTACATGCCGATCCGCTCGGGGCCCGAGGCGGCGGTCACGGCCTGGCTCGCCGCGCTCGACGGTGTCGAGGAAGACGCGCTGGTCACCAAGTTCAGCCAGAACACGCTCCGGCACTGGAAGCGCGCGCGCCCCGGGCACCGCAGCTTCACGGTGATCCGCCACCCGCTGGCCCGCGCCCATGACGCCTTCTGCACCAAGATCCTGGCAACGGGCCCGGGCAGTTTCGGCAAGATCCGCGCCCATCTGGTCAAGACCTACGGGCTGCCGCTGAAGGAGGATCCCGCCGACTACAGCCTCGAGGATCACCGCGAGGCATTCACCGGCTTCCTGCGCTTCTGCAAGGCGAACCTCGCCGGGCAGACGCCGATCCGCACCGACGGCCATTGGGCGAGCCAATCGCAGACGCTCCTGGGCATGGCCGAGTTCACCTTTCCCGACATGGTGATCCGCGAAGAGGAGATGGCCGCCTATCTGCCCGCCCTGGCGCTGCAGGTCGGCTGCCAGGCCGCGCCCGACCCCGAGCCGCGGCCCACCCAGGCACCCTTCGGGCTGGCGCAGGTCTATGACGACACGCTCGAGGCCCTGGCCCAGGAGGCCTATGCCCGCGACTACACGATGTTCGGGTTTTCCGACTGGGGGTGAGGCGCGTGCGGAGTGGCGCTGACTAGAAGCGTATCCTCGCCGCCTGCGCTGCGACGCATCAGAAGCATCACCACTGCCTGCGGAGCAATCCGCTCAAAAGCAGCGCCTTCGCGAGCACGACAGCGTTCAAACGCCGCGTCACGTCCCACACGGACACCGCCGCTAGAGCGGCGCCACGATCCCCAAAACCACCCCCCAGAAAAGCATCGCCCCGGCCCGCGTCTCGCGCGGCCGGGGCGATCTGTCTCTAAGGCGCGGGCTTTCAGGCGGCCTGCACCGACTGCGCCTCGGTCAGGATGGTGTAGAGCTTGCCGGCGTCGGGATTGGCGCGCAGCTTGCCGCAGAAGGCCGCGTCGCGCAGCGTGCGGCTGACCAGCGCCAGCGCCTTGAGGTGTTCGACGCCCGCATCCTCGGGCGCGAAGAGCCCGAAGACCACGTCGACCGGCTGGCGGTCGACCGCGTCGAAATCCACCGGTTTCTCGAGCAGCAGGAAGACACCCTTGACCTCGTGGATGCCCGGAAGCCGGGCGTGCGGCAGCGCGACGCCATGGCCGACGCCCGTGCAGCCCAGGCTTTCGCGCTCCATCAGCGCCTCGACCACCTGCGGCGCGGCGATGCCATAGGCGCTTTCGACAACATCGGCGAGGTCGTGCATGACGCGCTTCTTGCTGGACGAAGCACCCATAACCTTCACCGCCTGCGGCACGAGGAGATCAACGAATTTCATCTGTCTGACTTTTCTGCTCAGGCGGCCTGCCGCCCTGGGAGTGAACCTGGTTCTGTCGCCTTACGGATCGATCCAGCCGATGTTTCCGTCATCCCGGCGATACACAACGTTAACACCATCTTTTTTGTCGTTCCGGAACACCAGCACGGGCGCCCCGGCCAGTTCCATCTGCATGACCGCCTCTCCGACCGAGAGCGACGGGATCTTGGTCTCCATCTCGGCGACGATGATCGGTTGGAGCGAGTCGGGCTCCGCGCTCTCCTCTGCCGTGTCTTCGTTGCCGGCGAGGATATACGAGGACGCCCCGATGAGTTCAACCGGGCTCGTGCGTTCCTTGTGGTGGTCCTTCAGCCGGCGCTTGTAGCGGCGCAACTGCTTGTCCATCTTCTCGGTCGCGGCGTCGAAGGAGGCGTAGATCTCGGTGGCGCGGCCCTTGGCCGTGCAGGTCAGCCCGGTCGAAAGGTGCACGGTCGCCTCGCAGATGTACTCGTGCGCCGCCTTCGAAAACACCACCTGAGCATCCGTCGGCCGACCGGCATATTTTTCCACCGTCACGCCAAGCTCGGTCTGAACGTGGCTTTGCAGGGCGGCACCGATGTCGATCTGTTTTCCGGAAATCTGGTAGCGCATGGAGTCGTGTCCTTCTGGTTATTGGCTCGGTCCCCCCTCGGCAGGGCGCCGGGGGCTAGGTCGCGGGT
This sequence comes from Roseivivax sp., assembly GCF_054552075.1. Classification (NCBI taxonomy): domain Bacteria; kingdom Pseudomonadati; phylum Pseudomonadota; class Alphaproteobacteria; order Rhodobacterales; family Roseobacteraceae; genus Roseivivax; species Roseivivax sp. The sequence continues at coordinate 34,465 of NZ_JBTOLZ010000010.1, forward strand.
GACGGACGGGCCGGACGTTGACGCGGTGCCGACAGCTTGTGGTCGACCGTCCCTGTTACAGGGGCCCTTCGGTCTGTTGTGGCGAAGGTGCACGGCGTCATGGCCCCATTTGAGGCTTTCTTCGGCCGCTCTGTCAAATGAAACCGGAGCTTGACGGACGGGCCGCGCTGGGCTCAGCCGATGCGGAAGGAATCGCCCAGATAGACCCTGCGGACGTTCTCGTTGCGGACCACCTCGTCGGGCGAGCCGGACATCAGCACCTGGCCGTCGTGCAGGATATAGGCGCGGTCCACGATCTCGAGGGTTTCGCGCACGTTGTGATCGGTGATCAGCACCCCGATGCCGCGGGTCTTGAGGTCCGCGACCAGGTGCCGGATGTCGCCGACGCTGATCGGATCGACGCCCGCGAAGGGCTCGTCGAGCAGCAGATACTTCGGATCGGCGGCCAGGCAGCGGGCGATCTCGACCCGGCGCCGCTCACCGCCCGAAAGCGCCAGCGCCGGGGCGCGGCGCAGGTGTTCGATGGAGAACTCGGCCAGAAGATCCTCGAGCCGCTCGCGCCGCCGCGAGTGATCCTTGAGCGAGATTTCCAGGATGGCCAGGATGTTGTCCTCGACCGACATGCCCCGGAAGATCGACATTTCCTGCGGCAGGTAGCCGATACCCATCCGCGCGCGGCGATACATCGGCAGGTAGGTGGCGTCCTGGCCGTCGATGGTGACCTGCCCGCCCTCGGGGTTCACCAGCCCGGCGATGGCGTAGAAGGTCGTGGTCTTGCCCGAGCCGTTCGGCCCGAGAAGCGCCACCACCTCGCCGCGGTTCAGCGACATGGAGACGTCGCGGATCACCACGCGCTTCTTGTAGCTCTTGCGCAGATGCGCGACCGAGAGGCCCGCCTGCCCCTCCGCGACGCTCAGCTCGGGTCGCGCCATGCTATTGCGCCCCCGCCTGGCCGCCACCTTCGCCGGTGGTGTCCTCTTCGGGCTGGAAGACGGTGCGCACGCGGCCGTCCATCTGGGCGGTGCCGTCGTCGAGATTGACCACCATGCGTTCGGAGGTCAGCGCGTTCTCGCCCTGGGTCAGAAGCACGTTGCCGACCATGACCACGGTGCCCTGGGCGACGTTGTAATCGGCGCGCTCGGCCTCGGCGGCCTCCTCGCCGGAGACCAGGGTCACCCCGCCGGTCGCCTCGAGCCGTTCGATCTGGCTGGCGCCCTCGGTGTAGACCACCAGGACGCGCGGCGCGGCCAGCCGCATGTCGCCCTGCCCGATCACCACGTTGCCGGTGTAGACGGCGGTGCCGCTCGACTGGTCGACGGAAAGCTGGTCGGCGCTGACCTCTACGGGCAGGGAGCTGTCCTGCCGCATGGTCCCGAAGGCCACCTCGGCGCCCTGCCCGAGGGCCGGCAGCGGCAGGATGCAGGCCAGGAGGGCCAGGGCTCGGAACATCACCATCGGGTCGCACTCATTCCTGTTGTTGCGGCTCGTATACCATCCGAACGCCGTCGGTGAAAAGCAGTTGCACATCACCCTCTTCGGCCTCCGGGCTCTCGGCCGGGGTGATCCGCATCCGCCCCGCGGTGAGCCGGCCGGCGGGGCCGTCGGCCTCGACCCGGCCGCCGCTTTCGATCTCCACCCGGTTCATCGCCGAGGTCAGGCTGTCGGTGCGCATGACGTAGCCCGCCGAGCTGTCGATGACCACGCCGCCGGTCAATTTCGCCGCGCCCGCGCCGTTGTCCATGCTGGCCGAGGGCGCCGAGAGGTCGATCCGGCTGCCGTCGGGAAAGGCCAGCGTGGCGTCGAACATATCGGCCAGGATGCCGTTCGGCCCCGCCGGGTCGGGCCGGGCGGCGGCGGCGCGCATGGTCACCTCGGCGCCGTTTTCGGCGACGCCGGTATAGACCGCGCCGCTGGCCGATTGCGACTCGCGGTCCTTCAGGCTTTCAGCCGTGGAGACCGGCAGGTTCCGGGTCGGATCGGTGTCGCGGGAGAACAGGAAGAGCGTCGACAGCAGCCCGAGCGCGATCAGCGGCAGAAGGACCTTCAGCCCCGCCACGACCTGCGAATAGGTGCCCTGCCCGCGCGCCATGGCCGTCAGGAATGCGCGAAGATGTCGGTCTCGGGCCAGCCCTCGAGATCGAGCCGCGCGCGCATCGGCAGGAAGTCGAAGCAGGCCTGGGCGATCTCGCTCCGGCCCTCGCGTTCGAGCATCTCGTTCAGCTTGTCGCGCAGCTTGTGCAGGTAGAGGACATCCGAGGCGGCGTATTCCTGCTGCGCCGCGCTCAGGCTCTCCGAGCCCCAGTCCGAGCTTTGCTGCTGCTTGGAGATGTCGATGCCCAGAAGCTCCTGCAGGAGCGCCTTGAGCCCGTGCCGGTCGGTATAGGTGCGCACCAGCCGCGAGGCGATCTTGGTGCAATAGACCGGCGCGGCGAGCGCCCCGAAGGTATGCTGCATGGCGGCGATGTCGAAGCGGCCGAAGTGGAAGAGCTTCAGCACCTCGGGGTCGGTCAGCAGCCGCTCGAGGTTGGGCGCGCGGGTCTGGCCCTTGGCGACCTGCACGAGGTGCGCGTCGCCGTCGCCGCCCGAAAGCTGCACCACGCAGAGCCGGTCGCGATGCGGGTTGAGCCCCATGGTCTCGCAGTCGATGGCGACCTCGCGGCCGAGGTCGAGCCCGTCGGGCAGATCGCCCTGGTAGAGATGAATGGCCATGCACCCTCCGATATCGTCGCGTCGGGCGGGAGATAGAGCCGCAAAGGGGCCGGCGCAACTCCTCGCCATGTAAGCCCTCGGCGGGCGCGCGGCGAATCAAATCAATTGTGGCAGGGCCTACGCGAACAATGCCTCCGATAGGCGAGGATTGGTGCCGCGCGGCGCAGAGTGGGCAAATCCTTCCACGGGACGAGAAAATATTTTCGTGAATGTTTCGGCAACTGGCATACCGGGGCAGCGCTTGCCCCGCGGCGCGGGGCGCAGAGTTGGGCGGCGGGGCTGCGCGTTCGCCCGCCGCAGGGCGATTGCCCCGCATACGAGAACAATCGGGGCGGGTTTTTGGGAAGAACACCCGTTATTCAGATCAATTCGGAAACAATGAGCCCCGGATCGGGGCTGCGTGACGGATCGGACCGCGCGTCGCACGACGTCACATCTCACATTCAAGACGTGTCTCGCCCCGCAAACGCACATCCTGAAGATGCGCGTCGACCTGCCCCAAGGGCACCCGAGGGCCGCCGCCTCAGTTCTGACATTATTGACTAATTTTCGCCCCAATCTTTTAACCTTTGGACAGGCGGTCGCCACATTGTCGCCGCTTTGACGATCCGCACCTGGGGGGCCGGTGCTTCACCTGACACGCGATGGAGATCGCAATCGACGCGGGACGCGCCGTAACCGTCCCGCCTGCGCTCTTCCTCGCCACGAGGCAAGTACGGGGATTTTTTCCAGTGACGATTCACCTGCGTAACCAGTTTCCGATTTCCGACTTCGAGGGCGACCGGCTGACCCCGCGCCGCGCGGCGCGACATGGCGGGCTCTACCGGCACCTGCTCAAGCGCGGCCTCGACATCGCGTTGGTGCTGGTCGCGGCGCTGCCGGCGCTGCTGATCGTGCTGCCGTTGATGCTGCTGATCGCCCGCGACGGCCATTCGCCGCTTTATTACCAGAAGCGCCTCGGCCGCGAGGGCCGGGTGTTCTGGATGCTGAAGCTGCGCAGCATGGTGCCCGACGCCGAGACCCATCTGAGCGCCTATCTCGCCCAGAACCCCGAGGCCGCGCGCGAATGGGAGCGCAGCCAGAAGCTCCGCCGCGACCCGCGCATCACCGCCATTGGCCGGGTGATCCGCAAAAGCTCGATCGACGAGCTGCCGCAGCTCTGGAACGTGCTGAAGGGAGAGATGTCGCTGGTCGGCCCGCGCCCGATGATGGTGGAGCAGGCGCGGCTCTACCCGGGCTCGGCCTATTACGCGATGCGCCCGGGCATCACCGGTTTCTGGCAGACCTCGGTGCGCAACGAATCGAGCTTTGTCGACCGCGCGGCCTTCGACAGCGCCTACCTGCGGGCGCTCTCCTTCTGGACCGACCTGCGCATCCTGGTCCGCACGGTGCGGGTGGTGATCACCGGCACCGGTTACTGAGGGGCCGCCGGGCCGTGGGGCCCGGCACATCCCGTCCGTTTTTCACAACCAAACGCCCCGGCGATGCGGCCCGACCGCCCGCCCGGGCGCAAAGGCGCCTCAGCCGCGCCCGGCCTCGGCCAGGGCGCGCAGATCACCCATCAGCTCGTCCAGCAGCTTGCCCGCCCGCTCGTCGGCCAGCCGGTCTTCGTCGTCCCAGGCCTTGGAGGTGCTGCCGATCATCACCTCGGGCCCGGGCAGGAGCCGGGGCCGGAAGGGGTTGAGGCAGAGCCGCGCCATGTTCTGCGACCGCTCGCCGCCGGCGCGCCCCGCCGCCGAGGACATCAGAGCCACCGGCTTGTCGCGCCAGGGGTTGCCCTCGGTGCGGCTCACCCAGTCGAGCGCGTTCTTCAGGACGCCCGAGATGCCCTTGTTGTATTCCGGGGTCGAGATCACCACCGCATCCGCCGCGGCGATGGCATCGGCCAGCGCCTGCACCTTGGCGGGAATGCCCTGCCCCTCCTCGAGGTCGCCGTCGTAGAGCGGCAGATCGAGGTCCGCCACCTGCACCTCGGCGGGGCCGAAGCGGCGCGCCGCCTCGGCGGCGAGCTTGCGGTTGGTGGCGGCCCGGCGCAGCGAACCGGAGATCGTCAGGAGCGTGAGGTCGGACATGGGTCGGAGGGCCTTTCGGTCGTCGGTTTTCCGTCCCGGGCCCAGCTACAACGAAAATGCGCCGCGGCAAGCCGCGGCGCATCCCATTCGCGTCAGTCCTTTTGCGGCGGCGCTCAGGCCGTCGGCAGGATCACGATTTCCACGCGGCGGTTCTGCGCGCGGCCCTCGGGCGTCAGGTTCGAGGCGACCGGCTGGTCCTCGCCCCGGCCGATGGTGTTGATCCGGAAGCCCGGCACGCCGTTCGAGGTCAGGATCGAGGCCACGGCCTGCGCGCGGCGCTGCGAGAGGTCCTGGTTGTAGGCCGCATCGCCGGTGTTGTCGGTATGGCCGACCACCTGCACGTTGGTGTCGGGATACTGCTGCAGGTTCCGCGCCACGGCGATCAGGTCGCCCTGGATCCCGGGGCTGACCGCGGTCGAGTCGGTGGCAAACAGGATATCCTGCGGCAGGGTCACGATCAGACGCTCGCCGGTGTTGCGGATGTCGATGTTGTCGTTGCCGACCTGCTGGCGCAGCGCGGCCTCCTGCTTGTCGAGGCGGTTGCCGATGACGGCGCCGCCCGCGGCACCGACCAGGGCCCCGGCGGCGGCGTTGCGGCGGCGCTCTTCGGGGTCATTGCCGGCGGCGGCACCGGCCAGCGCGCCCACGCCCGCGCCGATCAGCGCCCCGGTCTGGGCCTGGCGGTTGGGGTTGTTGGGGTCGTTGAGCGGCGCGCAGGCGGTCAGCGCGACAAGACCGGCGCTCGCAAGAAGAAGGGAAGACTTCGCTCGGATCATTATTTCCTCGTCCGTGATCGCGTTGGATTACGCATGAACAAGCCGGACGATATGCGCGGGGTTCCGTGTTATCCAAAAACATTCCGGTTATCCTCGGCGATTTGCCGCCGAAAGGGCTCAGGCTTCGGAACGCGCCGCCTCCCAGGCGAGGATCGCGCGCTTGACCGGCAGCCCCCAGTGGTAGCCGCCCAATCCGCCCGACTTGCGCAGCGCCCTGTGGCAGGGAATGAGCAGCGAGATCGGGTTGCGCCCGACCGCCGTGCCCACCGCGCGCACCGCCTTGGGGTGGCCGATGGCGCCGGCGATCTCGGAATAGGTGGTCACATGGCCCGAGGGCACCTGCATCAAGGCCTCCCAGACCTTAATCTGGAAGGGCGCCCCGATGAGGTGTAGCGCCACCTCGCCGCCCGCGCCGAAGACCGCGCCTGCCATGGGGCCAAGCCTTTCGGGGGCTTCGCGGTAATGCGCCTCGGGCCAGCGGCCGCGCATGTCATCCATGGCGACCTCGGGGCCGGTCTCGGCGGTGAAGGCGATGCCGCAGATCCCGCGCTCGGTCGCCATGACCAGCGCCGGGCCGAAGGGGCTGTCGACCTCGGCCCAGTCGATGGCAAGCCCGGCGCCGCCCCGCGCGTAGTCGCCGGGGCTCATCGCCTCCCAGCGCAGGAACAGGTCGTGCAGCCGCCCGCTGCCCGAGAGCCCCGCCGCATGGGCGGTCTCGAGCGTGGTGAACCGCTCGCGCAACAGCGCCTTGGCGTGGCCCAGCGTCAGATACTGCTGGTAGCGCTTCGGGCTGACGCCCGCCCATTCCGAGAAGACCCGCTGGAAATGCGCCGGGCTCATCGACATCTCGCGCGCCAGCTCGTCGAGCCGCGCCGCCGGGCCCATCTCGTCGACCAGCGCAATGGCGCGGCGCATGACCTCGAAGTGATAGGCGCTTTGGCCGGGCATGGGGCTCTGGTCGGTCATGGGGCACATCCTCGTCTCTCTGGGCCCTTTTTACCGCGCCGGCGGCCCGCCGCGCGACCCGATTGTTGCGTATCCCGGGCGGGGCGGGCATGAACATGCGCGATGGCACGGCAGCTCGACTACCACACGATCCGCGAGATCTTCGCCCGGTTCCACGGCGCGGAGCCCGAACCCAAGGGCGAGCTCGAGCATGTCAACGCCTATACCCTGGTGGTGGCGGTGGCGCTTTCGGCCCAGGCCACCGACGCCGGCGTGAACAAGGCGACCCGCGCGCTGTTCCAGGTCGCCGACACGCCCGAGAAGATGCTCGCCCTCGGCGAAGAGGGGCTGATCGAGCACATCAAGACCATCGGGCTTTACCGCAACAAGGCCAAGAACGTCATCAAGCTCAGCCGCATCCTCGCCGAGGACTACGGCGGCACCGTGCCGAACTCGCGCGCGGCGCTGGAAAGCCTGCCGGGCGTCGGGCGCAAGACCGCCAACGTGGTGCTGAACATGTGGTGGCGCCACCCCGCCCAGGCGGTGGACACCCATATCTTCCGGGTCGGCAACCGCAGCGGCATCGCGCCGGGCAAGGACGTGGCCGCGGTCGAACGCGCCATCGAGGATCACGTGCCCGCCGACTACCAGCTGCACGTGCATCACTGGCTGATCCTGCACGGCCGATACACCTGCGTCGCGCGCAAGCCCAAATGCGGGGCCTGCCTGATCCGCGACCTCTGCCAATTCGAGGACAAGACAGAATGAAGAAGTACCAGGTTGCCGGCATCGGCAATGCCATCGTCGACGTGCTGACCCGCGCCGAGGACAGTTTCCTCGACAACATGGGCATCGAGAAGGGCATCATGCAGCTGATCGAGCGCGAACGCGCCGAGCTTCTCTATGGCGCGATGGAAGGCCGGGTGCAGGCGCCCGGCGGCTCGGTCGCCAACACGCTGGCGGGCCTGGGCAACCTCGGGCTGCGCACCGCCTTCGTCGGCCGGGTGAAGGACGACGGGCTGGGCCGCTTCTACGCCGAGGAGATGGAGAAGATCGGCACCGCCTTCGTGAACCCGCCCGCCCCGGGCGGCGAGCTGCCGACCTCGCGCTCGATGATCTTCGTCTCGCCGGACGGCGAGCGCTCGATGAACACCTACCTCGGGATTTCCGCCGAACTGGGCCCGGACGACGTCGACGAGGCGGTCGCCGCCGAGGCCGAGGTGGTCTTCCTCGAGGGCTACCTTTTCGACAAGGACAAGGGCAAGGACGCCTTCGCCAAGATGGCCCGCGCCTGCCGCAAGGCCGGCGGCAAGGCGGGCATCGCGATCTCCGATCCCTTCTGCGTCGAACGCCACCGCGCCGACTTCCTGGACTTCATCGAGAACGAGCTCGACTACGTGATCGGCAACGAGGCCGAGATCCGCGCGCTGTTCCAGAAAGACGACCTCGAGGCCGATCTCGAGGCGGTCGCCGCGATCTGCCCGCTGGTGGTCTGCACGCGCTCGGGCCAGGGCTGCACCATCCTGCGCGACGGCACGCGGACCGATGTCCCGGTCGAGCATATCACCCCGGTCGATGCGACCGGCGCGGGCGACCAGTTCGCCGCGGGCTTCCTTTACGGGTTGGTCACCGGGGCCGAGATGTTCCGCGCGGGCGAGATGGGCCATGCCGCCGCCCGCGAGGTGATCGGCCACATGGGCCCGCGCCCCGAGACCTCGCTGCCGGATCTCTTCCGCGACAAGGGCCTGGTCTGAGAGAGGCCCCGCCCCGCGATCCGCGCGCGCCCCGGGGCTCGGGGCCGCGCCTGACTTAGCGCGCCGCCGCCGGGGCGGCCGCCCGAGGGGCGCGCCCTCAGTGCGCCTCGGCCCAGTTCGGCCCCTGCCCGGCGTCCACCACCAGCGGCACATCGAGCTTCACCACCGGGTCGGCGGCATTCTCCATGACCCCGCGGGCCGCGGCGATCAGGTCCTCGACCGCGCCTTCCTCGACCTCGAAGAGCAGTTCGTCGTGCACCTGCAGGAGCATCTTCGCAGGCATCGCGGCGATTTCCGCCGGCATCCGCACCATGGCGCGGCGGATGATGTCCGCCGCCGTGCCCTGGATCGGCGCGTTGATCGCCGCCCGGCGCGCAAAGCCCGCGCGCGGCCCCGAGGCGGAGATCTCGGGCGTGTGGATCACCCGGCCGAAGAGCGTCTCGACCCGCTTGTGCTCTTTCGCGAAGGCGGTGGTCTCGGACATGTAGTCCTTGATGCCCGGGAAGCGCTCGAAATAGCGGTCGATGAAGCCCTGCGCCTCGGCGCGCGGGATGCGCAGGTTGCGCGCCAGCCCGAAGCCCGAGATGCCGTAGATCACCCCGAAGTTGATCGCCTTGGCCTGGCGCCGCACCTCAGGGGTCATCTCCTCCATCGGCACGCCGAACATCTCCGAGGCGGTGGCGGCGTGAATGTCCTGCCCTTCGCGGAACGCCTCCTTCAGCGCGTCGATGCCGGCGATATGCGCCAGGATGCGCAGCTCGATCTGGCTGTAGTCGAGCGAGACCAGCACCTTGCCCGTGTCGGCCACGAAGGCCTCGCGGATGCGGCGGCCCTCTTCGGTGCGCACGGGGATGTTCTGCAGGTTCGGATCGGTCGAGGCCAGGCGCCCGGTGTTCGCCCCCGAGATCACGTAGGAGGTATGCACCCGCCCGGTCTCGGGGTTGATGTGCTCCTGCAGGGCGTCGGTATAGGTCGACTTCAACTTGGAGAGCTGCCGCCAGTCGAGGACCCGCGCCGGCAGGTCATGTTCGGTCGCCAGGTCCTCGAGGACATCAGCGCCGGTGGCATAGGCCCCGGTCTTGCCCTTCTTGCCGCCCTCGAGCCCCATCTTGTCGAAGAGGATCTCGCCCAGCTGCTTCGGCGAGCCGACGTTGAAGCGTTCCCCCGCCAGCTCGTGGATCTCTTCCTCCAGCGCGGCCATCTTCTGCGCGAAGGCACCCGACATGCGCGACAGCACATCCCGGTCGACCGCGATGCCGGCGCGCTCCATCTCGGCCAGGACCGGCACCAGCGGCCGCTCCATGGTCTCGTAGACGCGGGTGACCTTCTTGCGGTGCAGCTGCGGCTTGAAGACCTGCCAGAGCCGCAGGGTGATGTCGGCGTCCTCGGCGGCATATTTCGTCGCCGCCTCGATCGGCACCCGGTCGAAGGTGATCTGGCTCTTGCCGGTGCCGATCACCTCCTTGATGGGGATCGGCTGGTGCCCGAGATAGCGCTCGGAGAGCTGGTCCATCCCGTGCCCGTGCAGCCCGCCGTTCATCGCGTAGGACAGCAGCATCGTGTCCTCGATCGGCGCCACCTCGATGCCGACGCGGGCAAGGATCTTCATGTCGTATTTCAGGTTCTGCCCGACCTTCAGGACCGCCGGATCCTCGAGCAGCGGCTTCAGGAGATCCAGCGCCTCGGTCCGGTCCATCTGCCCGTCGAGCAGCGCGTCGGAGTTGAAGAGATCCCCCTCGGCGGCATCGCGGTGCAGAAGCGGCAGATAGGCCGCGCGCCCCGCCTCGACGGCGAAGGAGAGCCCCACCAGCTCGGCGCGCATTTCGTCGAGCCCCGTGGTCTCGGTATCCAGCGCGATCCAGCCGCGTTCCCGCGCCGCGTCGATCCAGCCCTGCAGGGTCTCGGCGTCGCGGATCGTGCTGTAGTCGGCCTCGGCGAAATCCGGCTGTTCCGGCGCCTCGGCCTCGCCCGCGGCGGCCTCGGGGGCGCTTTCGGGGATGACCGGCGCCTCGGCGCCCAGGGTCTCGGCCACCCGGCGCGACAGGCTGCGGAACTCCATTTCCGCCAGGAACCCCAGGAGCGTCTCGGGGTCCGGGTCGCGCAGCTCGAGGTCCTCGAGCGCGAAGTCGAGCGGCGTCTCGCGGTCGAGCTGCACCAGCTTCTTCGACAGTTCGATCTGTTCGCGCTTCTCGATCAGCGTCTGGCGGCGCTTCGGCTGCTTGATCTCCTCGGCGCGGTCGAGAAGCTCTTCCAGCGTGCCGAACTCGTTGATCAGAAGCGCCGCGGTCTTGATCCCGATGCCCGGCGCGCCCGGCACGTTGTCAACGCTGTCGCCGGCCAGGGCCTGCACGTCGACCACCCGCTCGGGCGCGACGCCGAATTTCTCCATCACGCCCTCGGCGTCGATGGCGCGGTTCTTCATGGCGTCGAACATCTCGACCCCGCCGCCGACGAGCTGCATCAAGTCCTTGTCGGAGCTGACGATGGTCACCTGGCCGCCCTTCTCGCGCGCCTGCACCGAGAGCGTGGCGATGATGTCGTCGGCCTCGTATCCCTCGATCTCCTTGCAGGCGATGTTGAAGGCCTCGGTCGCGCGCCGGGTCAGCGGGATCTGCGGGCGCAGGTCCTCGGGCATCTCGTCGCGGTTGGCCTTGTACTGGTCGTACAGATCATTGCGAAAGGTGTGGCTGCCCTTGTCGAAGATCACCGCGATATGGGTCGGCGCCCCCGCCCCGTGGTCCTTGGCGATATAGCGCCGCAGCATGTCGCAGAAGCCCTGCACGGCGCCCACCGGCAGCCCGTCGGACTTGCGCGTCAGCGGCGGCAGCGCGTGGAAGGCCCGGAAGATGAAGGCGGAGCCGTCGATGAGATGCAGGTGAGAGCCTTTGCCGAAGCTCATGTCGCGCGCTCCTTGGGTCAAATCGTCTGTCGCCCCCGGCATATCCCGAGGCGCGGCACATGGAAAGCCGCGCTCAGGCGCCGCGCGCCATCCTGCGGGCCAGCGCCTGGATCGCCAGCGCCAGCGCCCCGAAGGCCAGCAGCAGCCCCAGGACGTTCAGCGCCACGCCACCCGGCCCGGCCTCGGAGATGTCGAGGAAAGGATAGGGATAGACCCCGTCGAGCTGCGCCCGGAGGATCGCGTAGAGGCAATAGACCAGCGGGTAGCCGAGCCAGAGCCCCAGGTCGCGCAGCCCCAGCCCCGCCTTGGGCGCGGCCCCGGTCCAATAGGCCAGGTAGCCCAGCGGCACGACGGTATGCAGCATGTCGTCGATCCGCGCCTCGAGGCCCGAGAGGTCGCTGAGATGCGCCAGCAGCAGGTGATAGACCAGCCCCACCGCCAGGATCGACAGCAGCAGCCCGCCCGCCAGGCGCGCCGATCCGCGTCCGGTCAGCGCCACCCAGGCGGCGTAAAGACCGACGGCGGTATTGGTCCAGAGGGTGAAGTAGCGGAAGAGGGACCAGAGCGCTGCGCCGAGGCTCTCGTCCTCGCTCACGCTCAGCCAGATCCGCGCCAGCACGGTGCCGAGCGCCGCCAGCGCCAGAAGCGCCGCGCTCGCCCGGGCGGGGCTCACGCCCCGGCCTTGCCTTCGAAGTCGCGGTGGATGAAGCGCGCGTCGCAATAGCCGCATTCGACCCAGCCGCGGTCCTCGGGGATCTGCAGCCAGACGCGCGGATGGCCCAGCGCGCCTTCGCCGCCGTCACAGGCGACGCGATAGCGGTCGACGATCTTGGTCTCGGGGGCGTCCGGAGCCATGGCGCGAGTTCCCATCACTTTGCCTTTGCACTAGGTGCCTTATGTCGGATGACGAACCGAGGAGCAAGACAGGCATGGCAGGCAAGGCGATCCGCATCGCGGGACTGAAGAAGACCTATGGCGGACAGGGCGGCGCGCCCGCCAAGGAGGCGCTGAAGGGCGTCGATCTCGACATCCCCGAAGGCTCGGTCTTCGGGCTGCTCGGGCCAAACGGCGCGGGCAAGTCGACGCTGATCAACATCCTCGCCGGGCTGGTGGTGAAGACCGCCGGCACGGTCGAGATCTGGGGCTTCGACCAGGACAAGAACCCGCGGCAGTCGCGCGCCTCGATCGGGGTGATGCCGCAGGAGCTGAACCTCGACCCCTTCTTCACCCCGCGCGGCGCGCTCGAGGTGCAGGCCGGGCTCTACGGCGTCCCCAAGGGCCAGCGCCGCTCCGACGAGATCCTCTCGATGGTGGGGCTCGCCGACAAGGCCGAGGCCTATGCCCGCACGCTCTCGGGCGGCATGCGGCGGCGGCTGCTGCTCGGCAAGGCGCTGGTGCACCGCCCGCATATCCTGGTGCTCGACGAGCCCACCGCCGGCGTCGACATCGAGCTGCGCCAGATGCTCTGGGAGAACGTCCGCAGGCTGAACCGCGAGGAGGGGATGACGATCATCCTCACCACCCATTACCTCGAGGAGGCCGAGGAGATGTGCGACGAGATCGCCATCATCAACCAGGGCGCGCTGGTCGCCCGCGACACCACCCGCAACCTCCTGGGCGAGCTCGACGCCCGCACCATGGTGATCGAACCCGAGGAGACGCCCGCGAGCCTGCCCGAGCTCGAAGGCTGCGAGGTCGAGACCCGCGAGGGCGGCATCCTGGCGCTGACCTACCACGCCCGCGAGATGCACGCCGAGGACGTCCTCGACGCCGTCCGCGCCGCCGGGATCCGGATCTCCGACGTGCGCACCGAACAGCCCGACCTCGAGGACGTCTTCCTCGCCCTCACCAAGGGTGCGCACGGCTGAGCGGCTGGGAAGCCAGCCAAAACCTCGCAAAACCCCGGCGCGCCCACGCAACCGCGCGCCTCAAGGCCCACCCGCCCAGGACGCACCAAGCCCCGCTCAAAAAACTCAACCCACAAAAAAACCGGCCCGCCATCCCCGCCGCCCCCTCACCCCCGGCGCACCAAACCCCCAGGCTTGACCGGGCCAAAAATACCTCCCGCCGGAGGCACACCCGAGGCCGGGGCCGAAAGGCCCCGGACGAGACACCAAGCGCGGGCGGCCCCGCCGCCCGCTCCGCTAAACAAAAATCCCCACGACTCAACCCCAGGCCGAACCCGGAACCGCGGCACAAAAACCCCAGGGAAACTCCGGCCTAATCAGAGACTTGACTGCCGCATCGCAAATTCTGAATATACCCTCATCAGTGAGGTAGTGACATGCGACATGTCTCACTACGGCTAGGTCAGTGAGGGTTGGTTCCCCGGATATCGTGCTGCTTGCCGACCTGGCGCGGCAGGGCGACGCGGGGCTGCGGCTGTCCAGTGAAATCCGAACCTATTGCGACATGGGGTGCCGTGTCGGCGTCGTCCACGTGGAGCCCGACCCGGCGAAGCGCTTCGTCTCGCCCGACCTGCAGGCCTGCTTCCGCGAGGGGCTGGCCCAGCCGCTCAGGGCGGACCAGGACATCCGCGCCAAGCTCGCTGTGGCCCATTCGCCCTCGACGATGAACTGGCCGGTGGCCGATCTGACCTCGGTGCGCGCGGACAAGGTGGTGCTGGTGCACGACCAGAAATCGACCATCGAGAACGCCGGCAAGTGGTTCAGCTTCCAGCTCGGCGAGATGCACTGGGCGCCCACCAACCGCTGGGTGCGGGCCTCGCTGGCGGCGATGCATCTTCCGGTGCCGATGCTGGCCGAGGACTGGCGGCCGGTGGCGCGGCCGGTCCGGCAGCCGGGCACGCGGCGGCCGGGGCCCCTGGTCTTCGGACGGGTGAGCGTGCCCGGCGCGGCGCAATGGCCGGCGAGCCCGCAGAAGATCCTGGCGACCTATCCGATCGGCAATGGCACGGATTTCCGCGTGCTCGGCAAACCCTCGGCCAAGGTCTGGCAGGGGATCCGGTCGCGCGCCGGGCTTACCGGCTTCGACGCCGCGGATATCTCCGTCGCGCGCTTCATCGAGATGCTCGATGTCTTCATGTATTTCCCGGGCATCCAGGTGCCGGTGCTGCCCGAAAGCGCCATCGCCACGGCCATGGCCTCGGGCAAGGTCGTGGTCCTGCCCGAGCATCTCGAACGGCACTTCGGCCCGGGCCCGGTCTACGCCAGCGCGGCGAGTGCCCGGCAGCGGGTCCGCGAGTTGGCCGAGGACGAGACCGCCCTGGCCCAGGCCCGCGAAGAGGCGCTGACGCACAGCCGCTACTCCTTCTCGGAGGAGGCGCACCGCGCGCGGGTGCTGGCGCTCCTGGAGAGCGGCCCCAGGCGGCGGGTGCGGCTGCGTAAGCGGCCCGGCAAGCGCATCCTCTTCGTGCCCGCGGACGGGGCGGGGCTCGGGCATGTCACCCGCTCGCTGGCCATCGCGCGGCGCCTCGATACGGCCGCCGAGCCGATCTTCGCGACCCTGGCGCCCTCGGTGCCGATCATCACATCTTTCGGATACCTCGCCGAATACCTGCCGGCGCAGGCCAAGATCCGGTCGGACCGGGCGGCCTGGGACGCCTGGCTGCGGGTCGAGCTGGCGCGCTTGATCGACCGCTACGCGCCCGATGCCGTGGTCTATGACGGCAACAACCCGAGCCCGGGCCTGGTGAAGGCGGTCCTCTCGCGCGGGAGCTGCCGGCTTGTCTGGGTGCGGCGCGGGATGCTGCAATCGCCCTCGCGGGATCTCGACAATGCGCGCTTCATGGACCTGATCATCGAGCCCGGCGAGGTGGCGGGCGCCTGGGACGACGGGCCGACGGCGACGCGCCGCCACGAGACCCGGCAGGTCGCGCCGGTCACGCTGCTCGACCAGAAGGACTTCCTGCCCCGCCAGGCCGCGCGCCAGGCGCTGGGGCTGCCAGGCGACAAGGCCCTGGCGCTGGTGCAGCTCGGGGCCAGCGGCAACCGCGATGTCCTGGGGCTGACCTCGGACATCCTCGACCACCTCAAGCGCTTCCCGGATCTGCAGGTGGTGCTGGCCGATGCCCAGAGCGGCGCGCTGGCGCTCTCGGCCGGGCAGACCGCGCGGCACCTGCAGGGATACCCGCTCAGCCACTACTTCAACGCCTTCGACTTCTCGATCTCGGCGGCGGGCTACAACACCTTCCACGAGATCATCGCCAGCGGGTTGCCGACGATCTTCGTCGCCAACCGCCACCCCTCGCTCGATGCCCAGGGGGTGCGGGCGGAGTTCGCCCAGGACCACAACGCCGGCTTCGACCTGCCGGAAGAGGAGCTTTTTCACCTGCCCGCCGTCTGCGAAGCGCTTCTGCAGAAGGCGGCGCAGGATTTCGTGCGTCACCAGTGCCTTGATCTGTACCAGGGCAACGGAGCCGGGGACGCGGCCGAGGCAATTCAAAGCGTGGTCCGGATGATATGAACAAGATCGACGCCCCAGAACCGCCGCATGAGGACGAGGATCAGATGGACGCGGGTGTGCCCTGTCCCGCCCAGGGAGCCGCGCGGGCCGCGGGGCCCGTCGCAGCGGCAGCGCCGGGCGAGCCGCGCGCGATCACCGTCGCCTGGCAGACCGAGAGAACCCCGCGCGTCGAGACCTCCGCGCTGCCCGATCCGAGCTGGGCCGAGGAGGCCGGCTGGTGCCTCGAGGGCCCGCCAGCGAAGGCGTTGCAGGCCCGGCCGCTCGCGCCGCGGGCCCCGGCGCAGGGCGGCACCCCGCCGCTGGTCGCCGTGGCGCTTTTCGGGCTCGACGCCGCCGGGCTCTGCGCCGCGCTGAAGCAGATCGACCGGATGCAGCGCGGGGCCAAGCCGATCCTGCCGCTTTTCCTGACCGATGACGCCGACCAGATGGCGCGCCTCGACCCCGAGGGCATCGTCGAGTTCTTCCCGCGCAGCGTCTATTTCGCGGCCCCCTCGGGCGACCGCCTGACCGCGCGCTTCCGCACCATCTGGGCCAAGTGGGCACCGCCCTACATGCTCGATTTCGGCAAGCCCGGTCTCCTGCGGTCGCGGCTCGCGGATTACGACCTGTTCCGGGGCGCGAACCTCGATCCGGGCACGCGGTTCAATCCCCGCCGCCCGACCGAGGTGATCTCCGAGCCCGCGGTCGCCGACATCGCGGCGCTGAAGGCGGAATACCTCGACACCGGGCTCGACCAGGAGGCGGACACCTTCGTCCTCTACCGGATCCTCGGCAACGACCTGCCGCCCCGGCACGAGGCCGGGCAGACGCTGGCGAACCTGGAGTTCATCCTCGAGCACGAACCCCGGCTGACCCGCTGCGAGAAGCGCTGGGTGGTCAACCGGATCGCCGACCCCGACCAGGAGGCGGCGATCCTCGCGCTTCTGGAGGCGCAGAAGCAGCCTTACCTGCACATCCCCTTCGACCTCGAGGACTACGCCCAGGTCGACTGGGACCTCGACAGTTTCCCGCAGCTGACCTTCTTCCTGAACGGCAGCTACGGTGACATGCAGAAGGCCGACCAGATGCGCGCCGAGGCCCATGCGCGGCGGCACAAGAACCGATACCTGATGAACAACAACGGCGCGCGCAACGCGGCGCTGCGCGATGGCCGGACGCGGGCGAAATGGGTGCTGCCCTGGGACGGCAACTGCTATCTCTCGCGGGCGGCCTGGTCGCAGATCCTGCGCGACGTCCGGCAGGCGCCCTACATGAAATACCACGTCGTGCCGATGGCGCGGACGCTGGACAACGCCGACCTTCTGAAGCGCGGCCACCGCCCCGAGACCGGCGAGGAGCCGCAGATCCTGTTCCGCCGCGACGCCTCGGAGGAATTCGAGGAAAGCTATCACTACGGGCGCCGCCCCAAGGTCGAGCTGCTCTGGCGGCTGGGCGTCCGCGGTGCCTGGGACAGCTGGCAGGACGACGTCTGGGACCTGCCGCGCCCGGCGCGCGCCCGGGAGGCCGGCGATTTCGGTCAGGCGGGCTGGGTGGCGCGGCTCTCCTCGGGGAGCGCGCATCTGGACGAACAGTCGACCGAGGCGCTGGTCGGGCGCGGCGCCGCCCGGGCCGAGGCCATCGTCGCCATCCTCGACGAGCTCGACCGCAAGGCGCTGGCCCGCGGCTTCGATGCCGCCCGCCTCACCGCTTACGACGAAGACACGCTGCTTGCCCTGCGCGCGGCCCCGCAGGACTCCTCGAAAGGGCTGATCCGCGACCGGCTCTTGCAGGAGGCCGAGCTGGCGCTGCAGCGCGGGCCCTATTCGGTCACGGACAAGACGCTGACCCCGCCCAGCGGCGACAAGCACGACTATTACCACCCCGCGCCCTATTGGTGGCCCGATCCCAACGCCCCCGACGGACGCTCGGGCACCTACCGCGACGGGCTGCGCGCGCCGGGCACCGTGCTCTACGAGCCCCTGAGCGACCAATACGACCGGACGCGGCTGCAGCGGCTCTTCGACGACACCACCGTGCTGGCGCTGGCCGGGACGGTGAGCGGCAAGACCGCCTATTTCGACCACGCCGCCCGGCTTCTCAGGTGCTGGTTCATCGACCCCGAGACCCGCATGGCCCCGCACCTGGAGTTCGCCCAGGTCAACCCGGCGGCCCAGCGCGAGGCGCGCTCGGCGAGCGGGCTGATCGAGATGAAGGACCTCTACTTCCTGCTCGATGCCGTCCGCCTGCTGGAACGGGCCGGCGCCTGGCCGGAGGCGGACAAGGCCGCGCTGACCCTCTGGCTGGAGGAATATCTCACCTGGCTTCTCGAAAGCCCCCAGGGCGTGCAGGAGGCGCGGGCGCGCAACAACCACGGCACCTGTTACGACCTGCAGGTCGGCGCCATCGCGGCCTATCTCAGCGACATCCCCAGGCTTTGCGAGACCTTCCGCCGGAGCCGCGAGCGGATCGCCGGGCAGTTCGACGGCAACGGCGTCCAGAAGCACGAGCTGCAGCGCACCCAGACCCGGCACTACTGCTATTTCAACCTGCAGTGCTGGACGCATCTGGCGACGCTGGCCAAGCAATGCGGCGACCGGCTTTGGGAGTTCACCTCGCGGGACGGGCGCGGGCTGGCCCATGCCTTCGGCTGGCTGCTGGCGGAACACCTGAAGCCGAAATGGGGGCACAAGCAGCTCTCGGCCTTCGACAAGGACCGGATCCTGCCGCTGGTCTACGCCGCCCAGGCGCGGTTCACCCCCGAGGCCTGGAGCGAGCGGGCGCTGGGTTTTGCGCGCAAGCCCATTTTCCATCCGCACGACGGGATCATGCCTTTCTGGATGCTCTCGGCGAGCCTGCATGCACGCGGCGCGCAGGAGGCGCCGAGCGCGCTCACCAAGGTGATCGCCGAGGCCGAGCGCGCCGCGCGCAACGCGCTTGTCGAGGGGCCGCTGGCCAAACCTGCGCCCGCGGTGCTCGAGCGGCGGCTCTGGCGGGGGTATTCCGGCCCGGCCCGGGACGCGCTGGAACTGGCGCTCCGCGCGCCGAAGGCGCCCGCCAGCCAGCGCGCGCTGGCGGCCTGGGGGCTCGGCCGCTGGACCAGCTATCTTGGCGATTACAAGACCTCGCTCGAATTCATCCGCGAGGCGCGTGCCCTGGGCAAGATGGGCTCGCGCGGGCTGGTGCTGGCCGAGGCGAACTGCCTCATCCAGCTCGGCCAGCCCGAGGCGGCGCGGGAGCTGGCGCTGCAGATGCTGGCCCGCAATCCCGACGATCCCAACCTCTTGTTCCAGATCGCCAATACCTATGGCGGCCCGGGGCCCGATGCGCCCGCCGAGGGCGAGGCGGAGCAGCTGGCCTGGATCAACCGGGTGTTCCTGACCAAAGGCGCGGTCGGCATCGAGAAGCGCGACGCCGAGCAGCCGCTGAGCCTGAGCAACATCCGCGGGACGATCCTCGACGGCCCGCCGGAGAGCCAGCTACAACAAGCCAAGGTCTCGGTCGTCATGCCGATGTTCAACGGCGCGGCGACCATCGGCAACGCCATCCGCAGCATGCGCGAGCAGACCTGGAGCAACCTGGAAATAATCGTGGTCGACGATTGCAGCAGCGACGAGAGCTGCGAGATCGTGACCCGCATCGCCGCCGAGGACCCGCGGGTCTCGCTGATCCGGATGCCCGGGAACGGCGGCGCCTATCTGGCCCGGAACGCCGGCATGGCGCAGGCCAGCGGGGACTACGTGACCGTCCATGACGCCGACGACTGGTCGCATCCGCAGAAGATCGAATGGCAGCTCAAGCGCCTACGCGAGGCCGAGGGGGCAGTGGGCGTCATCTCGCGCTGGCTGCGGGTCTACGACGACCTCTTCGCGGTCGGCTACTGGCGCCCGGAGGAGATGCTGATCAGCCTGAACCAATCCTCCTTCCTGATCCCCAAGGCCGTCCTCTCCGAGATCGGCCCCTGGGACAACGTGCGCGCCGGCGGCGACAATGAGTTCATCTGGCGCTTCAAGACGCGCTACGGCGCGCGGGCCGTGGCCGAGACCGACCGGGACCTGCCGCTGGCCCTCAGCATGGTGCGGCCGGACTCGCTGACCCAGCAAAGCGTCACGCATGTGAAGACGGTCTTCCACGGGCTGCGCAAGGATTACTTCCGCACCTATCGGCGCTGGCAAACCGCGCTGCCCTCGGAGGAGCTCACCCTGCCCTGGCAGGCCGAGGACAGCCGCGCCTATCCGGCGCCCCGGCCTATCCTTCCGCGTGACAACAGGCCGGCGCGGCTCAGGTGCCTCTTCATCGCCGATTTCTCCAACAAGGCGGTGGGGATCGACTGGATCGCCGCCCATGTGGAGGCCGAGAGCCGCCGCGCCGGGCGGATCGGCATCTTCCACTGGCCCGACTACGAGAACGACACCGACCTGACCTTCCGCCCGCAGATCAGCGAGCTGCTCGACGCGGGCCGGATCGAGCAGATCAGCGCCTTTCAGGAGGCCAGGGCGAAGACCGTGGTGCTTTGCGATCCCTACCTCGCGCGCATCCCGATCGAGGGCATCCCGGAGATCACCGCCCAGGGGCTCGAGGTGCTCTGCCCTGCCGCCGGGCGCTCCGAGGCGATGTTCGACCCAAGGCGGCGGCGCATGCCCACCGAAGGCGAGCTCGAGGCCCTGTTCAAGCTGCCCTGCCGCTGGGTATCGGTCGATTCGACGGTGCGTGCCGCGCCGGCGGGCTGAGCGGGTCTCCGCTACCGTCGGCGGACGCTGCAGCGCGGAAAACGTGGCAGTTGGACAACATGTTGTGAAAATCCGCCTCCTGACGTCAGGATGGCGATTCTCTCGCCCCATGTGGTTAGATTTGGCACCACAACCACAACATGTTGAGGGCCTTCTGTAAGCCCCTGAAATCCCGGTGAGACCCCTCGTGACCCGCGTTTGGCGGGCTCCGACGCCCCGGGCTTGCCCCGCTCCGGTCCCGTGAATGCCGTATTGATTTCGTCCCCTGACGCATCATGTTCGTCACCCAACAGGTGTCGCCATCGCCCAGAGGGGTTCTCCCCGAGGTCGGTCTCGGCAGCTGAAGAAAGCGGAAGGCGAACGTCAGAGTCGCCGGGAACGAGGTACGAGCATGCTATCCCTAAAAGGTATTGCTGCGGCAATTGCATTGACTTGCCTGGCGGCCACCACGACCGCTGCCAACACCGGCTCGAACGGGCAGGTGCTGCTGATCGGCCGCGACAACGGCGGCAGCGTCGTTGAATACGCGCAGCGGGTCGCCCGGGCGCGCAACCAGCAGACGCTTGTCGCCTTCAACGGCCCCTGCGCCTCGGCCTGCACGCTGTTCCTGTCGCTGAGCCCCTCTCAGACCTGCATCGCCCCCGGCGCCTCCTTTCATTTCCACCGTGCTTTCGGCGCCCGCAGCGACATGAACAAATGGGGCACGGACTACCTCGTGAAACGCTACCCCGCCTGGGTGCGTCAGTGGATTTCCCAGCAGGGCGGCCTTTCCTCCCGTCTGAAGCGCATGGATTATTCCTATGCCGCGCAATACCTCCGGCCCTGCCGGACCGCGTAAGCCCCGCGCCGCACTGCAGAGCCACGCACGACTGCCATCAGGACTACCGCTCAAAGATTGAGAAGACGTGAAGATGTCCGGCGCAATATCGCCGGACATGGAACCGCAGCGCGTTCCGTGCGCCCGAGGTCAATAAGGCGAGGTGGCCTGGGCCAGCGGACTCCCACCCAAAAGATCGACCAGGAAGGGAATGCAGGGATCGTCCGGATCGAGCTCCAGCAGGTTTTCAAGCTCGTTCAAGAGAATTCCGCGATCGTCGATTTCGAGATAGGTCTCGCATCTGTCCCGCAATTCGATGGCTTCCTGGGCCAAGGCCGAGTCCGGCAGGCCGATCCTTGTCGACATGGCGGCCAAAGCTGCAACAACGCTTAGCTTACTACGCATACATCACCCTCCCCGAGGCGCCGAATGAACGTATTGAGCACCGGGCGTTCCAACGTGCGCTGTTCGGTTTTCAGGTGGCAGTCTCTGTCCCGAGCCGTGCAGCGTCCCGTAACAAAGATTAATTTGCCCAATTTTTGCCCAAATTTCAACGGTTTTCCCCGTATCGCCGCCATAATTGGAAGGTGAAGGGAGTGAATTGTCTATATGCGGGGTGATTTTCTGAGAGCTGCGCTAAATACGCGGTTTTACCCCCGCCCAAATTGCGGCGAAAACATGTCACGCAATATCGCCCATAGCGCCTAAAGCGTGCTTTCCGACTGCGCTGATCGCCTTTAAGGACGATTCCGCGTGAGCTCCGCAACCCGGCTTTCTCTTCCCGCCCCAATTGCGACTCCGACCCCCATTTTACAGAAAACTCGCAATGGGCGAATCACCTCACATCAATTCCCGGCTGAATTGCGCATCCCACCCACCACCACCTAAAAGCGAATTCTCTGGCATTTCACGCGGTCTCGGATAGCCTTGCCTCATGGCAAGGGATCTCGAAGAGTCCAACATTGCGCAGATTCTGGCGGAATGGGACCTGACGTTGAAAGCCGCGGGCCCCTCGCGGTCGCGGGCGCAGATCTACGAGGTCGCGCAGGCGGACGGCGCCCCGGCGATCCTCAAGGTCTACCACGCGGGCACGCCGGGCTACGAGGCCGAGGCCCCGGAGCTTCTGGCGGTCATGGCGGGCCACCGCTGCGTCCGGCTCCTGCGCGCCTCCGAGAAGGCCCTGCTTCTCGAACATCTCGACGGCGCGCTCCTGACCCATATCGTCGAGCGCGGAGGGGATGCGGAGGCCACCGAGATCATCATCGACGTCGCCGAGGCGATCCGCGCGCGCCGCCGGGCCTTTACCCCGCAGCGCCGCCTCGACAAGCGCTTCAGCGCCATGTTCATGGCCGATCCGGCCGCCAGCGCGGTGCTCTCGAATGCCCCCTTCAAGACCGCGCTCGGCATCGCGACGGCGGCGCTCGACCGCGACGCGCGCGGCGACAGGGGCATGCTGCACGGCGACCTGCACCACACCAATATCATCGGCGCGCCGCGCCACTGGTGCACCATCGACCCCTTGCCGCTATTCGGCGAGCCCGAGGCCGAATACGCACTCGCCCTCTCCAACCCCAGCCACATGCCGCGCATCGCGAACGACCCGAACCGCCAGATCCGCATGGCGGAGCGCATCCACGCCCGCACCGGCCTGAACCCAAGCCGCGTCCTCTCCTGGGGCGTCACCTTCGCCGCCAACAAGCTCGCGATGGACATCCTCGCGCGGCCCGAGGACAGCGAGCAGCACCAGAAGACCGAAACGCGCTTGTCGAGCCTTTTGGACGCCTACGAAAGAGTGCCGAGGGGCTGACAAAAGGCAGAGCCTCGGATCAGGCGCAGGCACGGAGCGGCCCGGCCCGCACCCCGCTTCTCCCCCCCCAAGAAAATCAAAGGCCCGCCATTCGCGCCGCCCCCTCACCCCCGGCGCGCCAAACCCCCAGGCTTGACCGGGCCAAAAATACCTCCCGCCGGAGGCACACCCGAGGCCGGGGCCGCAAGGCCCCGGACGAGACACCAAGCGCGGGCGGCCCCGCCGCCCGCTCCGCTCAGCAAAACCTCACGCCCGGGCCAGCATCCGCCCCAGCGGCCGCCCGGCGAGGATGTGGACGTGCAGATGCGGCACCTCCTGCACCCCGTCGCGGCCGGCGTTGGCGATCATCCGGAAGCCGTCGGCCTCGAGGCCCGCCATCCGGCAGACGGCACCGATGGCGCGGGTGTAATCGACGATCTCCTCGTCCGAGGCCTCCTGGGCGAAATGGTCGTAGGAGACGTAATGCCCCTTGGGGATCACCAGCACATGGGTCGGCGCCTGGGGCTGGATGTCGCGGAAGGCCAGGCTGTGCTTGGTCTCGAGCACGGTGTCATTGGGAATCTCCCCGCGCAGGATCTTGGCGAAGATGTTCTGGTCGTCGTAGTCGAATGCCATCGGGGTCCTCAGTCAGCGAAAAGAAAATCGGTGCGGGCGATGTCGATCGCCGTGTCGCGCCCGAGCGAGAGGAAGGCGGCCAGCGCCTCGGCATTGGCCTCCGGCGTCTCGCCCTCGCGGATGCGCAGGTAGTTCGGGAACTCCGCGTCACGGATGCGGTCGCTCTCGTGCAGGATGTCGTTGCGCACGGTCGGCAGGAGCCGGGCCAGCGTCTCGGGCGGGGTGCGGTCGCCGGCGAGGCCGACGCGCATCGCATGGCCGGTGAGGTAGTCGTCGGAGAAGTGGCAGTCCACCTCGAGGATCCGGGTCACCGCCCGGTCACGGCAGAAATCCTCGAGCAGGTCGATGCTCACCGGGTCGAGGCAGACCAGCATGCGCTCGGTCTCGTAGTAGTCGTAGAGCATCCGCATCAGCGCCCGGCGGTGGCGGTGGCGCTTGACCATGGTCGACTGGATGCCGCCGAGGTCCGGCAGGGCGGTGTTCTCCTCGTTGAAGAGATATTCGATGCAGGGAATGTTGGTCATCTGCCGGATGCGTTCGAGCAGCCGCTTGGCGACATGCCATTTCTTGCAGACCACGATCAGCAGTTCGCGCTCGCGGCCGAGCGTGCTTTCCGTCTCCCAGAAGCGGGGGGCGAAGCGCCGGCCGATGCGGCCCTTGGCGGTCAGGAAATCGAAGAGCTGCCGGCCCTCGTTGGAGATCTCGAAGCGCACCCCTTCGGAGGAATAAAGCACCCCCAGCCGCCGCTTGAGGTCATGCGCCTCGGGGCTGACCTTGCGCGCGAAGAGGAAATCCTGGCTCAAGAGCACGTCGTAGTGATCGTTGTGGAAGGTCACCGGCATGCCGTAATCGGTGAACATCAGGAAGGTGAGCGTCCGGCTCTCGATCTCGCGTTCGGGCACGAGGTGGCGCACCAGCGTCTGGAAGAAGGTCTCATCGGGGATCCAGGTGGTGCGGAAGAAGGAGACCACGTCGGGCCGCTTGCGAATGAAGTCGAGCAGCCAGTCGACGGTGCGGCGGCGCAGGCACCACCATTGGCTGCCGATCATCACGTCGATGTCTGCGGGGATCTTGCGGGTCAGCCCGAGCCGCTTCTGCAGCTCGAACATCGCGTAGAAAAGCCGTTTCTGGGTGCGTTCGTTGAACCAGTGGCGGTAGATCAGCCGCTCCTCGCGCCAGCCGGTCTTGATCCAGTCGGACTCGAAATAATCGAAGCTCTCGATGTAATCGACGTCGCGCCGGTCGAGGAAGTCATGCGCGTATTCGGCGGATTTGATCGCCATGCAATCGCCCGAGAGCATGTAGAAATGCGTGGCGCGGGGGAAGGCCTCGACCGCGGCGGTCAGCGCCTCGAGGGTGGCGGCGACGAGGCTCCATTCGCCCCAGCCGCAGCGCTGGCGCTTCCTGGCGAAGACCACATTGGGGTTCTCGGAGAGTTCCTCGCGGATGCGGCGGTAATCCTCGGGGTCGGCGCTGCGGTCGAAATGGATCGCGATGTAATCGCCCACCGCCGTCAGCGACCGCGCCTGGCGGATGATCGCCGCGGGGTCCTTGTGGCATAGCAGGATGAAGGCGACCTTGGCCATTTACAGGTACGACACGCCCATGTTTTTGCCCCGATATTCCGGTGATACCCTAAACGAAGATTGAATGAACCCGATTTGTTTGCTTGTTTGGCGCGAAGACCGCGCGGGACGCAAGCGCGGGGGGTGAGGGGCAGAAAGACAAGATGGGGTTTCCCGGGACCTGGATGACCGAGAGCGAGAGCGTCGTCTATCGCGTCGTGCCGAAATGCGCCTGTTCGACGATCGGTCAGATCCTCTATTACTCGGATCACGGCAGCTTCTACGACGGCGACATCCACGATGCCCGTGGCGGCATGCACAAATGGGCGCTCGAGGACAGCCAGCCGAAGATCCGCGCCAACGTGAAGACCCGCTCGGCCTATGCCTTCACCTGCGTGCGCAATCCCTACAGCCGCATCCTCTCGTCCTTCTTCGACAAGATCTGCGGCATCCAGCGCAACGGCAAACGCTACCGCGGCAACCTGGTGCCGCTCCTGATCCAGAAATACGGCATCGAGGTCGGCGGCGAGGACGGCACCGAGGAATTCGACCAGGTGCGCTCGTTCCGGCGGTTCCTGCTCTTTGCCCGCGACACCATCCGCTGGCGCCGCCCGATGGAGCCCGACATCCACTGGTCGGCCATGTCGGGGCACATCTCGACCTTCATCGTGAACGGCGGGCGCTACAACAAGATCTTCTGGACCGAGCGCTTCAATCCCGGGATGCAGGAGGTACTCGACGCGATCGAGACGCCGCATCCGGTGGTGCTGGGCGAGGTGCCGCGCTTCAACGAGAGCGAGGGCCACGGTCCGAAGCGCGCGCATCCGGTCGAGGATTACTTCGACGACCTCTCGATGCATCTGGTCTACGAGATCTACAAGCGCGACTTCGAGCTGTTCAAATACGATTTCGAGAACCCGGCGAACAAGCAGCCCGTGGGCGAGATCGACCTGGACGAGGTGCATGCGAAGCTGGGGGATTGAGGTTGGGCGCGGTTGGTCGGGCCGGTGGATTAAGCTCGGTGCCTCCCGGCGGTTGGCTCAAGGCCTCCCGACTCGCAAAATCACCCTACCTCCAACCCAATCGCACCCACGGCCCCCACACGCCCACTTGCGCCCGAATAGCACCGAAGGTGCCGGGCGCGCGCCGGACCGGCCCGATGGGCCGGCGCTCTTGCGGGCGAAGAGCATAACTCCCCTCTAGCCCTGACCTTGCATGGATAAAGCGCCTCGTTCGCCGGTCAGCAGCGCCGGCCCCCGGTCCGCCGCGCGCCCTCTGTTGCGAGGGGTGGAAGGGGGCATCTGGCACCGGTTGGGCGACTGGCCTTACGTTGTGCATGATGGCGACCGGAGCAGTCCACGGACTGAAGGCGTTAGCGATGCGGGGACCAGAAGCGCGCTCGTGCGCCGTGCCTCACTGTCAGCATGTCCGACCCGGGTCACGCCGCGCGCCGTCCCCTGCACTGTCAGGCAAACGACCTCAGCGCAGCGCCCTGCTCCACCAACCTCTCACCCATCACCCAGCCAACCTCACGCCCGGACCGGCGCGCGGTCCCCGGCGTTGTCGCCCATCCGGCGGCGGAGCGCGGGGAGCCAGCCGTAGCCCGCCCCGCTGTCGAGGTATTCCGCGCTGACCCAGCCGTCGTAGCCCGAGGCCGCGATGGCCTCGTAGAGCGCCGCCTCCACCGGGTCGTCGGGATCGGGCGCGCCGCGCGCGCCGAGCCCCGCGATCTGCACATGGCCCACCCGGCCCGCGTGCCGGGCCCAGACCGCGCGGGCGTCGCCGTGGATGCGCTTGGCGTGCCAGGTGTCGAACTGCAGCGCCAGGTTCGGCAGGCCGATGCGGTCGATGATCTCACCGGCCTGGTCGAAATCGTTGAGGAAATAGCCCGGCATGTCGCCGGCGTTCAGCGGCTCGATCAGGATGGTGATCTCGGGCACCGCGAGGCAGGCGGCGCGCAGGTTGGCCTCGAAGCGCTCGCGCGCCCGGGTGCCGGTGGACTTGCCGGCCATGACGTGAATGCGGCCCACGCCCAGCGCCTCGGCGTAGTCGATCGCGCGCTGCATGTCCGAGGCGAACTGCGCCAGCTCCCCGGGCACCGCGGCGCGGCCGCGGGCGCCGTCCTCCCAGTCATCGACCGGCGTGTTGATCAGCACCAGGGGCATGGCGCCCCGCACGTCGCCCATCTCGCCGGGCGAGAGCGCATAGGGAAAAAGACATTCCAGCCCGTCGAAACCGGCCTTGCGGGCACTGTCGGCGCGCGCGGCCAGCGGCACGCCGAAGTGCAGGAGGGAGATATTGGCTGCGATCTTCATCTCCCTCAGCCTAGCACGATTACGTGATCTGTCGCGGATCGCGCGTCATTCGGGCAGCTCCGAGGCCGGGATGATCGGGAAGAACTCGCCGCCCGAGCGCACGCCGAACCACTCCTGCCCGTCATGCGGGCCGGTGTGACCCAGGTCCACCAGCCGGTAGAAGGACTTGCGGTCGATCAGCGCCTCGAGGTTGCGGCGGATCAGGACATAGGGCGCGGGCTCGCCGGTCTCGGGGTCGCGCTCGACCCGGATCGGATGCGCGGGGCCTGCGCTCGCGCGGTCGTCGACATGGGTGAGGAAGGTCAGCACCTGGTCGGGGCCGGGGCTGTGCACCTCGAAGTCGACGGCCACGAAGGGCGCATCCTCGACCTTTATGCCGACCTTCTCGACCGGGGTGACGAGGAAGTAATCCTCGCCCTCCTTCTTCAGGATCGAGGAAAAGAGCTTCACCAGCCCGCGCCGCCCGATCGGGGTGCCGAGGTAGAACCAGGTGCCGTCCCGGGCGATCTTCATGTCGAGGTCGCCGCAGAAGGGCGGATCCCACTTCTCGACCGGCGGCAGACCACGGTGTTTGCCTGCGGCCTTGGCCGAGGCGGCGATCCCCTCCGCGGAGGGTGTCACGCGATTTTGTGAGGACATTGCTTTTGCCATTTCCGTGCCGAAAGATACTCTCTTTTCATGATAGCCGGAACGAGGAGCAATGCCATGGCCGACGCCGAAGACCTTGTGGGCGAGATCGAATCGCTCGAGGCGAAACTGGCCGAGGCCAAGACCGCGATCACCCGGCGCTTCATCGGCCAGGAGCGGGTCGTCGACCTGACGCTGGCCGCACTTCTCTGCGGCGGGCACGCGCTGCTGATCGGCCTGCCGGGGCTTGGCAAGACGCGGCTCGTGGAGACGCTCTCGACCGTGATGGGGCTTGCGGGCAACCGCGTGCAGTTCACCCCGGACCTGATGCCGGCGGATATCCTCGGCTCCGAGGTGCTGGAGACCGGCGCCGACGGCAGCCGCGCCTTCAAGTTCATTCCCGGCCCGATCTTCTGCCAGCTGCTGATGGCCGACGAGATCAACCGCGCCAGCCCGCGCACCCAGTCGGCGCTGCTGCAGGCGATGCAGGAAAAGGCGGTGACCGTGGCGGGCGAGACCCGCGCGCTCGAGGCGCCCTTCCACGTCCTGGCCACCCAGAACCCGATCGAGCAGGAGGGCACCTACCCGCTGCCCGAAGCGCAGCTCGACCGCTTCCTGGTGCAGGTCGACGTGGCCTATCCCGAGCGCGGCACCGAAAAGGACATCCTCCTGGCCACCACCGGCGCCGAGGAGGCCGAGGCCTACCAGGTCTTCGACGGCCCCACGCTGATCGCCGCCCAGCAGCTTCTGCGGCGGATGCCCGTGGGCGACACGGTGGTCGAGACGATCCTCGACCTGGTGCGCGCCTTCCGGCCCTCGGACCCCTCGGCCCCCGAGCGGGTGCGCGAGGTGGTGGCCTGGGGCCCCGGCCCGCGCGCCGCCCAGGCGCTGATGCTGACCGTGCGCGCCCGGGCGCTCCTGCAGGGGCGGCTCGCGCCCTCCATGGAGGATGTCGTGGCGCTGGCCCGGCCGGTCCTGGTGCACCGCATGGCGCTGACCTTCTCGGCCCGGGCCCGGGGCGAGGATCTGGGCGCGCTCATCGAAGAGATCGCCGACGGGCTGCTCAGGTCCGAGGCCGCGGCTTGACGCCGGAACTTGCCCTCCGCGCCCGCGCCGAGGGTGAGGCGGCCCGGCTGCCGCCGCTCCTGGCGCGCGCCGAACAGCTCGCGGGCACCGTGCTTCTGGGCGAACACGGCCGCCGCCGCGCGGGCTTGGGCGACGACTTCTGGCAATACCGCCCGCTGATGCCGGGCGACAACTACCGCGCCATCGACTGGCGCCGCTCGGCGCGCAGCGACAGCCAGTTCGTGAAGGACCGCGAGTGGCAGATCGCGCAAAGCGTCATGCTCTGGGTCGACCGCGCCGCCTCGATGCGCTTCGCCTCCGAGCCCAGGCTGCCCGAGAAGGCCGACCGCGCGCGGCTCCTGGGGCTGGCGGTGGCGATCCTGCTCAGCCGCGCGGGCGAGAGGGTCGGGCTCACCGGCTTCACCCTGCCGCCCCGGCGCGGCGCGGCGCAGCTTCTGCGGCTGGCGGAGTTCTTCTCGGACGCCGAGGCCGAGGATTACGCCACCCCCGAGGCGCGCGGCATGATCCCCCACGCCCGGGCGATCTTCGTCTCGGACTTCCTGGGCGATTTCGACGGCATCGAGGCGGCGCTGGCCAAGGCCGCCGACCGCGGCGTGCGCGGGGTGCTCCTGCAGGTGCTCGACCCCGCCGAGGAGGCCTTT
Source organism: Roseivivax sp. (assembly GCF_054552075.1). Classification (NCBI taxonomy): domain Bacteria; kingdom Pseudomonadati; phylum Pseudomonadota; class Alphaproteobacteria; order Rhodobacterales; family Roseobacteraceae; genus Roseivivax; species Roseivivax sp. The sequence continues at coordinate 64,224 of NZ_JBTOLZ010000010.1, forward strand.
CCCTACCGCGGCCGCACGATCTTCCAGTCCGTCGGCGGCAGCATGGCCCATGAGACGCTGAAGGCCACCGACCTCAAGGCGCGCTACCTCGAGCGGCTGGCCGAACGGAAGGACCGGCTCGACTACCTCGCGCGGGTCACCGGCTGGCAATACAGCTGCCACCACACCTCCGAGACGGCGCAAAGCGCGCTGCTCTGGCTCTGGCGGGCGCTCGACGGGGGGCATGGATGACGCTCTTCGGGCTGATCGGATTCACCACGCCCTGGCTTCTCCTGGGCCTCGCCGCGCTGCCGGTGCTCTGGCTGATCCTGCGCGCGGTGCCGCCCGCGCCGATCCGCCGGCGCTTCCCGGGGGTGGTGCTGCTCCTGGGTCTGAAGGACGACGAACAGGTCAGCGACCGCACGCCCTGGTGGCTGCTGCTGCTGCGGATGCTGGCGGTCGCGGCGGTGATCACCGGGCTCGCCGGGCCGGTCCTCAACCCCGAGGACGAGGGCCCGGCGCGCGGTTCCGCGCCGCTTCTGGTGGTGCTCGACGGCAGCTGGGCCTCGGCCCAGACCTGGCGGGCGAAGATGACCGCGCTCGACGGGCTCCTCGCCGAGGCCGGACGCGAGGATCGCCCCGCCGCGATCCTGAACCTCGCCCGCCCCGAGGCGGCAGCCTTCCAGTCGAGCCAGACCCTGCGCAACCGCATCTCGGGGCTCGCCCCCGAACCCTGGGAGCCCGATGCCGCCCGCACCGAGGCCGCTCTGGATGCCCTGCCCGAGGGCGCGTTCGACAGCTACTGGTTCTCGGACGGGATCGACCGCGAGGCCCGGGCGCCGATGCTTCAGGCCCTGGAGGACCGCGGCGCCGTCACCGTCTTCGAAAGCCCCGCGCCGGTCTACGCGCTGGAGCCCGCCCGCTTCGAGGATGGCGCGGTGGCCCTGACCCTGCACCGGCTGCGCGCCTCGGGCGAGAGGGAGGTCGGCGTGGTGGCCCAGGGCCGCGACCCGGCGGGCAATCCCGCCGCCCTTGCCCGGCTGCCGCTGCGTTTCGAGGAAGGCGCGACCCGCGCCGAGGGCGCCCTTGCGCTGCCCGCCGAGCTGCGCGCGCGGATCGACCGCTTCGAGGTCGAGGCCACCTCTTCGGCCGGGGCGGTGACCCTGCCCGACGACAGCCTGCGCCGCCGCGAGGTCGCGCTGATCGCCGGCACCGAGAACCGCGAGGGGCTCGAGCTGCTCTCGCCGCTGCACTACCTCGAACGGGCGCTGGCGCCGACCGCCGACCTGCTCGACGGCGGGCTGCTCGAGGTGCTGCCCGCCAATCCCGACGTGATCGTCCTGGCCGATGTGGCGACCCTCTCGCCCGCCGAGAAGGAGGCGCTGACCGCCTGGGTCGACAAGGGCGGGATGCTCCTGCGCTTCGCCGGCCCGCGGCTCGCGGCCAGCGAGGTCAGCCGCGCCGCCGAGGATGCGCTGATGCCGGTGCGCCTGCGCGCCGGCGGCCGCACCGTCGGCGGCGCGATGAGCTGGGGCGAGCCCAAGACGCTGGCCCCCTTCGACGCCGAAAGCCCGTTTTTCGGGCTGGAAGTCCCCGAGGAGGTCACCGTCAACGCCCAGGTCATGGCCCAGCCCGACCCGACGCTGGCCAGCCGGGTGATCGCCCAGCTCACCGACGGCACGCCGCTCGTCACCCGCAAGCGCGAGGGCCAGGGGCAGGTGGTGCTGTTCCATGTCACCGCCAATGCCGAATGGTCGACGCTGCCGCTCTCGGGGCTTTTCGTCGAGATGCTGGAGCGGCTGGCGGTCTCCTCGATGCCCGCGCAGCCCGAGGCGGGCGACCTCGAGGGCACGACCTGGCAGCCGGTGCGGGTGCTCGACGCCTTCGGGGGGCTCGGCGTGGCCGAGAACCTGCCCGGCGTCGCGGGCCCGGCGCTGGTCGGCGACGCGTTGGGCCCCGAGCTGCGCCCCGGGCTCTACCAGGGCGAGGAGCGCAGCCTGGCGCGCAATGTCACCCCGCGCGAGGCCGCGCTGACCCCCGCCGCCTGGCCGGAGCGCGTGCCCGTCGAAGGGCTCGACCGGCCCGAGGAGACACCGCTGGCCGGGCCGCTCCTGGCGCTGGCGCTGGTGCTTCTGGTCGCCGACGTGCTGGCGGCGCTGGCGCTTTCGGGGCGGCTTCTGCCGGCGCGGGCCGCGGCGCTCATCCTCGCGGCGCTGATGCTGCCCGGCGCCGAGGCGCGGGCGCAATCCTCCGAGCCCCCGGCCGCCGACCGCCCCGCCTTCGCCAGCGATGTCACCGCCGAGGTCACCCTGGCCCATGTGCTGACCGGCGACGCTGCGGTCGACCGGGTCGCCCGCGCGGGCCTCGAAGGGCTGTCGGAGACGCTGTTCTTCCGCACCTCGGTCGAGCCCGGCCCGCCCGTGGGCGTCGACCTCGAGGAAGACGAGCTGGCCTTTTTCCCGATGCTCTACTGGCCGGTGACCGAGGGCCAGGCCCTGCCCTCGCCCGCGGCCTACGCGAAGCTCAACGAATACCTGCGCTCGGGCGGGCTGATCCTCTTCGACACCCGCGACGCCGACATCGCGAGCTTCGGCGCCTCCTCGCCCAACGGCCGCAAGCTGCAGGAGCTGGCCGGGCCGCTCGACGTGCCGCCGCTGGAGCCGGTGCCCGAGGACCACGTGCTGACCCGCACCTTCTACCTGCTGCAGGACTTCCCCGGGCGCTACGTCAGCCGCGACGTCTGGGTCGAGGCCGCCCCGCCCGACGCCGAACAGATCGAGGGCATGCCCTTCCGCAACCTCAACGACAATGTCACCCCGGTGGTGATCGGCGGCAACGACTGGGCCTCGGCCTGGGCGGTGGACGAGAGCGGCCAGCCGCTGCGCCCGATCGGCCGCGGCTTCGCCGGTGAGCGCCAGCGCGAGATCGCCTATCGCTTCGGCGTGAACCTCGTGATGCATGTGCTGACCGGCAACTACAAATCCGACCAGGTGCATGTGCCCGCCCTTCTCGACAGGCTTGGCCAATGATCGACGGCATCCTCTTCGACCCGCTCCTGCCCTGGGCCGCGATCGCGGTGCTGGGCGCCCTGGCGCTGGCGGGGGCCGCGCTGGCGCTCTGGCGCGGGCTCGCGGGCTGGGGGCTCCGGGCGCTGGCGCTCCTGGTGCTGGTGGCGGCGCTGACCCAGCCTTCGCTCCAGGACGAGGACCGCGCGCCGCTGTCGGACATCGTGATCCTGCTCGAGGACCGCTCCGCCTCCCAGCAGCTCGCGGACCGCGCCGAGGTCACCGAAACGGCGCTCGACACGCTCGAGACGCAGCTCGCCGCCCGGCCCAACACCGAGGTCCGCCGGGTCGAGATCGGCGACGGCGCCGAGGACCAGGGCACGCTTCTGATGACCGCGCTCAACACCGCGCTGGCCGAAGAGCCGCGCGGCCGCATCGCGGGCATCATCGCCGCCTCGGACGGGCGGCTGCACGACATCGACCGCGCGCCCGAGCTGCCCGCGCCGATGCACCTGCTTCTGACCGGCCAGGAAGACGACTGGGACCGGCGACTGGTGGTCAAGAACGCCCCGGCCTTCGCCATCCTCGACGAGCCCGTCACCCTGACGCTGCGGCTCGAGGACGAGGGCGCCGCGCCCGAGGCCGCGACGGTGCCGCTCGACATCTCGGTCGACGGCGGCGATCCGCAGCGGTTCACCGTGCCCGTCGGCGAGGACATCGACCTGCCGATCACCCTGCCCCACGGCGGGCTGAACGTGATCCGCTTCTCCACCCCCGAGGGCGCGGGCGAGCTGACCGACCGCAACAACGCCGCGCTGGTGCAGATCAACGGCGTGCGCGACCGGCTGCGGGTGCTGCTGGTCTCGGGCGAGCCCCATGCCGGGGGGCGCACCTGGCGCAACCTTCTGAAGTCCGACAGCTCGGTCGACCTGGTGCATTTCACCATCCTGCGCCCGCCCGAGAAGCAGGACGGCGTGCCGGTCAACGAGCTCTCGCTGATCGCCTTCCCGACGCGGGAGCTGTTTCTCGACAAGATCGAGGATTTCGACCTGATCATCTTCGACCGCTACAAGCGGCGCGGCATCCTGCCGGCGATCTACCTCGACAACGTGCGAAACTATGTCGAGGAGGGCGGCGCGGTGCTGATCTCGGCGGGGCCGGATTTTGCCTCGGCCGACAGCATTTTCCGCTCGCCCCTGGGCGAGATCGTGCCCGCCACGCCCACCGCCCGCGTCATCGAGGAACGCTTTCGCCCGACGATCACCGACCTCGGTGACCGCCACCCGGTGACCGCGGGCCTCTCGGGCGAGGAGACCTGGGGCCGCTGGCTGCGCCAGATCGAGGTCGAGGCGCTGTCCTCGGGCGAGACGCTGATGGCCGGGGTGGGCGAGCGCCCGCTCCTGGTGCTCGACCGGGTGGGCGAGGGGCGGATCGCGCTCATGGCCTCGGACCAGGCCTGGCTCTGGTCGCGCGGCTACGAGGGCGGCGGCCCGCAGCTCGAACTGCTGCGTCGCCTCGCACATTGGATGATGAAGGAGCCCGAGCTCGAGGAAGAGACGCTCTTCGCCGAGGCGACCGGCCAGACCATGCGGATCACCCGCCGCACGCTCGGCGACAGCGTCGGCCCGGTGACCGTGACCCGGCCCGACGGCGAGACCGAGGAGGTGCCGCTGGAAGAGGTGGCGCCGGGCCGGTTCGAGGCGCTCTACGACGGGCCGGAGATCGGGCTCTACCGCCTGGCCGAGGGCGAGGAGGAGGCCGTGGTCGGCCTTGGCCCCGCCGCGCCGCGCGAGTTCGAGCGGACCATCGCCTCGGGCGCCGCGCTGGAAGGGTTGATCGACAGCCGCGAGGGCGGGGTGCTGCGCCTCGCCGAGGGCCTGCCGCGCATTCGCGAGGTCGCCGAGGGCCGCCCCGCCGCGGGCCGCGGATGGATCGGGATTACCCCGCGTGAGGCCTTCGAAACGCTGGACCTGCGCAGCGTGCCGCTCCTGCCCGCCTGGCTGACGCTGCTGCTCGCCGCCGCGCTGATCGTGGGCGCCTGGCTGCGGGAGGGGCGGCGGTAAGGGGGGCTGCGGAGGAGCGGCTAGGTGCCTGGAACGCCGATCTCAAGGCTGAATGTGTAGCGCTCATCTTGCGACTTGGCGCTTGGAACCGCCAGCGCAGCCTGGTGCGGAGGGCGCGCGCCGGACCGGGGGCCGGCGCTGCTGACCTCTGAGCGGTGCGCTTAATGGCAGCAAGGTCAGGACTAGCTGCGAACTTAACACGCCGCCAACAAGAGCGCCGGCCCAAGGGGCCGGTCCGGCGCGCGCCCGGCATCTGCGATGCTATTCGGGCGCAAGGTGGGCGCGGGTTTCTGCTTATGTGCGGAAGAACGAATGCAGCGCGGCGTTAAGCCAAGCGCCCGCCGCCTCACAACTCCGGCCGCACCTTCAGCGTCAGCCGTTCCTCACCCCAGCCATGCACATTGCAATGCGCGCGGATGTAGACCGTCCAGACCCCGTCGGGGATCATCACCGAGTTCAGGGACCGGGTGAAGGGCTGCTCGGTCACATGCGGATGGTGCAGCACGCGGGTGTCCAGCGGCTCCCCGGCCTCGGTCTCGACCCGCCAGGCGTCGGCGTAATGGTCCCAGCCGGTGTCGGGATGCGCCAGCGTCACCGAGACGCGCCAGTCCATGCCGCTTTTCTCGATCGCGGCATCGCGGATTTCCGGGGGGCCGGCCAGGGCGGGCGGGGCGATCAGGGCAAGAAGCGCGAGAAGTCGTGTCATGCTCCGGCTCCTAGCATCCCCATGCTGAAACCGGGCTCATTTTTCCGTGTCTTGCGGCAGGTTGCGCAGCAGGATCTCGCGGCTTTCCGAGCGGAACTCGCGGCGCAGGATCACCGCCAGCGTGGCCAGGCTCGCCAGGATCAGCGCCGCCGCCCCGATCAGCCAGGCCGCCGAGGCGATGCCGAAATAGACCGCCCGGAGCCCGCGGTTGAAGCTGCGCGCCGCGGTGACATTGACCTCGCCCGCCTGCCGCGCCCGGTCGAGCGCCAGCGGATCGGCGGGATCGTTCGGCACCGCCGCCATGAGCACCGCGCAATAGCCGAAAAGCCGATGCGACCAGACGAAGTTCAGAAAGGCGTTCACCACGATCAGCAGCATCAGGATGATCTTTACCTCCCAGACGATCACCGGGTCGGCCCCGAGCGAGAGGTCCGAGGCGATGCCGCGCAGCCGGTCGACATTGCCCACAAGCGCCAGCCCGCCGCCGATGGCGATCATCGTGGCCGAGGCGAAGAAGGCCGTGCCCTGGCGCATGATGCCGACGATCTGGCTGTCGAAGATGCGCGGGTCGCGGCTGACGAAATGCACCATCCAGGCGCGCCGGTAGGCAGCCATCAGGAGCGAGGTCGAGGGGCGGCGCGCGGGCGGGCGCTCGATGATGCGGCCGCTGCCGAGCCAGGCCAGCCCCAGGACGATCAGCGCCGTGGCGTCGAGCAGGGTGAAGAGGCTGTCGAGCGTATCGGCCATCAGACCGGCTTGGCCACGACGACCCAGAGGACCGCGATCACCAGGAGCACGCTGAGCTCGTTGAAGATCCGCAGGAAGCGGTCGCTCTCGGAGAAGGTGCCGCGCCGGGCGCGCAGCACCAGCCGCCCGGTCCAGCCGTAATGCGCGACCAGCCCCGCGACGAGCGCCAGCTTCCACCAGACCCAGCCGGGCATGCCCAAGAGCCCCGCCAGCCAGAAGCCGGTGATGAGCGCGATGACACCAAGCCCCGCCGAGAAGCGGTAGAGCCGGATCGTCAGGTCGCCCAGCGGGCCGAACTCGCCCAGCCGCGCGTGCTCGCGCTTCCAGAAGATCAGCGCCCGGGGCACCGCGAAGATGGAGGTCATCCAGCCCATCACGCAGAGCAGATGTATGATCTTGATCCAGGTCATGGGACTCCTCTGCGGCAAGCCCGCGCCTCGCGCAAGGGGGTTGGGGGGTTGAAGGGGGAGGCGGAGGGGGGTGTTGGCTGGCTTTTGGGGGTGATGAGTTGAGGTTTTGGAAGGAGCCTTGCGGCTGGTCGGTTGCGGCGGGCTGGCGCGGAGCGGCGCGCCGTTCCGAGGGGGGGGGTCTTTGTCGAGTGCATCTTCCCTTCCACCCGTCACCCGCCACCCTCTCAACCAGCCCCATCAGAGGGCGCGCGCCGGACCGGGGGTCGGCGCTGCCGACCTCCGAGCGAGGCGCTTTATCCCAACAAGGTCAGGACTGGCTGTGAGCAATACGCACCACCCACAAGAGCGCCGGCCCAAGGGGCCGGTCCGGCGCGCGCCCGGCATCTTCGATGCTATTCGGGCGCAAGGAGGCGCTCTATTCCTGCCGGGTGCGGGTAGATCGCCGGGAAATCACGGGGCGTCTTCGTTGCATCGCGTGCGCTGCTTCTGAGAAAGGCATCTGGACCCGCGCAACACCCCGCCACCCTCTCAACCAGCCCCGCCCGGCACCTTCGGTGCTGTTCGGGCGCAAAAGGGGTGCGCGTTTGGATGTGGGGTTCTCAGGGCGGCGGGGCTTGGGCAACCATTGCAGCGTCATGGCCCTGCGCCAGCCAATGCCGCGTGCTGCCTCGATGCGGCTGCCGTCAGAACCTCACCCCCCTCCCCCCGGGCGTCTCGCCGCACTCCCGGGGTGAGTGCTGGCATTAACCCTTTCCATGCTAGATAGTGACGCCACGACAAGGGGAGGTTCCCGCATGGAGATGCCGACACCGGACCGCAGCGTCCTGTCCCGCAAGGAAGAGATCGTCGCGCGGTTGCGCGCCGTCCTGCCGGCCGAGGCGGTGATCGACGCGCTCTCGGAGACGCGCGCCTATGAATGCGACGCGCTGACGGCCTATCGCTGCCCGCCGCTCGCGGCGGTGCTGCCCGCCTCGACCGAGGAAGTCTCGGCGGTCCTCAAGGTCTGCCACGAGATGGGCGTGCCGGTGGTGCCGCGCGGCTCGGGCACCTCGCTCGCGGGCGGCGCGCTGCCCACGGCGGACTGCGTGATCCTGGGCGTCGCGCGGATGAACGAGGTGCTCGAGACCGACTACGAGAACCGCTTCATCCGGCTCCAGACCGGGCGCACCAACCTCTCCGTCACCGGCGCCGTCGAGGAGGAGGACTTCTTCTACGCCCCCGACCCCTCCTCGCAGCTCGCCTGCGCCATCGCGGGCAATATCGCGATGAACTCCGGCGGGGCGCATTGCCTGAAATACGGGGTGACGACCAACAACCTCCTGGGCGTCACCATGGTGCTCATGGACGGCAGCGTGGTGGAGATCGGCGGCGCGCATCTCGACGCCGGCGGGCTCGACCTCCTGGGCGTGATCTGCGGCTCCGAGGGGCAGCTCGGCGTGGTCACCGAGGCCACGCTGCGGATCCTGCGCAACCCCGAGGGCGCGCGGCCGGTGCTCATGGGCTTCGCCTCGAACGAGGTCGCGGGCGCCTGCGTCTCGGACATCATCAAGGCCGGCGTCCTGCCGGTGGCGATCGAATTCATGGACCGGCCCTGCATCCGCGCCTGCGAAGCCTTCGCCAAGGCCGGCTACCCCGATTGCGAGGCGCTGCTGATCGTCGAGGTCGAGGGATCGGAGCCCGAGATCGACCACCAGCTCGGGCTGATCACCAAGATCGCCCGCCGCCACGACCCGGTCGAACTGCGCGAGGCCCGCGACGCCGAGGAGGCCGGGCGCATCTGGCTCGGCCGGAAATCGGCCTTCGGCGCCATGGGGCAGATCAACGACTACATGTGCCTCGACGGCACGATCCCGGTCTCGGAACTGCCGCGCGTGCTGACCCGGATCGGCGAGATGTCCAAGGACTACGGCCTCGAGGTCGCCAATGTCTTCCACGCCGGCGACGGCAACATGCACCCGCTGATCCTGTTCAACGCCAACGAGCCGGGCGAGCTGGAGAAATGCGAGGCGCTCGGCGCCGACATCCTGCGGCTCTGCGTCGAGGTCGGCGGCTGCCTGACCGGCGAACACGGCGTCGGCATCGAGAAGCGCGACCTGATGACCGCGCAATACGATCCCACCGATCTCGAGGCGCAGATGGCGGTGAAGGATGTCTTCGACCCCGCCTGGCTTCTGAACCCCGCGAAGGTCTTTCCGCTGGCGGTCTCGGAGGCCCGGCGGTCGGTGCCGATCGCGGCCGAGTAGCGCGGGCCAGCCCCGGCAGCCCACCAACTATTTTCGCCAGGATGAAGGAACAGCAGGGCAGATGAGACCGGCAAGCGAGGAAGAGCTGAGCGCGGCGATCCGCGCGGCGACGGAGCCCCTGGCGGTGCGCGGCGGCGGCACGCGGTCGGCCCCGCCCGAGGGCCCGGTGATCGAAACCGGCGCCCTGACCGGCATCCGGCTCTACGAGCCCGGCGCGCTGACCCTCGTCGCGGGGGCAGGCACGCCGCTCTCCGAGGTCGAGACGGCGCTGGCCCGCGAGGGCCAGCGGCTGGCCTTCGAGCCGATGGATCACCGCCCGCTCCTCGGCACCACGGGCGAACCGACGCTGGGCGGCGTGGCGGCGGCCAATGTCTCGGGGCCCCGGCGCATCCAGGCGGGCGCCGCGCGGGATTTCCTCCTGGGCGTGCGCTTCGTCGACGGCGCGGGCCAGATCGTCAAGAACGGCGGGCGGGTGATGAAGAACGTCACCGGCTACGACCTGGTGAAGCTTCTGGCCGGCAGCCGCGGGCGGCTCGGCGTCCTGACCGAGGTGGCGCTGAAGGTGCTGCCGGTGCCCGAGACCAGCGCCACGCTGGTGCTGACCGGGCTCGACGACCAGGGCGCGGTGGCCGCCATGTCCCGCGCGCTCGGCTCGCCCTACGAGGTCTCGGGCGCGGCGCATCTGCCCGACCGCGGCGCCTGCTGCCTGCGAATCGAGGGTTTCGAAAGCTCGGTGGCCTACCGGCTGAAGGCTCTGGCCGCGCTCTTCCCCGAGGCAGGCCAGGAGACGCAGACCGACCCCGAGGCCAGCGCCGCGCTCTGGCGCGAGATCCGCGACGCCCAGCCCCTGGCCGAGGCCGAGGGCGACGTCTGGCGGCTCTCGGTCAAGCCGAGCGACGGACCGGAAGTGGCCCGGCGGCTGGGCGCAAAGGCACATTTCTACGACTGGGGCGGCGGGCTGGTCTGGGCGGCGCTCCGGGCGGGCGAAGACCCCCGCCCGGCGCTCTCGGGCCTCGGCGGCCACGCGACGCTGGTGCGCGCGGCCCCGGGCGGCCCGGCCCGCCCGCCGGCCTTGCACCCCGAACCCGAGCCCTTGGCCGCGCTCAGCCGGGGCATCGCCGCGAAGTTCGACCCGCGCGGCATCTTCGCCCAGGCCGAGGCCGCATGAGCGCCGAGATGGCCTTGGCCTTCGCGCTCTGCTTCGGCGCGGGGCCGCTTCTCTACGTTCTGGCGCTGCGCACGCCGCCCTCGCGGGTGAACCTCGCCGCGCTGGTGGTCGGCGCGCTGACCTTGGCGCTGGCGGGCATCACGCTTGGCCCGCTGCGGCCGCTGGCGGCGCTCATCTGCCTCTGGCTCGCCTGGATCGCCGCCCTGGCCTGCGCGACCACGGCGGCGCAGAAGCTCGCCGGCGGGCGCGGTTCGCGCTGGACCCGGCTTGGCGGCAGCCTCGCGACCACCCTGCCGTGGTTCGGCCTGGCCACGGCCCTGACCCTTTCGCCCTGACGCTCACCAGAAGGACAGACATGCAGACCCAGTTCCGCCCCGAGCAGTTGCAAGACCCCGATGTCGCGCGGTCGAACGAGATCCTGCGCGCCTGCGTGCATTGCGGCTTCTGCACGGCGACCTGCCCGACCTACCAGGTGCTGGGCGACGAACTCGATTCCCCTCGCGGCCGGATCTACCTGATCAAGGACATGCTCGAGAACGAGCGGGTGCCCGACGAGAAAACCGTCAAGCACATCGACCGCTGCCTCTCCTGCCTGGCCTGCATGACCACCTGTCCTTCGGGGGTGCATTACATGCACCTGGTCGACCACGCCCGCGCCTATATCGAGGAAACATACGAGCGCCCCTGGCGCGACCGCGCGCTGCGCTGGGTGCTGGCGCGGATCCTGCCCTACCCCAAGCGTTTCCGGCTGGCGCTGCTGGCCGCCAAGATCGGCCGGCCCTTCCGGGGGCTGATGCCCGACCCACGGCTGCGCGCCATGCTCGAGATGGCGCCCGACGTAATCCCGCCGGTCAGCCGCAACGACGACCCGCAGAGCTTTGCCGCCGCGGGCGCGCCCAAGATGCGCGTGGCGCTGATGACCGGCTGCGCGCAGAAGGCGCTCGATACCGACATCAACGACGCGACGATCCGGCTGCTGACCCGGCTCGGCGCCGAGGTGGTGGTGGCCGAGGGCATGGGCTGCTGCGGCGCGCTCACCCATCACATGGGCAAGAGCGACGAGGCCCATGACACCGCCGCGCGCAACATCGAGGCCTGGACCCGCGAGATCGAAGGCAAGGGGCTCGACGCCATCGTCATCAACACCTCGGGCTGCGGGACCACGGTCAAGGACTACGGCCACATGTTCCGCAACGGCCCGCTGGCCGACGAGGCCGCGAAGGTCTCGGCCATCGCCCGCGACGTCAGCGAGGTGCTCGTCGAGCTGATGCCCGAGGCGGCGCCCGCCCCCGGCGAGGCCAGCCCGCAGGAGGCCCGCGAGGGCATCGCCGGGCCCGACGCCGCGCCGGGCCGGGGCGTGCATGCGCCGCCGCGGGGCACGGGCGGCGGCGCGCTGCGGGTGGCCTATCACGCCGCCTGCTCGCTGCAGCACGGCCAGCAGATCAAGACGCATCCGAAGACGCTGCTGAAACGCGCGGGCTTCGAGGTGGTCGAACCGGCGGACAGCCATCTTTGCTGCGGCTCGGCGGGGACCTACAACCTGATGCAGCCCGAGATCTCCGGGCAGCTCAAGGCGCGCAAGGTCCGCACGCTGGAAGCCAAGTCACCCGAGGTCATCGCCGCGGGCAATATCGGCTGCATGATGCAGATCGGCTCGGGCACCGAGGTGCCGGTTGTCCATACGGTGGAGCTTCTGGACTGGGCGACCGGCGGGCCGAAGCCGCCGAAGCTGATGCGCGAGGCGTAAGGGGCGCGCCTTAAAGGCGACAGCTCGGCGGAGCACTCTGAGCCGACCACCGGACGGGCGCTGAGGCAGCGGCGCGACGCTCCACGCGCGCCCAGCCGCCCGCCTCCCCGCGATTGCCGCAGCCTTGCCCCATTCCGGTCAATGAGGCTCAATAGTCTGGCCCGCAGCCGCGCCACCGCCGGAGATCCCTTTGCCGCGCCGTCTCGCCCTTGCCCTCCTGGGGCTGTTCCTCGCCCAGCCCCTCTCGGCCCAGGGGCTGTTCTCGCTCGGGCCCGATGCCGCGGGCGGGGCCTGGGATTCGGTCGGCCGGCTCGAGATCTCGGGCAAGACCTTCTGTACCGGCGCGCTGATCGCGCCCGACCTGGTGCTGACCGCCGCGCATTGCCTCTATGACCGCGCGAGCGGCGCGCCCGTCGCGGTCGAGGAGGTGCAGTTCCTCGCCGGCTGGCGCAACGGCCGCGCCGCCGCCTACCGCCGGGTGCGCCGCGCCATCGCCCATCCCGACTACGACTTCTCGCTGCCCTCGGGCCCGGCGCGGGTGCGCAACGACATCGCGCTGCTGAAGCTGCAGCACCCGATCCAGAACACCACGATCACCCCCTTCGAGACCGACGCCGACCCCGCCCGCGGCGACAGCATCGGCGTGGTCTCCTATGCGCGCGGCGGCGCCGATGTGCCCGCGCTCGAGGAACGCTGCGCGGTGCTGTCGAAACAGCAGGGCGTGGTGGTCATGTCCTGCCGGGTGGATTTCGGATCGTCGGGCTCGCCGGTCTTCTCCTTCGCCTCGGGCGTGCCGCGGGTGGTCTCCATCGTCTCGGCCAAGGCCGAGGCCGAGGGCGCGCCGGTCTCTCTCGGGGTCTCGGTCGAGGCGGCGCTGCCCCGGCTGCAGGCGGCACTTGCAGAGGAAACCCGCCGCGCCCGGCTGCCCGGGATCAAGTCGGTGACCGAGACCGGCAGCCGCGCCAGCGCCGCCAAGTTCCTCCGCCCCTAGCCGCCAGGTTCCTCCGCCCGCAAGAGACTTGAAAGCCCGCGCGGGTCTCCCCAAATTCTGGCTGCGGAACGCCGCTTTCGGGTTCCGCATAACTTGGCAGCCGCCTGTCCCATACGGGAAGGCGCACAACATATGGTATCGCTCAAAGGAGGATAACCCATGCGTAGCTTTGACCTCGCCCCGCTCTACCGAGCCACCGTCGGCTTCGACCAGATCGCCGACCTCATGGACCGGGTGCTGGCCTCGGATGTGACCCAGCCCACCTATCCGCCCTACAACATCGAGAAGACCGCCGAGGATGCCTACCGCATCTCCATCGCCGTCGCCGGCTTCTCCGAGACCGATCTCTCGGTCGAGGTGAAGGACCAGGCGCTGGTGGTCTCGGCCCGCAAGGCCGAGGAAGACGAAAACCGCGCCTTCCTGCACCGCGGCATCGCGACCCGCGCCTTCGAGCGCCGCTTCCACCTGGCCGACCACGTGCGCGTCATCGGCGCCAGCCATGCCGACGGCATGCTGCACATCGACCTCGAGCGCGAGATCCCCGAGGCGCTGAAGCCGCGCCGCATCGAGATCCAGAAGACCGACACCGTCGAGAGCCGCAAGGACCTGCTCGACGCGCAAAAGGTCAACTGATCGCGGCAGGCGCCCTCGCGCCGCTTTGACGACCCTGCGCCCCGGCCGCCACGGCCGGGGCGTTTTGCGTCTGCCCCCGCTTGACCGCCCGACCCGCCGGATCTAGCCAAGGGGCCGTGACGACACCCCAGTGACGGGAATTGTTGATGCTGGAGCTTGTGACCACCCGCTGACACCTCGGTTCGACGAGGTGACGCCTACCTCCGGCCGGCCGGCTCTGCCGCCATGTCCGGGGCCTGACAGCGACGTCACAGGACGCATCCATGAATATTTCCAAACACGAACAGCGCGTGCTGCACGCGCTGGCCCAGGGCGGCGTGATCGCCTACGAGCGCGCGCCCGGCGGCCAGGTGACCGAGGTCACCTGCGTCACCCGCGACGGGCTGATCCTCGGCGATTGCTCGCTCGAGGTCTTCCGCAAGCTCCGCCGCAAACGGCTGATCGAAAGCCGCGCCTCCAGCCCCTACCGCATCTCCGCGCAGGGCCGCCGCAACGTGCGGGCGCAGGTGGACAACCGGTAGGGTGCGGGGGGCGGGCACGGGTCCGCCCCCCAAAAAAGAAGCGCCGCGCCGGGTGATCCGGCGCGGCTCTTTTGGCTCTCCGAGCCACCTCGCGGAACGGGGCCGAAGCCCCTCCCCTCAGCGCATCACAGGCTCAGGCAGACGTATTTCATCTCGAGGAACTCCTCGATCCCGTGGTGGCTGCCCTCGCGACCGAGGCCGGATTGCTTCACCCCGCCGAAGGGCGCGACCTCGGTCGAGATGATGCCGGTGTTCACCCCCACGATGCCGTATTCCAGCGCCTCGGCGACCGACCAGACGCGGCTCAGGTCCTTGGCGTAGAAATAGGAGGCCAGGCCGAAGATCGTGTCGTTGGCCTTGGCGATCACGTCCTCTTCGTCCTTGAAGGCGAAGAGCGGCGCGAGCGGGCCGAAGGTCTCTTCGTGGGCGACGGTCATCTCCTGGGTGGCGCCGGTGACGATGGCCGGCTTGAAGAAATTGCCGTCGATCTCGCCCTCCTCGGAGCCCAGGATCACCTTGCCGCCCTTGTCGCGGGCGTCGCGCAGATGGGCCTTCACCTTGTCGATAGCATCCGGCGCGATCAACGGGCCGAGGTCGACGTCCTCCTCGGCCAGGCCGTCGCCGACCTTCAGCTCGCTCACCCGCTTGGCGAGCTTCTCGGCGAAGGCGTCATAGACCCCCTCCTGCACGTAGATCCGGTTCGCACAGACGCAGGTCTGGCCGTTGTTGCGGAACTTGCACATGATCGCGCCCTCGACCGCGGCGTCGAGATCGGCGTCGTCGAAGACGATGAAGGGCGCGTTGCCGCCCAGCTCCATGGAGCATTTCATCACCTGGTCGGCGGCCTGGCGCAAGAGGATGCGGCCGACCTCGGTGGAGCCGGTGAAGGTCAGTTTGCGCACCTTGGGGTTCTCGCAGAACTCCTTGCCGACCTCGGAGGAGGAGGACGAGGGCACCACGTTGAAGATCCCCGCCGGCAGGCCCGCGCGTTCGGCCAACACGCCCAGCGCCAGCGCCGAGAGCGGCGTCTCCGAGGCCGGGCGGGCGACGAAGGAACAGCCCGCCGCCAGCGCCGGGCCGGCCTTGCGGGTGATCATCGCGTTGGGGAAGTTCCAAGGCGTGATGGAGGCGGCGACGCCGATCGGCTGCTTCATCACCAGGATGCGCTTGTCGCGCGCATGGCCGGGAATCTGCTCGCCCAGGACCCGCTTGGCCTCTTCGGCGAAGAACTCCACGAAGGAGGCGCCATAGGCCACCTCGCCGCGCGACTCGCCCAAGGGCTTGCCCTGTTCGGCGGTCATGATCTTGGCCAGGTCCTCCTGGTTTTCCATCATCAGGTCGAACCAGCGGCGCAGCACCTGGGCGCGCTCCTTGCCGGTCCAGCGGGCCCAGTCCTTCTGCGCCTCATAGGCGGCGTCGATCGCCTCGGAGACCTGCTTGCGCGAGGCGTCGGCCACCTCGGCGATGACATCGCCGCGGGCGGGGTTGGTGACCTCGAAGGTGCCATCCGCGCCCTCGGCCCAGGCGCCGCCGATATAGGCCCGGGTCTCGAGCAGGCTGGGGTCTTTCAGAAGGCCCGAGAGGTCGGTGGTGAGGTCGCGCATGAAACATCTCCTTGTTGCTGGGGCGGGCTTCGGGGTGGACCCGGCCCGTCATCACGATATTGTCGCCGAAACCGCCCCGGAGAGACAGATGGATCTGGACGACGCCTATTCCAATCAGGACCACATCGCCGATGCCGCGAGCTACCCGCCGCGATGGGCCGAGAAGGCCAGCGAGATGCGCAAACGGCTGGGGGCGGCGAACCGGGCGCGGCTGGGCCTGATGTATGGCCATGGAACGCGCAACGTCTTCGACCTGTTCCTGCCGCTCAGGCGCGCCGAGGGGCTCGTGGTCTTCGTGCATGGCGGCTACTGGCGGCGCTTCGGACGGGGTGACTGGTCGCATCTGGCCGAGGGCCCGATGCGGGCGAGCTGGGCGGTGGCCATGCCCTCCTACGACCTCTGCCCGCGGGTCACGATCCCCGACATCACCCGGCAGATCACCGATGCGGTGATCACCGCCGCCCGCGAGGTGCCCGACGTGCCGATCCGGCTCACCGGCCATTCCGCCGGCGGCCACCTGGTGGCGCGGATGCTCGAACCCGGGCGCCTGCCCGAGGAGATCGCCCGCCGCATCGACCACGTCATGCCGATCTCGCCGCTCGCCGATCTCGAGCCGCTCTTGCGCACCTCGATGAACGAGGAGCTGCAGCTCGACGCCGAGACCGCCCGCGCCGAAAGCCCGGTGCATCAGCCCAAGCCCGCCGCCAAGGTCACGGTCTGGGTCGGCGGCGACGAGCGGCCGGCCTTCCTCGACCAGGCGCGGCTTCTGTCCGAGGCCTGGGAGGCCGGGCTGGTGATCGAGGAGAACCGTCATCACTTCGACGTGATCGACGGGCTGGAAGATCCCGAAAGCCGGATGATTCAGACACTTCTGGGATAGGCCCGCCGCCAGCCCTCTTGCCTCGCGGGGGGCGGCCCGGCTATCGCTTGGTTGGGCCGAGCGATGGCGTCGCTCCCACCCCCGCCCCTCTTTGTCGTCCTGCACGCCGGGACTTCTCCGCCCCGCGCCCGCTCTCAGGGTGCCCCGGGCGGGTCAGCGGGAGGGCGCGATGCAGCGACCGGATTTCTACCACTGTCCCAATGGCGACAAGGCGCCCCTGCCCTTTGCCGCCGCCGAATACGAGGCCCGCCTGGCGGGTCTCCGGGCGATCATGCGCGAGGTCGAGGTCGAGGTCTGCGTGCTGACCTCGATGCACAACATCGCGTACTACTCGGGCTTTCTCTATTGCGCCTTCGGGCGGCCCTACGGGCTGGTGGTGACCTTCGAGGCCGACGTGGTGGTCAGCGCCGGGATTGACTCGGGCCAGCCCTGGCGGCGCTGCCACGGCGAGCAGATCACCTATACCGACTGGCGGCGCGACAACTTCTGGCGCGCGGTGGGCCATGTCGGCGGGGCCAACCGACGGATCGGGATCGAGGCCGACCATCTGACCGTCGCGGGGCGCGCGGCGCTCGACAGCCTCCTGGCGCCGGTGGGCGTGACCGACATCGCGCCGGCCACCATGCGCCAGCGGATGCTCAAGAGCCCCGCCGAGATCGGGCTGATCCGCGCCGGGGCCGAGGTCGCCGACGTCGGCGGCTACGCCATCCGCGAGGCGGTGCGCGAGGGCACCCGCGAGATCGACGTGGCCATGGCCGGGCGCGACGCCATGGAGTTGGAAATCGCCGCCCGCTTCCCCGAGGCCGAGTATCGCGACACCTGGGTCTGGTTCCAGTCGGGGCTGAACACCGACGGCGCGCACAACCCGGTGACCGGGCGGCAGCTGCGCCACGGCGACCTGCTGAGCCTGAACACCTTCCCGATGATCTCGGGCTATTACACCGCGCTCGAACGCACGCTGCACCTGGGCGAACCCGATGCCGCGACCGCGGCGATCTGGGACGCCAATGTCGGCGCGCATGAGCTCGGGATCTCGCTTCTGAAGCCGGGGGCGAGCTGCGCCGAGGTGACGGAGGGCATCAACGCCTTCTTTGCCGAGCGCGATCTCCTGCAATATCGCACCTTCGGCTACGGCCATTCCTTCGGGGTGCTGTCGCATTACTACGGCCGCGAGGCGGGGCTCGAGCTGCGCGAGGACATCGACACCCGGCTGGAGCCCGGCATGGTGATCTCCATGGAGCCGATGCTGACCCTGCCCGAGGGCCTGCCCGGCGCGGGCGGCTACCGCGAGCACGACATCCTGGTGATCACCGAGGAGGGGGCCGAGAACATCACCGGCTACCCCTATGGCCGGGACTTCAACACGCTGGGCTGAGGGACGCGCGGGGCGTGTGGGGCCGTGGAGGGCGCGGTCCGGGGTGCTGTGAGGGTCGCCGGACCTGCCCCCACGTTGGGCCTAGCCCCGTGCGGCCCGTGCCCAAGCGCCCCACGCCTCCGCACACCCGGCGCCGCCACAGCCCGGTGCGGCCCGTGCCCAAGCTACCCTCTCGCCAGCAAACCTGGCGTCGCCGCAGCCCTGCACGGCACGTTCCCAAGCGACCCTCACCCCCGATCACCCGGCGTCACCGCGGCCCCACCCCACCGGCAGCCCGCCGCGCCTGCCCGCTTCCCCGCTTGCCGGGGGCAAAACCGCGGCTTACATCGAACCCATGACTGACCGCGCCCCCGGACACGGCCTGGAGCAGATGCTCTGCTTCGACCTCTATGCCGCGCAGAACGCCTTCGGGCGCTTCTACAAGGCGTTGCTCGACCCGCTGGGGCTGACCTATCCGCAATACCTGGTGATGACCGCGCTCTGGACCGAGGCGCCCTTGAGCGTCGGCCAGATCGGCGCCCGGCTGGGCCTCGAGACCAACACCGTCACGCCGCTCCTGAAGCGGCTCGAGGGCGCGGGGCTCGTCGCGCGCAGCCGCGACGCCGCCGACGAACGCCGGGTCATCGTCGCCCCGAGCGAGGCGGGGCTGGCGCTCCGCAGCCGCGCGGCGCATATCCCGGCCTGCGTGCTCGACCGGCTCGGCATGGACGCCGCCGAGGTCGCCCGGCTGCAGGCCCGCCTGCGCGAGCTGCGCCAGGCGCTCGACCCCGCGGAGGACGGCGTCTGAGACCTTGGAACCGGCCCCGCTTCGGGGCAAAATTCCCCCCAGAGGACCGAACACGAGGGCCCCGCCGATGGCATATGTGAAATGGACGCTGATCGCGCTCTTCTGGATCGTGACCCTGTCCTTCCTGCACTACACGCTGCCGCAGAACGACATCGTGCGGATCACCGACACCTACGAGAAGCGCCAGGACCTGGGCGCCAACGGGCTGTTCTGGGCGCGCGGCGAGACCGGCGGAGAGGTGCGCAGCAGCCGCGATGTCTTCTTCATCCAGACCCGCCGGGCGGGCGATGACATCATGGTCTACCGCAACGAGGACACCGGCTGGGGCTGGCCGCCCTACTTCAAGTTCAACAGCTCCAACCTGCAGGCCGAGGCGGCGGACCTGCGCTCCACCGGCTCCGAGCCGCGCTGGGTGGCGATCCGGCACTACGGCTGGCGTGCGGAGTTCCTGTCGATCTTCCCCAACGCCGTGGCGATCAAGCCGGTGGCGGGCCCCGAGGTGCAGATCCTGCCCTGGCGGGCGATCTTCACGCTGGTCGTGCTGGCGGCGGTCTTCTGGGCGATCTGGGTGCGCTGGCGGCGCTTCCGGCAGAACCGCATCGACCCGGTGATGTCGAGCATGGAGGACAGCCTCGACGAGGCCGCCCAGGGCTTGAGCCAGCGCCGCAAGCGCATGGGCAGCTGGCTGCGCGGACGCTGAGGCGCTTGCGGGGCCAAACACGGCCCCGCCCCCAGCCCCGCCCTCCTGACTGCAACATTCCGGCACCGCCCGTCGCGCGCCGGCCCCCGGGGGTGAGGACAGCCCCGCGGCGGGCTGCTATCCTCGCCCCCGCGCCGCCGGGACGTGCGAGGGACCGCAACCCAAGATGCCCAATACCATCGCCTTTCTGATGCTCGGCCTGGTGCCGCTGGCCGCCGTCCTGGCGTTCCGGCTCCTGGCGCCGGGACGGGCGCTTCTGGTGGTGATCCTGGGCGGCTACCTGCTGTTGCCGAGCCCGCCCACCGCCTTCGACCTGCCGCTGGTGCCGCCGCTCGACAAGAGCTCCCTGCCGGCGCTGATGAGCCTTCTGTGCCTCCTGGTCCTGCGCCCGCCCGAGGCGCGCGGCTTCTGGCCCGAGGCGCCTTTGGTGCGGCTGCTTCTGGGCCTCTACGTCACCGTGCCGCTGGCCACCGCGCTCACCAATGCCGACCCGGTCGCCTGGGGCAGCTACGAGCTGCCCGCGACCTCGCTGAAGGACGGGCTCGGCCTCTGCATCCAGAACGCGCTGACGGTCCTGCCTTTCCTCTTGGCGCGGCAGCACCTGGCCCGGGGCGGCGCGGCGCGCGACCTGGCGCTGGCGCTGGTGCTCGCGGGGCTTGTCTATGCGCCGCTGATGCTGGTCGAGGTGCCGCTTGGCCCCTTCCTGCACGAGGCGCTTTACGGTTTCTCGCAGGCCAGCCTCGAGCAGGCCGAGCGCGGCGAGACCTTCCGCCCGGTGGTTTTCCTGCAGCACGGGCTCTGGACCGCCTTCTTCGCGCTCATGGCCTGCGCCGCGGCCTGGACCCTCTGGCGCCACGAAAGCGGCAAGCGGCTGCGCTACCTCGGGGTCGGGCTCGGGCTGACGCTCCTGCTGGTGGCGATGAAATCCTTCGGCGCGCTGGCCATGGCGCTTCTGCTCCTGCCGCTGATCCTGCTGACCGGGCGGCGCAGCCAGACGCTGGTCGCCGCGCTGGTGGCGGCGCTGAGCCTGACCTATCCGCTGCTGAAGACCGCCGACCTGGTGCCCGAGGAGCGGCTTCTCACCCGGATCGAACGCATCGACCCCGAGCGCGCCTTTTCGCTGGAGTTCCGCCTCGAGAACGAGGACCGGCTGTTCGACCGGGCGCTCGAACGGCCCGCCTTCGGCTGGGGCAGCTGGGGCCGCAACCACGTGATGAACGCGGGCACCGGCGAATGGCAGACGATCTCGGACGGTCGCTGGGTCATCACCCTGGGCGTCTTCGGCTGGGTCGGCTTCCTGGCCGAGTTCGGGCTGCTGATCTCGCCGATCCTGCTGTTGCTGGCCGGAGGCATCACCCGCGCGCCCGAGCGGTTCTCGCCCTATGCGCCGCCCCTGGCGCTGCTGCTGGCCTTCAACACGCTCGACCTGATCCCCAATGCCACGCTGACGCCTCTGAGCTGGCTGATCGCCGGGGTGCTCCTGGCCCATGCCGAACGGCCCGAGCGGCGCGGCGCGCCCGCCGCAGCGCCCGGGCCCGGCGGGCCCGGGTTGCGCTGGAAGCCGATCCTGTGAGCGCCCCCACCCGCAGGCCGCGCGTCCTCGTCCTGGCCGAGGCCGCCAACCCCGACTGGGTCTCGGTGCCCTTGGTCGGCTGGTCCCTGGCCCATGCGCTGCGCGATGTGGCCGAGGTGCACCTGGTGACCCAGGTGCGCAACCGCGCGGCGATCCTGAAGGCGGGCTACGTCGAGGGCCGCGACTTCACCGCGATCGACACCGAGGCGCTGGCCCGCCCCGCTCATCGCGCCGCCGAGATCCTGCGCATGGGCGAAGGCAAGGGCTGGACCATGGTGCAGGCGGCGCAATCGCTCACCTACCCCTGGTTCGAGCACAAGGTTTGGCAGCGCTTCGGCCCGGCACTGGAGGCGGGCGACTACGACCTGGTGCACCGGGTCACGCCGCTGGCGCCCACCGCGCCATCGCCGCTGGCGGCGCGGCTGGCGCGGATCGGGGTGCCCTTCGTCCTCGGCCCGCTGAACGGCGGGGTGCCCTGGCCCGAGGGCTACGGCCACGTCCGCCGGGCCGAGCGCGAATGGCTGGGCTACCTGCGCGGGCTCTACAAGCGGATGCCGGGCCGGGGCGCCACCCTGCGCCACGCCAGCGCCATCCTCGCGGGCTCGCGCTTCACCGCGGCGGAAATCCCCGCGGCGCATCACCACAAGGTGCTCTGGCTGCCCGAGAACGCGGTCGATCCCGCGCGCTTCCCGCGCCGACCGGCGCGCATGCCGGGCGCCGAGCCTGAGCCCCTGCGCGCGGTCTTCGTCGGGCGGCTGGTGGCGCTCAAGGGCGTCGACATGCTGATCGAGGCGGCGCGCGGGCCGCTGTCAGAGGGGCGGCTCCATCTCGAGATCATCGGCGATGGCCCCGAGATGGCGCGGCTCACGGCGCAGGCCGCGCGCTTGGGCGATGCAGTGCGTTTCGCGGGCTGGCTGCCCCATGCCGAGGTGCAGGGACGGCTCGCCGAGGCGGACCTCCTGGCCTTCCCTTCGATCCGCGACTTCGGCGGCGGCGTGGTGCTTGAGGCCATGGCCATGGGCCGCGCACCGCTCGTGGTGGATTACGCCGGGCCGGGCGAGCTGGTCACGCCCGAGACCGGCTACAAGGTGCCGATCCTGCCGCCCGAACGGCTGGTGCCCGCGCTTTCCGAGGCGCTGGCGGAGATCCTCGCCGACCCCGAGGGCTGCCGCGCTCGCGGTGCCCGCGCCGCCGAGCTGGTGGCAAGCCGCTTCACCTGGGCCGCCAAGGCCGAACAGGTCGCGCGGGTCTACGATTGGGTGCTCTCGGGCCGGGCAACGCCCGCGCCGGCGCTTCTGGGCGGGCCGCTGGCGGCATGAGCGGCTGGCTCTCAGTCCCGCCCGCGCAGGGCCAGGGCGCGGCGCGCCTCTCCGGGCAGGATCGCGGCACAGCGCGCGTAGCGCGGGGCCAGCCGCCGCGGCGCGCCGAGCATCCGCCAGAGCCATTCGAGCGACAGTCTCCGCAAGAGCCGCGGCGCCCGGCGCTGTCCGCCCGCCAGGAAGTCGAGCCCCGCGCCGACCGAGACGAAGCCCAGCTCGGGCACCAGCGCGCGGCCCCGTGCGGCCAGCCGCTCCTGCTTCGGCGCCCCGAGCGCCAGGAACACCAGCCGCGCGCCCGAGGCCCGCATGCGATAAAGCGCGGCCTCGGCCTCGGGGCTGTCGGGATCGAAGCCCATGGGCGGCGCCTCGGCGAAGACCAGCTGCAGGCCGGGCAGCTCCTCGGCGAGCCGCGCGCGCACCTGGTCGAGCACCACCTGGCTGCTGCCGAAAAGCCCCAGCGGTGCGCCCTCCGTCATGGCCATCCGGGCCAGCGGCAGCACCGCGTCCGAACCCGGCACCAGCGCCACGCGGCGCCCGGCAAGCCGCGCCAGCCAGGCCACCGGGTGGCCGTCTGCCGTCACCAGCTCGTGGCGCGCATAGGCGGCGCGGAAACTCGCGTCGCTGCGCAGCTTCACCATGTGGTCGAGGTTCAGCGTGGCCACGGCAAAGCCCTCGCCCGCCGCGAGCCGCCCGGCCACGGCGCGCTTCAGCGCGGCCATGTCGCGGATCGTCAGCGCGACGCGGGTCCCGGCGTAGTCAAAGGACATCTCGCGGCTCATGGCCCCGTGCCTAGCATGGCCCCCGCCCCTGCGGGAGCCGGAAAGCGCGCGCGGCGTAAAGACCCGCCCCCGTCCGTGACCGGCCTGCCGCGCGGCCCGCGCCAATCGCACCGCCCGCCCCTTGAAGACCTCCCGAGACCCGCATGAAACGCATCGCCTATCTCACCGGCCATTACCCCCGCGCCTCGCATACCTTCATCGAGCGCGAGGTCGCCGCTCTGCGGGCGCTGGGCCACGAGGTGCTGACCTGCTCGGTCCGCCGCACCCCGCGCAGCGAGCTCTCCGGCCCCGCGCAGGAGGCCGAACAGGCCAAGACCTGGCACCTGCTGGAGGCCGCCCGCCGCCCGGCGGAGCTGATCGGCGCCCATGCCCATGCCCTGCGTCACCACCCGCGCCGCTGGCTGCGCGCCCTGCGGCTTGCACTCAAGACCGCGCCCGAGGGCCCGCGCGCGCATCTGCGCCAACTTTTCTATTTCGCCGAGGCCGCGGTGCTGGCCCGCCACCTGACGACCCAAGGGGTCGCGCATCTGCACAATCACCTGGCCTCGCAGTCGCTGAACGTCACCATGCTGGCCGCCGAACTGGCCGACCTTCCCTACAGCTACACGATCCACGGGCCCGACACCTTCTTCGAGGCCCCGCGCTGGCACCTCGGCACCAAGACCCGGCACGCGGCCTTCGTGGCCTGCATCTCGGATTTCGCGCGCTCCCAGCTCATGTGTTTCACCGATCCCGAGGACTGGCCGAAGCTCAGGATCGTGCATTGCGGCGTGATCCCCGAGGAGTATCGCGGCGGCGCGTTTGCCGGGCGGAACCTCTTGTTCGTCGGCCGGATCGTCGGGCTGAAGGGGCCGCGCCTGCTGCTCGAGGCGCTGGCGCGCCTTTCCGAGGCGCATCCCGAGGCGCGGCTGACCTATCTCGGCGACGGGCCGGACCGCGCGGCGCTCGAGGCCCGGGTCGCCGCGCTGGGGCTCACGGACCGCGTCACCTTTCTCGGCTACCAACCGCCCGAGCGGGTCGCCGAGGAACTGGCCCGCACCGACCTCTTGTGCCTGCCGAGCTTCGCCGAGGGCGTGCCGGTGGTGCTGATGGAGGCCATGGCCGCCGAACGCGCGGTGATCTCGACCCGGATCGCGGGCATCCCCGAGCTGATCGAGGACGGCGTCTCGGGCCGGCTGGTGCCGCCGGGCAACCTCGAGGCGCTGACCGAGGCGCTGGGGCAGATGCTCTCGGACCCCGAGAGCGCCCGTGCCATGGGCCGGGCCGCCCGCGCCAAGGTCGAAGCGGAGTTCGACGTGCGCCATTCTGCCCGCCAGCTCTCTGCGCTTTTCGAGGCGGACCCGTGAGCGCGCTCGACATCGTGCTGATCGGGCGCAACGAGGCCCGCCGCCTGCCCGCCACCCTCGCCGCGGCCAAGGCCACCGGCGCGCGGCTGGTCTATGTCGATTCGGGCTCGACCGACGGCAGCCCCGCGCTGGCCGAAGCGGCGGGCGCCCGGGTGGTGGCGCTGGACCCGGACCGCCCCTTCACCGCCGCGCGCGCACGCAACGCCGGGGCCGCCGCGCTGGAAGACCCCGCGCCGCTTCTGATGTTCCTCGACGGCGACTGCCTGCTGGTGCCCGGCTGGACCGAGGCCGCGCGGGAGTTCCTCGCGACGCATCCCGGTCACGCGCTCATCACCGGCTGGGCCCGGGAGGAGGCGCCGGAGGCCTCGATCTACAACCGGCTGATCGACTGGGAATGGCGCGCCCCGGCGGGGCCGATCGACAGCTGCACCGGCAACCTCATGCTGCGCCGCGCGGCGTTCGACGCGGTGGGCGGCTTTGACCCGGCGCTGATCGCCTCGGAGGAGGAGGACCTCTGCCTGCGGCTTCTGGCCGAGGGTCACGCGCTGGAGCGGCTGCCCCGCGAGATGGTCACCCATGACGCGGGCATGACGCGGCTGTCCGAGTGGTGGCGGCGCACCGAACGGGCCGGGCACGGGCTGGCGCAGCTGGCTGCAAAACACCCCGGCGCGCGGCGCGCCGAACGGCTGCGCGCCTGGGTCTACGGCGGTGCGCTGCCGCTGGTGTTCCTGCTGGGGCTTCTCGCCGCCCCGCCGCTGGCGCTGCTGCCGCCGCTCGCCTGGGGCCTGAGCACCTGGCGCAGCTACCGCAGCCTGCGGAGCGAGGGCGTGCCGCCGGACGACGCGCGCGGTTTCGCGGCGCTGTTCACCCTGGCGAAACTGCCGGGCCTCCAAGGCATGTTGCGCTACCATCTGCGCCGGGCGACGGGCCGGCGGCTGGGGCTGATCGAATACCGCGGGCCGGGCTGACACCGGGCCGAGGCTTTGCGCCCGGGTGGTCAACAATCCCCGCGATTTGACCCAACTTTGGACAGAATTTACCGCTTTAACCGTGCATATCCGCCGGGAAACGGCCAGACTGGCAGGCAATTCGATGCAGGGAACCGATCGCATGACGGCGCGCGCGACGCGCCTCGAGCCCCCCCGCCGCAGGGTGGAGGGCAGGCGATGACGCGCGACCGCAACATCCGGCAGCAGAAGAGCGCGGCGCCGCAGCAGGCCCCCGAGGAGACCCGCGAGGCCGAGGGCCGCGAGGGCCCCGAAAGCGAGGCCCCCCTGCCCCGCCGCCGCACCTTTCGCCGCCGCAATTCGCCCGCTCGGCAGAGCCCCGAGGAAAGCACCCCCGTCACCCCGCGCCGCGTGGCTCCGCCTGCGCGGGAGGAGGAGGTTGAGGACCTGACGGCGCCTGCGGACGAGACATCCCCGCGGGACGAGAGGCGCGACGCGGCGGACAGCTCGGTGAGCGAAAATGACGCCGTGGCGCAGGGCGCACCGGAGGCCGAGGGCCGGCTCGCGCCGGAGCCTGGCCCTGTCGACTCGGAGCCCACGCCTGTCGCGTCGGAGCCCACGCCCGCCCCGGAGCCCGCCCCGGTCGATCCATCCCGCGAAGCCCCAACCGCACACCCGACCGAAGCGCATCACGACACCCCGCCCGCCGACGCGCCGTCCGCAGCCCAGACCGCAGCCCCCACCCGCCCCGACTTGGGCGAGCGGGACAGCGCCGCCGCGGATCGGCTCTGGGCGCGGCTCCAGCCATTCGCGCTCGACGAGCGGATGCTCGACCGCAACCGGATCATCACCGCGAGCCGCTACGACCCGGCCTATTCCTCCTTCGACGTGCTGCGCACCCGGCTTCTCCAGGCGCTGAGCGAGCGCGGCTGGACCCGCGTCGCGATCACCTCGCCGACCCAGGGCTGCGGCAAGACCTTCACCGCCGCAAATCTCGCCATCAGCCTGGCGCGGCAGGAGAACTGCCGGACGATCCTCTTCGACACCGACCTGCGGAACCCCTCTCTGGGCAAGGTCTTCGGGCTGCGCGGCACCGGGGTGATCGGCAACATGTTCCGCGGCCAGGTGACGCCGGCGGACCATCTGCGCCGGGTCGGGCCGAACGCGATTCACGCGGGCCACAACCTCGCCGTGGGGTTCAACGAGGCGCCCGAGACCTATGCCTCGGAGCTCCTGCAGGACCCGCGCACCGCGCGGACGCTGGCCACGATCGAAGAGAACTACGACCCCGACGTGATGCTCTTCGACATGCCGCCCGCGCTTTACGGCGACGACGTGATCGCCATGCGGCCCTGCCTCGATGCGGTGATCCTGGTGGTCGGCGGCGGGCTGACGACCGAGCGCGAGATCCGCGAGGTGGAGCGCCGCCTCGGGACCGAGACGCCGCTTCTGGGCGTGGTGATGAACCGGGCCGAGGGCTCCTCGGCGCGGAAATACAGTTACTGACGCGAGCGGGGGCTTCGGGGCGCGGGGCTGGCCGTCGCGCGTGCGCGCCCAAGCCAGGACTCTCGCTTTTCCAGAGACTACGAAATGCGGGCCGCCACCCCCCCCCCTGCGGCTTCAGGCTAGGCGAACCGGCAAACCTGCCCTCTCAGCCCCACACGCGCCGCGGTAGGAACCGGCCCCAGAAGCCCGGATCCGACAGCCGGCTGCCGAAGAACTGCAGCCCCGCCAGCACCGCCGCGGCGAGCCCGGCGAGACCCGCCAGCACGCCGATGCGCCGCCCCCAGCCGGGGCGGCGGCGGTCGACCACGGGCACGCTGATCACCGGGGTGATGCCGAGCCGCCGCTCGAGCTGCGCGGCGCTGCGGATCGCGGGGTTGAACAGCTCCAGCGCATAGGCCAGCCCCAGCGCCAGCGCGCCGCTCAGGACTGCGCCGATCAGCGCGATCGACTTGCGGCTGCGCGAGAAGGATTCGTCCGGCGGCACCGCGCGTTCCAGCACCGTCAGCCGGTCCGACTGGTCCTGCGCCTCAAGCACCTGGTCGAGCTCGGCATCGGCGCGCTGGCGCACCACGGTGCTGTATTGCTCCTGCAGGTTGCTGATCCGCCGCTCGATCACCGCGAGGTCGCGGGCCACTTCAGGCGCGCGGGCGATGGCGGCGTCGATCTCGGCGATGCGCGCCTCGATCAGCGCCTTCTGTTCCTCGAGCAGCGAAATCTCGCGGTCGCGCACGGTGTCGCGCTGGCGGGTCACGGTGCTTTCCAGCTCGGCGATGTCGCGGTCGATGTTGAAGGCGGTCTCCTCCAGCGCGCCGCGCTGGCCGCGCAAGACGCTGACCGCGCCGGGCAGGCTCTGGTCGTATTCGCGGCGGAACTCGGCCAGCTCGGCCTCGGCCTCGGCGATGGCGCCTTCGAGCCGCGCGGTCTCCTCGTCGAAGAAGGCCAACGCATCGGCGGCGCGGGACAGACTTTGCCGCCGGGCCTCGTCGATACCCGCCATCATCACCCGGTTGGCCAGTTCGGCGGTGCGCTCGGGGTCGTCGGTCGTCGCCTCGATGATCAGCGCGAAAGGCGCGATCCGGGGCTGGCCGATGCGGTCGTCGGCAACCTCCGAGACCTCGATCGAGGCGCGCATGACGGCCAGCTTGGAGCTGCGGTTCAGGGGCTCGGCCTCGGGGTCGTCGGGGGTGAACATGCCGATCTCGTCCCCGATGGTCAGCAGCGTGTCCGAGGCGGTCATGCGCTGCTTGATCAGCTCGATCCGGCGCACCGATTCCGCGCCCATGTCGGCGCCGTCCTCGGCGGCCTGGATGCGCGCGCCCTCGACCTGCACCACCGCGGTGGCGAGATAGAGCTTCTGCTGGCCCAGCGCGAATAGCACCGAGAGCACGCAGCCCAGCACAATGACGATGGCCATGGCGGGCGCACGGCGCCTGAGCGCCGCGAAGACTTCTTCGGGCGTCTGAAACTGCAACATCTACCTATTACTCCCGCAAAGAGGCCCCCAATGCGCAAGTCCGCGAAACCGCCGCGCGGCGGTCACGCTTCCGCCACAATGTACGGGCGCTGCCCGATTATTGCCACGTTTGTCCGCGCCTTGGACGGAAACAGAGCGTCCCGCATTCGGAAATTCCTGCCACATTTCGCCTGTCCCCGCGCTCAGGCCGCCGTCAGGGCAGAGAGCGACAGGCAGAGCCCATCGCCGGTCCACTGGCTGACCGGGATCGCCTGGCCGCGCGCGAAGGGCGGCACCGGGCGGGCGAAGCGCAACGCCCGGGCGCCGGCGTCGTAGCGCAGCCCGTCGAAGCCGAAAAGCGTGCGCGACAGCGGGTATTGCGCCTTGTAGGCGGCCTCCTTCGCCGAGAAGAGCTGCCGCCCGGCCAGCCTGCGGTCGGGGCCGACGCCCGCCAGCTCCGCCTCCGAGCCGATCTCGGGCAGGAGGTCCTCGGGCAAGGGGTCGTAGGGTTCGATGTCGACGCCCAGCGCGGCGAAACCCTCGGTGCGGGCGACCACGGCGATGCAGGCCGCCGCGCAATGCGACACGCTGCCGACGAAGCCCTCGGGCCAAACCGGAGAGCGGTCCTCGGCCATGGGAATCGCCACCGGCGGATGGCCCAGCGCGGCCAGCGCCCGGCGGGCAGCGCGGCGGCCCCCGGCAAACTCCGAGCGGCGGCCCGCCACGGCGCGGGCCACGGCGGCTTCCTCGACCGGGTAGAGCCCGCGCGCCTCGGGGTCGGGCGCGCAGATCGCCACCGCGACGCCACGGGGCCAGGCCGCGCCGAGCCCGGCGATCATCCTCTCGAGCGCCGCCGCGGCCACGCCCTCAGCCCCCCGCCCGTGCGCGCATGGCGCGGCGTTTGACCATGGCCGCGCGCCGCGCCTCGGCGCGGGCGTTGCGCGGCGGGCTGGCGGGCTCGGTGCCTTCCGCGGCGGGGGGTGCGGCGGCGGGGGCCTCGGGCGCATCGCCCCGCAGTTCGGCCACCCGCCCCGCCATGGCCCCGAGCGTCGGGAAGCGGAAGACATCGGTGATCGCGAAGCCGGTGACGCCGAAACGCTCCCGCACCGCGCGGAAGAGCTCGACCGCCAGCAGGGAATGCCCCCCGAGGGCGAAGAAATTGTCGCCGCCAGTGACCCGCGCGACGCCCAGGATGCCCGACCAGACCTCGCCCAGCTCGCCCAGCGTGGCGGGATCGGCACGGCCCGGGCCGGAGGCGCCCGGAGCGGCGCGCCGGGCCGGGGCCTCGGGGGCGGGTGCCGAAAGAACCGGCGCGGGCGGCTCGGGCAGCCGCGCCCGGTCGACCTTCTTGTTGGGGGTGAGCGGCAGCGCCTCCAGCGTCACGATCCGCGCGGGCACCATATGGGCGGGCAGCCGTTCGGAAAGCCAGGCCTTGGCGGCGGCCTCTTCGCCGGGCGCGCCGGTGACATAGGCCAGGAGCCGGTCATCGCGCACCATGGCCGCGGCCTGGCGGACGCCGGGCAGCGCCTCGAGCCGGGCCTCGACCTCGCCCAGCTCCAGCCGCATGCCGCGCAGCTTCACCTGCCCGTCGGCGCGGCCCAGGAACTCCAGCCAGCCGTCGGCGCGGCGCATCACCAGGTCGCCGGTGCGATACATCCGCCCGCCCGCGAAAGGATCGGGGCGAAAGCGCGCCTCGGTCAGCTCGGGCCGCTGCCAGTAGCCGCGCGCCACGCCCGCCCCACCGATCCAGAGCTCGCCCGGATGGCCCAGCGCGCAGGGCGCACCCTCGGGGTCGAGCACGTAGAGCCTGGTATTGGCGACCGGCGGGCCGATGGGCACGACGCCCGAGGTCACCCGGGCGGGGCCCGCGGCGGACCAGATCGTCGTCTCGGTCGGGCCATACATATTGGTGACCCGCGCCTCGGTGACCTCGCCCAGGGCCGCGACCAGCGGGCCGGGCAGCGCCTCGCCGCCGAGGAAGATCTGCCGCAGGTCCCGCAGCGCCGCCCGGGCGCCCTCGTCGGCCAGCATCAGCCGCATGAGCGAGGGGGTGCACTGCAGATGCGTGACCCCGTGCCGGCGGATCTGGGCGGCGACCGAGAAGTCATCCTCGGCGGGCAGGTCCGGGCCCGAGACCCGGGCGACCACCTCGGCCAGGGGCTTCAGCCCTTCCAGGATTTGCTCGGGCGCGATGCCGTAGTCGATCAGGCAGGCGACCTCGTCGACGCCGATGGCCTGCAGCTCGGCCACCCGCGCCTCGGCGTCCTCGACCGTGCCGAAGAGGCCCGATTCCGAGAAATACCGCTCGAAGGCATGGTCGAGGATCGCCTCCAGCTCCTCCTCGGACAGGCTGCCGAGGTCGAGCTGCATGGGGTTGGTCACCCCTTGCGGTTTCTTGAAGGCCGGGAAGGCCCAGGCGTATTGCTTGATCAGCGCGGCGGCCGAGCGCAGGTAGTCCTTCATCGGCTCGCGGGCGGTCTCGCGCGCTTCCTCGCGGCTGGGCGCGAGGTAGCTGTGCAGCATCAGCGCCACCTCGCCGGTCTTGGGATCGTGCCCCGCCTCGGCGCGGGCCTGGCGGTAGAGCGCGATCTTCTCGCCCACTTCGGCGATGCTCTGGCCCAGGAGGTGCGTCAGCACGTTGGCCCCGAGCCGCCCGGCCTCTTTCCAGGTCTCGGGATTGCCCGCCGTGGTGATCCAGAGCGGCAGCTCGCGGCTCACCGGGCGGGGCTGGGTCACCACCTCGTGCAGGCTGCCGTCGGCACGCGGGAAGCCCACCGCCTCGCCGCGCCAGAGCCGGCGGATCTGGTCGATCGCCTCGAGCATGGCGCGCTTGTTGTCGGGCGGCGCGTTCTCGGGGCGCAGGATGAAATCGTCGGGCTGCCAGCCCGAGGCGATGGCGAGCCCCGCGCGCCCGTCGGTGAGGTTGTCGATCACGGCCCAGTCCTCGGCCACCCGGGCGGGATGGTGCAGCGGCGCCACGCAGGAGCCCGCGCGCACCCCGATCCGGCTGGTCACGCCCGCCACCGCCGCGCCGGTCACCGCGGGGTTGGGATAGGGCCCGCCGAAGGCATGGAAGTGCCGCTCGGGCGTCCAAACCGCGCGGAAGCCATGGGCATCGGCAAATTTCGCGCCTTCCAGCAGGGTGCGGTATTTCTCGCGCCCCGCGCCGTCGTCATTGCCCCAGTAGAACAGCGACAGCGCCATGCCGCTGGCCCGGCGCGGCCCCGAGGAGACGCCGCTGGCCACCTCTTCGGAGGCCATGATCACCCTGTAGCCGCGGGAGACCGCGTAGAAGAGCTCGAGCACCGAGATGTCGAAGTTCAGGCTGGTCACCGCAAGCCAGGTGCCGCCCGGATCGGGCACCACCGCGTCCATGGCGGTGAAGAAATTGGCGACCTGCGCGTGTTCGACCATGACACCCTTGGGCGTGCCGGTGGAGCCGGAGGTATAGATCAGATAGGCCAGCGCGCCGGGCTCCGGGCCGGGCTCGGGCCGGGTCGCGGCGGCGGCATAGAGCCGGGGCTCGATGTCGAGCCGGATCTCGCGCGCGGCGTGGCGCGGCAGGGCGCGGGCGACGGCGCTTTCGGTCAGCACCACTGACGCGCCACTGTCGGAAAGGTAATGCGCCTGGCGCTCGGCGGGATAGCCGGGGTCGACGGGCAGATAACCCGCCCCCGCCTTGAGGACGCCCAGCGCGGCGGCCAGGAGCCGCGGCCCCCGCGCGAGGTGCAGGGCGACCACGCTTTCGGGGCCCGCGCCCTCTTCGCGCAAAAGATGCGCGATGCGGTTGGCCATCTGGTCGAGGTCGGCGTAGCTCAGCGCCTGGTCCTCGTGCACCACGGCCTCGGCCCCGGGGGTGGCGGCGGCCTGGGCCTCGAACCGATCGAGCATCGTGCGGTCGGTCGCCGGCACCTCGGTGGCGTTCCAGGTCTCGAGCGTGAGCCGCCGCTCGGCATGGGTCAGAAGCGGCGCCTCGGCGAGCGGCCCGGTGTGGGTGGCCAGCGCGCCCAGCCGGGCGGCGACAAGGCGCGCGGCCTCTTCGGTCATGGCGGCGCTGTCGTAGTGCAGAAGCGTGACATCGCCGGTCTCGAGCGTGATCAGCGCGCCGGGCAGCGGGCCCGCGCTCTCGCTGAGCGCCAGCGCGGGCAGCTCCAGCGGGGCCGCGCCGGGCAACCGCAGCGGCAGGTCGCGGGCCATGGGGCCGGTCTTGCGGGCCGCCGCGCAGGCCGTGGCGACGCGGGCGCGCAGGTCTTCGGACTGGCCTTGAGTGTCGAGCGGAACGGGCATCCAGGGCAGCGCCAGCCCGCTCTCGGCCCGCGCGCGGCTCTCAGGCGTCAGAAGCGCGATGTCGGTGCGCGCGCCGGGGGCGAGCCGCGCGGCCAGGAGGCCCAGCGCCTCGGGCGGCAGCTCCACGGGGAAGGAACGGCTCTCCCCGCCCGGCGTGCCGAAGCCGGGCAGCCGCGCGGGCGCATACCCGGGCAGCCGCGCGCGCCACTGCGCCTCGCCGCGCGCAAGGTCCGAGAGGTCGTCCTCGGGCGGCGCGGGCAGGAGCGCACCGACCTCGGGCAGCGCGGCCTCGGGCGGAAGCGGCAGCAGTTCCGACAGGACCAGCGCGCCCGCCCCGGTGGCCAGCGTCAGCCCGGCCTCGTCGCGCGCGAGCACCCGGCCTGGGGTCGCGTCCTGTCCTTCGGTCAGCGCGGCCTCCCGCGCGGCGCCGATGGCGAAGAGCCCCTGCCCGGTCCAGAGCTTCGGCAGCGCCAGCGGGTTGGGATAGGGCCCATGGTCGAGCGCCCGAACCAGCCGCTCCAGCGCGCGGGCGGGCTGCGCGGGGTCGAGCGTGCCGTGATGCGCGGGCCGGGCGGCCAGCCCAAAGTAGCTGCGCCCGCTCTCGGGCTGCGGCAGGGCCTCGGGCGCACCCGCCTCGAGCGCGGCGATCACCGCGTCGAAACTGTCGAGCGCCGCGGCGAAACACTTGGTATTCAGCGTCAGCGCGCTGTCCTCGGGGGTGATCTCCACCCCGCGCTGGACCAAGATGTCGCCCCGGTCGACGCCCGTCTCGAGCATGTGCCAGGTGATCCCGTGCCGGGTCTCGCCGTTCAGGAGCGCCCAGACCGGCGCGTTGAGCCCGGCATAGGCCGGAAGCGGCCCGTCGTGGAAGTTCACCCCGCCCTTGCGGCCCAGCGCCAGCACCGCCTCGGGCAGCAGATCGAGGTTCGCCACGCTCAAGAGCCAGTCGGCGGCATGGGGCGCGAGCCGCTCGGCGAGGCCCGCACCCGGGGCAAGGGTGGGCAGGTCCAGCGTGCCGGCCCAGGCAGCGACCTCCGCGTCGCGGGTCACGCAGGCGGTGATCGCATGGCCCGCGGAGAGAAGCTTGGCGCCCGCCTCGCGGGTCAGCCGGTCGTTGCCGATCAGAATGGCGGAAAAACTCATGACTCACTCCTGCACCGAGACGGCACGACGGGCGGGGTGGAGGCCCCCGGCGCGCCGCGCAGCATCCGACCCAAGCCGTGCCGCAGGGTGCGGCGGAAGGTGCCCGGCGGGTCGAGCCGGGGCGCCCCGAAGATCCGGCGGGTCTTCCAGACCAGAAGCCCCGCGAGCCGCGCCAGGGTCGCAAGCGCCGCGTAGCCGCGCCCGTGGCAGCGCTCGAAATAGCGCCAGCGGCTGTCGAACCAGTAGTCCGGCACCGCGCGCCAGGTCTTCATGCCGGTCGAGACGGAACCGATGTGCTCCACCCGGCTGGCGGGCAGATAAGCCGCCTGCCAGCCCGCGCGGGCGGCGCGGTGGAACAGCTCGGTTTCCTCGAAATAGAGGAAGAACCCCTCGTCGAAGAGGCCGACCTCCTCCAGCACCTCCTGCCGGAAGAGCGCCGAGGCCCCGGCGAACCAATCCGGGCGGCGCGGGCGCGACAGGTCCGAAAGCGGCACCCGGTAGCGCCAGAGGAGCCGCGAAATGGGCCCGGTCCGCGCGCATTGCTCGAACTCCGAGGCCAGCCCCGGGAAGCGGAAGGCGGTGGCATGGCAGGGGTCGTCGTCGCTGTAGAGCTGCGAGCCCGCCATGCCGACATCAGGGTGGGCGTTCAGGTGATCGACAAGCACCCGCACGGCCTCGGGCTCGGGGAAGGCGTCGGAGTTCAGCAGGTAGACCGCATCGGGGCGCTGCCCGTCGGCGCGACCGGCGCGGATGCCGACGTTGTTGCCCGCCCCGTAGCCGCCGTTCCGGCCCGATTGCACCACGCGCACGGGCACCGGCCAGTCGCGCCCGGCGACCCTGGCGCGCAGGGCCTCTTCCGAGCCGTCGCCGCTGTCGTTGTCGACCACCACGATCTCGGCGTCGAGACCGTCGAGCGCCGCGGCCAGCGCGTCCAGCGCGCGCGCCGTCATCTCGGCGCTCCGCCAGTTCAGGAGCACCGCGAGGAGCCGCTCGACCCGGGCGCTCATTCGGCGGCCTCGGTCGGGCGGAAGGGCAGGACCGCGCTTTCGGGGCTGCCGCGCTCGGCCTCCTGCAGGACCCTTCGCAGGGCCTGGGCCAGCACCCGCACGTTGGGCTCCAGCACCATGCTGTCGTGATCGCCCGGCACCTCGATGACCTCGAGGTCCGAGAGGTGCCCGCCCCAGTCGTTGTCATGGGTCAGATAGGCGCGTTCGTCGTTGACGAGCCGCCCGCCCGCGACCCGCCACTTGGCCCGGAGCGGCGGCCGGAAAAGCGCCACCCGCCCGGCATAGGGCGCGGGCTCGTAGCGCGCCACGGCGCCCAGGAAGGCGGCCTCGATCTCGAGGTTGTGGAAGGCCTCGGCCATCTCGGTGGCGCCGCGCGCGCGGCGTTTCTCGATCTCCCAGCGGATCCGGTTGCGGGCCCAGACCAGCGGGTAGCCGAAGCCCTTGCGGCGCGCTTCCTGCAGCTGGATCACCGCCCGGTCGACCGCCAGCAGCGGACGCTTCTGCGGCAGCGGGGTG
Source organism: Roseivivax sp. (assembly GCF_054552075.1). Classification (NCBI taxonomy): domain Bacteria; kingdom Pseudomonadati; phylum Pseudomonadota; class Alphaproteobacteria; order Rhodobacterales; family Roseobacteraceae; genus Roseivivax; species Roseivivax sp. The sequence goes on from NZ_JBTOLZ010000010.1 coordinate 99,659, forward strand.
TCGAGCATGGCGACCAGCGCCACGGCGTCGCCCAGCGCCTCGAGCTGACGGGCGATCTCGAAGGCGGTGATGCCGCCGCCCGAGAAGCCGCCGACCAGATAGGGGCCCTCGGGCTGGATGCGCTTCATCTCGGCGATGTAGTCGCGGGCGGCCTCCTCGATGGTCTCATGCGGGGCCTCGTCGCCGTAGAGCCCCTTGGCCTGGAGCCCGTAGAAGGGCCGGTCGCGGCCCAAGAGAAGCGCCAGGTGCCGCAGGTTCAGCACGTTGCCGAACATGCCCGCGACCAGGAAGAAGGGCCGCCGGGGGCCCGGTTCGCCCTCGTGCATGGGCACGACATGGGCAAAGCGCCGCTCGGGGCGGGTCAGCGCCGGGCGCGCGGCCTCGCTGCCGGCGGGCTGGTCGGAGAGCCCCGCCTTCTCGGCGATCAGTGCCGCGCATTGGCGGATCGTCGGCGCCTCGAAGAGGACCGAGATCGGGAAGTCGACGCGGTAGGTCTTCTTGACCATGGAGAAGAGCCGCACGGCGATCAGGCTGTGCCCGCCGAGGTCGAAGAAACTGTCGTCCACGCCGACGTTGCGCACCCCCAGGAGGTCCTCCCAGAACCCCGCGAGGCGCTTTTCGATGTCGGTCTCGGGGGCGGCGAAATCGCCGTCGAGCTCGGGGCGCTCGAAGCTCTGGGCGGTGCTTTCGGGCGCGGCCGCCAGCGCCGCCTGGCGGCGCAGCGCCTCGACGGGCACCGGGCTCACCGCTACAACCCGCGCGCCGCTGGCCATGGCGCGGGCGAAGGCCTCGGCGCCTTCCTCGGGGCGGATGCCCTGCGAGAGGTTGTGCTGCAGAAGCGTCTCGCCGGGCGAGAGCGGCTGGGCCGCGCCGCCCTCGGCGCCCTCGATCTCGGCGGGGGTGGGCGCGCGGGCCTGGCCCAGCGCCGCGGGGTCGTCGAGCCGCCGGATCGCGAAGCCGTGGATCTCGATCACCACGGTGCCGTCGGGGGCCGCGAGGGTGACATCGAAGCTGGCGCTCTCGCGGCTGGTCTCGCCGCCGGCGCTGGGGCGCACCCAGCTCAGGAGCCGCTCCGGCAGCGGCCCCCAGATGCGCGCCCGCCCGTAGGAGATCGGCGCCCAGAGGTGGCGCGCCTCGTAGCCCTCGATCAGCTCCATCGCCCAGCCGGTGGCGATGTCGAAGAGCGCGGGATGGATCAGGCAGTCGTCGCCCTCCCCCGCCTCGGGAAGGGCCAGCTCGGCGAGCCCTTCCCGGGCGGTGAGGCTGCGCGCCACAAGGCCGCGCCAGCGCGGGCCGAAGGCCAGGTGCCGCTCCTGCCCGGTGGTGAGGCTCAGGCCTGGCGCCGCGCGCTCGGGCGCGGGCAGGCGGGCGCGGATCGCCTCGGGGTCGATGCGCGGCGCGGGGCCCAGCGCGGACAGCGCGATCTCGGCCTCGGCGAAGCGCAACAGCCCCTCGCGGCCCTGGGCGCGGGCGGCGTGCAGCAGCTCGAGCGTGTAGCCCGCCTCGGTGCGGGTGAGCCGCAGGGTGACCTCGCGCGGGGTCTCCTCCGAGACGGTCAGCGGCCGCAGGAAGGCGAGGTCGCGGATCTCGAAGGCGCGGTCCTCGCCGGCCTCGGCCAGCGCATGGGCGGCCAGGGTGACGCAGGCCGAGCCGGGCAACAGCGCCAGCCCCGCCCGGGTGCGGTGTTCGTCGATCACCCAGTCGGCGGTGGTGAAGCGGCTGCGGAAGACGCGCCGCCCCTCGGCGTCGAAGCCCATGCAGTCCAGAAGCGGGCGGGTCACCGGCTCCTCGGGCGCGGGCGACGCCTCGCCGATGCGGCGGGCCAGCGCCTCGGCGGCCATGCCGGCTTCGGCCCAGATGCCCCAGTTGAGCGCCACGACCCGGGTGCGCCCGCCCGCGCGCGCCTGCGCCAGGGCGTTGAGGTATTCGTTGGCGGCGACGTAATCGAGCTGCCCCGCCGCCGCGGCCAATGTCGAGACCGAGGAGAAGAGCGCGATCCAGTCGGTGCTGCCGTCGGGGAACAGCCGGTCGATCACATCGGCGCCGTGCAGCTTCGGCGCCAGCGTGTCCTCGACGTCCGCTGGGCCGAGCCCGAGGAAAGGCTGGTCCGACAGCCGGCCCGCCGCGTGGATCACCCCGGTGATCCGGCCGAAGCGTGCCTCGGCCTTTTCGCAAAGCGCGCGCATGGCCTCGAGGTTGGTGACATCGACGGCCTCGGCCATGACCTCGGCGCCCGCCGCCTCGAGCGCCTCGACATGGGCGATGGCGCGGCTGACGGGGTCGTGGGGCGCGTGGCGGCGGCGGTATTCGGCCCAGTCCGCGCGCGGGGGCAGCGCGCTGCGCGCCGCCAGGATCAGCCGCACGCCCGGGGCCGCCGCCGCGCGGGCGAGCGTCCGGGCGATGCCGCCGAAACCGCCGGTGATGAGCAGCGTGCCGGTGAGCGCCGGGGGAGCGCCCTCGGGCGCGGGCAGCGGCAGCGGGTTCAGCCCGCGTTCGAAGCGGCGGCCGCCGCGCAGGGCGGCCTCGCGCGGGGCGGGCGGGCAGATCAGCTCTTCGGTGACCTGTCGGGCGAGCCCCTTCCAGGCGGCCTCGGTCCCCCGGTCGGCCCTGGCGAAGAGCCCGCGCCGGGGCGTCTCGGGCAGCGCCACGTCGAGCGCAGCGAAGCTCAAGCCCGGCACCTCGCGCGGGATCACCCGCAGCGGCCCCGCGATCAGCGCCTTGGCGGGATGGGCCAGCGGCGCGTCGCGCAGCGCTGCCGCGCCCGAGGTCACCACGTCCAGATGCAGGCCGGTCAGCCCCTCGTCAACAAGCGCCTGGGCGAGGAAGAGCAGCGAGTAGAACCCCTGTTCCTGCAGCCGGTGGAAGAAGCTGGAGCCGGGGCGGTGGCCCTCTTCGGCGGTGACCAGCCAGAAATGCGCGATCCGTCCGGGCGAGAGGCCGCGCGCGTCGAGATCGGCCAGGAGCAGGTCGTAGCCCTCGCGCCCGCGCTCGGGCGCCAGGGCGTAGCGGTCCTCGGAGAGCCGCGCGAAGGTGTCGCCGGGGCGCACCTCGATGACCCGGTGTCCGGCGGCGCGGAGCGGCGCCATGGCGCGTTCTGCCAGCCCCGCGGCATCGGCGAAGACCAGCCAGGTCTGCGGCGCCAGCAGCCCCAGGTCATGCTCCACGTCGACCGGCACCTCGGCGGCGCGCGGCCGCCAGACCGGCACCGCGCCCCAGTCGGCCATGTCGTCGCTGCGCGCGGGGTAGCGGTCGGCGGTGTCGCTGGCCGCATGGCCCGGCGCGATGAAATAGGGCGCGTGCTGGAAGGCGTAGCTCGGCAGCGGCAGGCGCAACCGGCGCGCCTCGCCCCAGACCTGGTCCCAGTCGACCGCGACGCCCAGCGCCCAAAGCCGGCCCAGAACCTCGTGGAAGTGGCGGTCGTCGGCGATGACGTCCTGCGGATGGCGCAGGCTCGAGACCACCCGGTTGGCGCCGATCTGCGGCTGCTGCCGCGCAAGCGCGCCCAGCGCATGGCCCGGCCCGACCTCGAGCAGCACGCGGTTCTCGGGCTCGGCGAGCCGCGCCAGCCCGTCGGCGAAGCGCACGGTGTGGCGCAGGTGGGCGACCCAGTAGTCGGGGTCCGTCGCCTCTTCGGCGGTCAGCCAGTCGCCGCTGCGGTTCGACATGATCGGGATTTCCGGCGGCCGCAGGTCGAGCCCGGCCAGGTAGTCGCGGAAGGCCGGCAGGATCGGGTCGAGCATCCGGCTGTGCGCGGCGATGTCGATGCCGATGCGCTGGCTCTCGATGCCCTCGCCCGCAAGCCGCTCGGCCAGCGCCTCGAGCGCCGCCTCGGGGCCGGTCGCCACACTGAGCTGCGCGCCGTTGACCGAGGCGATGTCGAGCTCCTCGCCGAGATAGGGCAGCAGCGCCGCCTCGGAGAGCGGCACCGAGAGCATCCCCCCGCGCGGCACCGTGTCGAAGAGCGCGCCGCGCAGATGCACGAGGCCGATGGCCTCCTCGAAGCGCATGACGCCGGCCAGGCAGGCCGCCGCGTTCTCGCCCATGGAATGGCCGATCAGCGCCGCGGGCGTCACCCCCCAGCTTTCCCAGAGCCGCGCCAGGGCGATCTCGGTCACCAGGATCAGCGGCAGCTGAACCGAGGGCTTGAGGAGCCGCGCCTCGGCCTCGGCGCCCGGGGCGGCCAGCCAGTCGGCGCGCGGGTCGCCGCCGGTCAACCCGGCCAGGTGATCGAGCCCACGGTCCATCCATTCGGCGAAGACCGGCTCGGTCTCGTAGAGGCCCTTGGCCATCTGCGGGTATTGCGCCCCGCCGCCGGGCAGCAGGAAGGCCACGTCCGGGGCGCTCAGCGCGCGGTGGGTGAAGACCCGGCGCGGGTCGCCGCGCTCGAGCATCTCGGCGGCCTCGCCGGGGGTCTCGGCGACGACCACGCGGCGTTCGGCGAAGGCGGCGCGACCCTCCTTCAGGGTATAGGCGACATCGGCCAGCTCGGCCTCGGGATGGGCCTTCAGCCAGCCCGCGAGCCGGGCGGCATTGCCCTCAAGCGCGGTCTTCTTCCGGGCCGAAAGCGTGAGGATCTGGAAGGGGAACTCCGGCGCCTCCGAGGCACCGCGCGCGGGCGCCTCCTCGAGGATCAGATGCGCGTTGGTGCCGCCGACGCCCAGCGAGTTGACCCCGGCGCGACGCGGCAAACCCGGCTGGCGGGCGGCCTCGGGCCAGGGCGTCAGCCGGTCGTTCACCCGGAAGGGCGAGCCCGCGAAGTCGATCGCCGGGTTCGGCGCCTCGTAGCCGAGGCTCGGCGGGATCTCGGCGTGGTGCAGCGACAGCGAGGCCTTGATCAGGCTCGCCACCCCCGCCGCGGTATCGAGGTGCCCGATGTTGGTCTTGACCGAGCCGATGCGGCAGAAGCCATTGTCCTCGGTCGTCTCGCGGAAGGCCTGGGTCAGGGCCGCCACCTCGATCGGATCGCCGAGGTAGGTGCCGGTGCCGTGGCATTCGACGTAGCCGATGCTGCGCGCGTCGACATCGGCGATGGCCTGCGCCTCGGAGATCGCCGCCGCCTGGCCGCCGACCGAGGGCGCGAGGTAGCCCGCCTTGTCGGCGCCGTCGTTGTTGACCGCACTGCCTTTGATCACCGCCCAGACATGGTCGCCGTCAGCCAGCGCATCGGCGAGCCGGCGCAGCACCACCACGCCCGCGCCCGAGCCGAAGACCGTGCCGGCGGCGCGGTGGTCGAAGGCATGGCATTCCCCGTCGGGCGAGAGGATTTCGTTCTCCTTGTAGAGATAGCCGCGCCCCTGCGGCAGCTCGATGGTGACCCCGCCGGCCAGCGCCATGTCGCATTCGCCCGCAAGCAGCGCCTGGGCGGCGTAATGGGTGGCCACAAGCGAGGTCGAACAGGCGGTCTGCAGGCTGAGCGAGGGGCCCTTGAGGTCGAAGACATGGCTCGCGCGGGTGGTCAGGAAGTCCTTGTCGTTGCCGGTATGGCGCAGCAGGAACATGCCGGTCTGGTCGACCAGCTCGGGGTTCGAGCAGATGTTGAAGTAGAAATAGCTGCCCATGCCGCAGCCGCCGTAGACGCCGACGGCGCCGGGGAAGCCCTGTGGCACATGGCCCGCGTTCTCCATCGCCTCCCAGGCGACCTCGAGGAAGCGGCGGTGCTGGGGATCGAGGATCGCCGCCTCCTTCGGGGAGAAGCCGAAGAACTCCGCGTCGAACATCTCGAAGCCGTCGAGCGGCGCGGCAAAGGGCACGTAGTCGCGGCGGCGGATCATGCCGGGGGCCTCGCCGGCCTCGCGCAGCTCCTCCTCGCTCAGACGCCGGATCGCCGAGAGCCCGGCGCGCAGGTTCTGCCAATAGGCATCGACGCTGGCCGCGCCGGGCAGATGCGCCGCCATGCCCACGATGGCAATATCCGTCGCGCCGGTCTCGGGGGTCTCCGCCGGGTCCAACATGGCCAATCCTGCTTAATCCTTCGTGGATGATCTATTTGGAAAATACGCGGATATTGCGGCGTTTGTCTGGTAACATACGCGCAATGACGGGGCCCTGTCAGGCCGGCGTCACATTGTCGCCGCGGCCAGGGCGGCGATCGCGGGGCCGTGCAGCCAGATCACGCCTGCGCCCACCGCCAGGCCCAGCGTCCCGAAGGTCGCGTCGTGCAGCGGGTCCCAGGCCCCGGCCCGCCGCGACAGCCAAACCTCGCCCGGGTAGATCAGCACCCCCGCGACGCCCTGCCCGACGATCGCCCCCGGCAGGCCCGCCAGCTCCAGCCCCAGCGCAACGGCACCCAGGACCGCCACGGCGCGGCCCGCCATGAGCAGGCAGAAGCTGCGGCTGTCGCCGCGCGCCAGCGCCGCGGGGTCGTAGGTCAGGGTCAGGATGTGCGGGATCCACATCACCGCCATGAGCACCGTGACCGGGCCGGCGTCGGCGTAGCGGTCGTCATAAAGCAGCCCCACCACCTCGATCCCGATCACGCCCAGAAGCGCCACCAGCGCGATCAACCCGCCGCTGACCAGCGCCCGCATCCGGCGCAGCTTGAGGAAGTTGTCGCGGCTCTCGCCGGGCGGCGCCTCGCGGTAGATCGGGATCAGCACCTTCCCGGCGACCATCTTGCCCAGCATCATCGGGAAGGAGGCCAGGAAGTAGCCGATGTTGTAGACCCCGAAGGCTCCGAGCGCGAGCGCCCGGCCGATCAGGATGCGGTCGCCCTGGGCGGTCAGGAAGCCGAAGATCGTCGACAGGAAGATCCACTTGCCGAAGCTGGTCAGCTCGCGCGCCGCCGAGGCGTCCCAGCGCAGCCGCTCGCGGTGGCCGGGCAGGTAGCGCCAGTTCAGCCAGACATGCGCCACGGCGCCGATGATGCCGCTGATCGCCAGCGCCCAGACCGAGCCCGTGACCCAGGCCAGCGCGATGCCCGCGACAAGCCCAAGCACCTGGCCGGCCAGCTCCAGCCCCGCGACCCGCCCGATCAGGAGATGCCGGTGTGCGGTGGCGCTGCGCATCGGCGTGAAGCCCAGGACGACAAGCGAGAAGGCCGCGACCGGCAGGAGCCAGGTCAGCAGCGCCGCGTCGAAGACCAGGGCCAGCGGCCAGGCCAGGAGGCAGGCCGCCCCCCACAAGAGCACCCCCCGGATCGCCTGGATGGTGAAGGCGGTGTCGAGAAAGCGCGGATCCTCGCCACGCTTGCTTTGCATGACCGATTGCAAGACGCCGGTGTCGGAGAAATTCGCCAGCCCCTGCATGATCACCGCGACCAGCGCCATCAGGCCGAAGGCCTCGGGGAAAAGGAGCCGCGTCAGCACAAGGTTGCCGCCGAGCCGGATCACCTGGCTCGCCATGAAAGCCCCGGTGGTCCAGATCGAGGAGCGCAGCGCCCGCGCGCCGAGCGAGCTGCCGCGCAGCCGGGTCAGGCCGAAGACATTCATCGCCCGCGGCTCCAGCCCTGCCCCGGGTTCAGCCGCGCCAGCAGTGCCACGCTGGAATAGACAGCGAAGGCCACGGGATCGCCCAACGCCAGCCGCAACTTGCGGAGCAGCGGAAAGGGCCGGTGATCGTCGTTCCGCGCGCGCTCGGGCCAGCGGGCATGCACCTCGGCGACGCCGCGGTTCTGCCGGGCGCGGACCCGCACCAGCGCCGGGAAGCCCGCCACCACCGGCCAGTCGTAGGGCGCGGCAACCGCCCGGCGTTCCCCGGGCGCGAAGCTCAGCCGCGCGAAGGTGTCGTCCGAGATGATCTCCGGGAAGGCGTCCCAGCGCGCGCGGCCCGCGGCATTGACCGCGAAAAGCCCGCAGCCCGGCACCGTCTCGGCCATGAAGGGCACCTGCGCCCAGTAGCGCGCATAGGCCCGGCTGGCGAAGCTCTCGGGCGCGGTGATGCGCAGCCGCCCCGAGACGAAGCGCGGCGCCGAGGTGTCGAGCGCCCGGGCCACGGCCTCCAGAAGGTCCGGCGCCACGGTCACATCGGCATCGAGGTAGAGCCGCGCTGGCGCCTCGGCCGCGGCGTCCCCGGCGTTCAGCGCGGCGGGTTTGCCGAGGCTCTCGGCCTCCAGCACCCGGCAGCGCCAACCGCGCGCCTCGAGCGCCGCGCCGGCCCCGCGCGCCACCTCGGCGGTGCCGTCGGTGGAGCCGTTCTCGACCACGATGACCTCGGGCGGCTCGGGCAGGTGCCAGCTCGACCCGGCGAGCGCGGCGAGGCACGCGCCGATGCGCCCGGCCTCGTTGGAGGCGGGCACGATGACGCTGAGCCTGGCTGCCGTGTCTGTCATCCGCTCCGCCCGGGGGCCCTGCCGGGCGCCCGCCTGCCTCCTGTTGCGCCAGAGCATGCCCGCGCCTCAGGGCAGCGGCAAGCTCTCGCCCGGCTCCGCCTCGAAGCTCAGCCGCTCGATCCCGGTCAGCGTGACCCGCCGCCAGCCCGCCGTGGCCAGCGTGCGGCCCGCCGCGTCCTCGGTCAGCGCGTAATCGGCCCGCGCGCCGGGCAGCCGCGCCTCGTCCATGCCGGGCCCGCCGTGCAGAAGGTCCGCCCCGCCGCCCGAGATCAGCAGGTCGTCGCCCGGCCCGCCGAGCAGCACGTCCTCTTCGGAGGAGCCGCGCATCTCGTCGTCGCCCGCGCTGCCCGCGGCCAGCGCGCCATCGGCGAAGACCGAGGCCGGGCGCGCATCAGGCAAGGGCCCGGCGGCGTTATAGGCGCCCAGCGCCTCCCAGCGCGGGCTCGTGTCGCCCAGGAACCGCAGGTGCCCCCAGATGCCCCAGCGCGAGGGCGCGCCGACGTCCACGAAGGCGTTGAAGAGCACCCCGCCCGAGGCCGCCCAGCCCGAGAGCAGCCGGGTATAGAGCCCCACCAGCGGCTCGGACTGGCCAAAGCCCGCGAGGAACTCGGCGATGCGCTCCTCGTCCGGGCCGGTGCCCGCGGCAACCAGATGCGCGCCGCCTTCGTACATGATGAGGTCGAGCCCCGCCTCGGCGGCGACCGCGGCGTGATAGGGAAAGACCTCCTCGGTCAGAAGGTCGATGCCCGGCTCCAGCATCTCGGCGAAGACCGGGTAGGCGGCTTCAAACCGGGTGGCGCGGATGTGCTCGCGCAGGGCGACACGGGCGAGCCCCTCGGCTTCGCCCGCCGCGCGGGCCTCGGCCTCGGCGGCGTCGAGCGTGCGGGAGAGGTCGGACCAGATGTCCTTCTTGGCGCCATGCGGGAAATAGCCGGTCACCGCATAGGCGTCGAAGCTGTCCCGCGGCATGCGCCCGAGCGTCAGATAGGCGAGCGGCGCAGTGAGCGCCCGGGCCTCGCGGCCCATCCAGCCGGTCTGGGTGGCGAAGACCCGGACCAGCCCGGCTTCGCGCTCGGGCCCGTAGACCTCGGCGAAGATGTCCATGACCTCGGCCGCGCGCAGGCCGTAATACTGCATCTTCAGGTCCTCGCCCGGGCCCCAGAGGTCGCGGGCCCGCGCCTCGGCCCAGCGCGCCTGTTCGAAGATCTCGTTCCAGACCTCGTTGGAATATTCCACATGTGCCTTCAGCCGTGGATCGAGCCCGTCGCGCAGCATCTCGGCCATGGCGCGGACATAGCCGTCCGAGGCGCCATGGGGCACGTTCACCCAAGGGTCGGCGCCGACCTCGTTCGCCAGCCGGATCAGCACTTCGAGCGGCACGCCCCAGGGCATGTAGCTGGCATCCCCGGGGCGCGGGCGGTCGGCCCAGTCGGTCAGGGTGGAATCATTGGTGGCCTGCCAGTCCATGAAGCGCAGCACCCGCATCGCGGAGACCTCGGAGAGCCAGGCGGGGTTGAACATCGCCCCGGCCTCGATCAGCGCGGTGTGCTCCTCGCGGTAGACCTTTATGTCGCGGATCGGGTCCTCGGGATCGAGCGCCGAGATCGAGACGCCGACGGCCCCCGGCCCCGGCTCGTAGAAGAAGCGCAGCCGCCCGGGCGTGTTGTCGTCGACCCGGCGGGCGCGGCCGGTCAATGTGATCTCGCCCCGGCCCGCGTGGGTCAGGATGTAATAGCCGCGCTGGCTCGTGGCTTCCTCGGGCTGGTCGGTGAGGATCAGCGCCTCCAGCCGCTCGGCCCGGTCCGGCAGGGAGACCGGCCAGCCCGCCGCGTCGATATGGCCGCCCGCGCGCAGTTCCTCGGCCTCGATCCCGCCCCATTGGCCGGGCAGATGGCCGATCCAGGCGCGCGAGGTCTTGAAGATGTCGACGAAGGCATGCTGGCTCGACCAGTCGGTGACGCCGTTGAGCCCGAGCGCCAGCGCGGGCGCGCCGCCCGTCGCGGGCCCGGCGGCAGCGGGCTCGGGATCGGCCTGGGCCAGGCGCCGGGCCTCGGGCGCCGGCGCGGGCGCATCGGCCCCGGGTGCGGCGCCGCCCTCGGGGCCGCGCAGAGCCGCGCCCGCGGGCAGGGCCAGAAGGACAAGGCAGGCGGCGAGGCAGGAACGCAAGGACAGGAACAAGGCGGGGCTCCGCAGGGCACTGAAACCGGAGGGAGTGTAGGCGGATCGCCGCCGCGGCTGCAATCCGCGCCGGGACATTCCCCGCCCGGGTCTGGCAAGGGGGCCGCGGGCCCGGGGGCGACGATAAAGCGCGCGTTACCAGGGCCCGTGCTCTGTTGTATGCAAGGCCCATGCGTAATACTTTCGGCTGATGGAACCTTCGCCCCTCGGCATCGCCCGTCCGAAATCCCTGACCGAACTCGTGACCGAGCGCCTGCGCGCGCGGATCATTTCCGGTGAGCTGGAGCTGGGGCAGAAGCTCTCCGAGGCGCGGATCGCCAAGCAGATGGAGGTCAGCCGCACCCCGGTGCGCGAGGCGGTGAATCGGCTCGAGAGCGAGGGGCTCCTGCGCGTCGAGGCGCAACGCGGCTGTTTCGTCTTCGAGGTCGGCCCGGACGAGCTGGGCCAGCTTTGCGACGCGCGCGTCTGCATCGAGACCCAGGCCCTGCAGGTGGCGCTGCGCACCGATCCGCGCGGGCTGCACACCGCGCTTTCGGCCTGTGTCGAGGACATGCGTCGCGCCCGCGCCGGGGAAGACACCTCGGCCTACCTGGCCTTCGACACGGATTTCCACGACCTGCTGGTCGCGGGCTCGAAGAACCCCTTCCTGATCCGCGCCTATGCGGCGATCAGCCCGAAGATGGCGGCCCTGCGCAACCGGCTCGGGCGGCACATCGACCACATGGCGAAATCCTTCGAAGAGCATGTGATCATCTCGGACTGCGTGCGCCGCGGCGACGCCGAGACCGGGCTCGAAGTGCTGGTCGACCACATCGGCCGCAAGGAAGGCACCTACTGGGAGCTCTTCCACCGCAAGACCCTGCGCGAGGCGAACGACAAGGCCTGAGCGCCGCCCCTACCCCCGGTCGGTGCTCGACCGCGGAATCAGCTTCCACTGCAGATCGGTGACATCCGGCCCGGCCTCTTCGCCGGCGAGCCGGGCCAGCACCTTGCGCACAGCGGTCTCGCCGGTCTCGCGGCGAAAGGTGCGCACGCTGGTGATGGTGGGATGAGCCGCGGACATGACCTCGAGGTCGTTGAAGCCGCAGATGCCGACCTCGGGGCCGACCTTGAGGCCCGCGCGCTGCGCGGCGAACTGGGCGCCCAGCGCCAGGTCGTCGTTGTTGCAGAAAACCGCGTCGGTCTCGGGGAAGCGCTCGCGCAGGCGGTCGAAGAGCAGCCCGCCGAGGCGCACGCTGGAGGGCTCGGTGGTGGTCAGCTCGCGGGCGGGCGCCGCACCCTCGGGTGAGGCCGCCGCCAGGGCCGCGCGGAAGCCCGCGTGGCGCCGCTCGGAGCGCGGGTCCATGCGCGCGCCCAGGAAGGCCGGCGCGCGGTAGCCCTGGGCCAGCAGGTGTTCCGTCGCCGCCTGCGCCGCGTCGCGGTGGGAAAAGCCCACCAGCATGTCGACCGGGTCCTCGCCCAGCTCCATGATCTGCACAACCGGGCATTCCGCCTGCGCCAGCATTGCCCGCGAGGCCGGGGTCTGGTCGATGCCCGCCACGATCAGCCCTGCGGGGCGCTGGCTGAGGAAAATGCGGATCAGCTCCTCCTCGACCTCGGCGCGGTAGCGGGTATTGCCGAGCTGCACGTTGAAGGCGGTCCCGCCGACGGTGTCGTAGAGCCCGGCCAGCACGTCGGAGAAAACGTTGTTGGTGACCGAGGGGATCAACACGCCGATCACGTTGCTGCGCCGCGAGGCCAGCGCCTGGGCGGCGGGATCGGGCAGGTAGCCCAGGGTCTCGACCGCCGCGGCGATTCGCTGTCGCAGCCCCTCCGAGACCATCTCGGGGCGGCGCAGCGCGCGGCTCACGGTGATCGTGGAGGCGCCGACCTCGCGGGCGACATCCGCCAAGGTCACGCGCCGCCCGGGTTTTCCGGTCTTGTCACTGGGGTGCTTCGGCATGGGAAAGACAATCATTGACGAATGACAGCGCTGTCAATAAGCATCAGACGCATGACAGCGCTGTCATATGCCGATTGGCAGCGAAAGAGGGAGGGTCAGACGTGCGGCATCTACTGGTCATGGGCATTTGCGGAACGGGCAAGTCGAGCCTTGCCGCGCTCTTGGCGGACCGCATGCAACGCCCGCTGATCGAGGCCGACGACCACCATTCCCCCGAGGCCATCGCCCGGATGGCCAGCGGCGCCGCGCTGAGCGACGACGACCGCTGGTCCTGGCTCGACCGTGTCGGCGGCGCCGCCGCGGCAACCGGCGGGCCGAGCGTCATCGCCTGTTCGGCGCTGAAGGCGGCCTATCGGCAGCGGCTCTCGGAAACGCTCGGGCCGCTCGACGTCGTCTTCCTGCAGGGCGCGCGGGACCTGATCGCCGGCCGCATGGCCGCGCGGGAAGGGCATTACATGCCCGCCAGCCTGATCGACAGCCAACTGGCCGACCTTGAGCCGCCCCAGGGCGACGGGGTGCTCACCCTCGAGATCACCGAACCGCTCGGCCGGATGGCCGATGCGGGCTTCGCTTTCGCCACCCGTTCGCGCCGCCCGGCGTGACGGTATTTTTCACTTTGGGAGGAAAACCATGAAAACCCTGACACTTGCCGCAGTCTTCGCCATGGGCGCATCGAGCCTGGCCATGGCCCAGGAGATGACCCTGCGCTTCCAGTCCTCGGACCCCGCGGGCAACCCCAACTTCCAGCTTCAGCAGAAGTGGGCCGAGAGCGTCTCGGAAAAGACCGACGGCGCCATCGAGGTCGAGCTGCTGCCGGTGGAATCCATCGTCGCGCACAACGAGACGCAGGACGCCATCGCCGCCGGGATCCTCGACGGCCATGTCACCGACACCTCGTATTTCGCCGGCAAGGACCCGGCCTTCGGCCTGATCGCCAACCCGGTGGGCGCCTATGGCGACCCGCAGGAAATGCTGACCTTCATGTATGAAGGCGGCGGCAAGGAGCTGATGAACGAGCTGGTGAACCCCTATGGTCTGCAGTTCATCGGCGCCACCACCCCGGGCCTCGAGGCCTTCGTCTCGAAGGTGCCGCTCGAGGGTGTGGACGACCTCCAGGGCCTGAAGATGCGCGCCCCCGAGGGTCTCGTGCAGCAGGTCTTCGCGGCCGCCGGCGCGGCGCCGGTGAACCTGCCCGGCTCCGAGGTCTTCACCTCGCTCGACAAGGGCGTGATCGACGCGGCGGATTACACCGTCTTCTCGACCAACCAGGCGCAGGGCATGCATGACGTCGCCCCGCACCCGGTCTACCCGGGCTTCCACTCCATGCCGCTCGTCGAGATCTCGATGAACAAGCAGAAGTGGGACAACCTCTCCGAAGAGCACCAGCAGGCGCTGTCGGAGTCGGTCCAGGAGTTCTCGCAGATGCAGGTCGCAACCCTGCGCGAGGCCGATGAGGCCGCAGTGGCCGAGGCCAAGGCCGGCGGCGAAGTGACCGTGCACGACTGGCCCGCCGAAGAGCGCGCCAAGTTCCGCCAGATCGCCCAGGGCGAATGGGAGAAGGTCGCCGAGCGCTCGGAGAACGCCCAGAAGGTCTACGACGCGCTGACCGCCTACCTGGCCGAAGAAGGCCTGATGTAAGTTCATACCCAGGCAAGGGGCCGGCTCCGCATCGGGGCCGGCCTTTGCAGTTGAGGAGGGTATCGCATGACCACCCAGAAGGACGATCAAGACCATTCCGGCGCCGACACCGGCCACCGCGACGAGGGCGGGCCGATCCCCGAGGCGGGGCTGCTCGGGCGGATGATCTCGAGGGGCGGCATCGTCTTTGCCGCGGGCATCGTGATCGCGATGCTGATCCTCATCCAGGAAGTGGTGCTGCGCTACTTCTTCAACAATCCCACCACCTGGGCGCATGAGACGACGATCTTCCTGTCCGGCGTGGCCTTCGTCTACGGCGGGCTCTACTGCGTCGCCCGCGACAGCCACATCCGCGTGGTGCTGATCTACGACGCCATTCCCGCCCGCGCCCGGCGCTGGCTCGACGTGGCGATCTCGGCGGTCTGCGCGCTGGCCTCGACGATGTTCGCCTATGCCGCCTGGATCATGGTCAGCCGCGCCGCCTTCACGCCTTCGGGCGAGTTCCGGCTGGAGCGCTCGGGCAGCGCCTGGGACCCGGTCTATCCCGGCCTGATGAAGGTTTTCCTGCTCGCCGTGCTCGCGGTGATGGCGCTGCAGTTCCTGATCCTCACCGTGAATTACGCCAGGGGGAAGCGCTGAGATGGAGCTTTTCGGATCTCTCCAGGGGCTGGGCGTCGAGACCGCCACCTACCTGATGTTCGGCATGCTGCTGGTGCTTCTGGTCACCGGCATCCCGCTGGCCTTCGTGACCCTGCTCGTCGCGCTGATCTTCGCGCTGGGTTGGTTCGGGCCCATGGCGGTGCCGCTGATCACCAGCCGGGTCTATTCCTTCGTCTCGAGCTTCGTCTTCGTCTCGGTGCCGATGTTCGTGCTGATGGCGGCGATCCTCGACCGCTCCGGCATCGCCCGCGACCTCTTCGACGCGATGAAGCTCGTCGGCGGGCGGCTGCGCGGCGGCGTGGCGATCCAGACCATCATCGTCGCGGTGATCCTGGCCGCCATGTCCGGCATCATCGGCGGCGAGATCGTGCTCCTGGGCCTCATCGCCCTGCCGCAGATGCTGCGGCTCGGCTACGACCGCAACCTCGCCATCGGCGTGGTCTGCGCGGGCGGGGCGCTCGGCACCATGGTGCCGCCCTCGATCGTGCTGATCATCTACGGGCTGACGGCCAATGTCTCGATCGGCGACCTGTTCACCGCCTCCTTCCTGCCGGGGCTGATGCTGGCCGGCTTCTACGTGACCTACGTGCTGGTCCGGGCCTATCTGAACCCCGCCATCGCGCCGGCCATGCCCGCCGACGACGACACGCCGCTGTCCGAGAAGCTCAAGCTCCTGCGCGGGCTGATCCTGCCGATCCTCGTGGTGATCGGGGTTCTGGGCTCGATCTACGGCGGCATCGCCAGCGTCACCGAGGCCTCTGCGGTGGGTGTCCTGGGCGTCATGGTCTCGACCATGCTGCGCGGCGAGTTCACGCTGGAGCTGCTGCGCGGCGCGGCCATGCAGACCCTGCGCACCGTCGGCATGATCGTCTGGATCGGCATCGGCGCCTCGGCGCTGGTCGGGGTCTTCAACCTGATGGGCGGGCTCGACTTTATCCAGTCGCTGGTCACCAACATCTCGGACAACCGGCTTTACGTGCTGCTCTTCATGATGGCGATCCTGTTCCTCCTGGGGATGTTCCTCGACTGGGTGGGCATCGCGCTTCTGGCCATGCCGGTCTTCGTGCCGATCATCACCGACCTGGGCTATGACCCGGTGTGGTTCGGGGTGCTGTTCTGCATGAACATGCAGGTGAGCTTCCTCTCCCCGCCCTTCGGCCCGGCGGCCTTCTACCTGAAGTCGGTGGCCCCGCCGGAGATCAGCCTGGGCGAGATCTTCAAGTCGCTCCTGCCCTTCATCTGCCTGCAGATCCTGGCGCTGGCGATGCTGATCGCCTTCCCCGGCATCACCGGCCGGTGAGGGTCAGCCCCGGCGCTGCGGCGCAGGGTTCGGAATGAAAAACGCGGCGCCCCGGGATCCCGGAGCGCCGCGTTTCCTTTCTGGGGGGCCGGGCTTGAGCGCCCGCCCTCAGTCGTAGCTCAGAAGCCCCGCCTTGCCGCGGAAGATCGTGTAGGCCAGCGCCGTGTAGCCCAGGATCACCGGCAGCACGAAGACCGTGCCGGCCAGGATGATCGCCAGGCTCTCGGGCGCGGCGGCGGCCTCGTAGATCGTCAGCTGGTCCGGCACCACGTAGGGATAGAAGGAATAGGCCAGCCCCACGAAGGCCAGACAGAACAGCGCCACGGTCGCCACGAAGGGGAACCAGGCCCAGCTGTCGTCGGAGGTCGGCAGCCGCCGCAGCGCCAGCACCAGGAGCGCCGCGATCAGCGCGAAGCCCAGCGGCATGGGTGCGAGCAGCACGATCTCCGGGAAGGAGAACCACTTCTCGAAGATCCGCGCCGAGGCGATGGGCGAGGCGATGGAGACCGCCGCCAGCCCGCCGAGCAGCCCCCAGATGCCGCCCCGCGCCCAGGCCACGGCCTTTTTCTGCAGCTCCCCCTCGGCCTTGTAGATCAGCCAGGTCGCGCCGATGAAGCTGTAGGCCACGGTCAGGAAGACCGCCGTCAGCGCCGCGAAGGCCCAGGTCAGCGGACCGGGTGCCAGGCCCAGCACGTAGGCGCCGAGCATGTAGCCCTGCGAGAGCGAGGCCAGCGCCGAGCCCGCGAAGAAGGCCCAGTCCCAGTTGCGCTTCTGGGTGATCGGCGCCTTGACGCGGAACTCGAAGGCCACGCCGCGCAGGATCAGCCCGACCAGCATGACCGCCACCGGCAGATAGAGGGTCGAGAGGATCTGCCCGTGGGCTGTGGGGAAGGCCACCAGGAGAAGCCCGATGGCCAGCACCAGCCAGGTCTCGTTGGCATCCCAGAAGGGGCCGATCGAGGCGACCATGCGGTCGCGCTCATTCTCGGTGGCCAGGGGCGAGAGCAGCCCCACCCCCAGGTCGAAGCCGTCGAGCACCACGTAGATCAGGATCGACAGCCCCATGAGCGCCGCGAAGGTCGCCGGCAGCCAGAGGGTGGGATCGCCAAAGAGCGTCATCATCGCGGAACCTCCTTATTCGGCGGGTTGCAGGCTGGGGGCGGCGGGCCGCTCGGGGGTCCGGTCCTTGCCGGCGGTCTTCCGCGCGAGGTGGAAGAGCGCGCCGACATAGGCCAGCGTCAAGACCAGGTAGATCGCCAGGTAGACAAGCAGCGTCGAGACGACCATGCCGGGGGCGACATCGGCGACCGCGGCCTCGGTGGGCAGGACGCCGGTCACCAGCCAGGGCTGACGGCCGATCTCGGTCACATACCAGCCCGCGAGCGTGGCGAGCCAGCCCGAGAAGGTCATGGCGAGCGCCGCCCAGATCACCGGCTTCGGCAGCCCGTCGAGCCCGCGCCGGGTCTCGAACCAGCCGCCGGTCGCGCCCGGCCGCCGCCGCGCCATGAGCGCCAGCGCGCCCCAGGTCAGCGCCAGCATGGCGAAGCCCGTGCCGACCATGACCCGAAAGCCGTAGAAGACCGGGGCCACGCGCGGGTGCAGCACCTCGCCCTCCTCGGTGACGAAGTCGTTGAGGCCGGGCACCACGCCGTCGGCGCTGTGCTTGAGGATCAGGCTCGCGCCGTTGGGAATGCCGATCTCGAAGTCGTTCGAGCGGGTCTCCTCGTTCGGGATCGCGAAGAGCACCAGCGGCACGTTCGGGCCGGTCTCCCAGTTGCCCTCCATGGCGGCGACCTTGGCCGGCTGATGCTCGAGCGTGTTGAGCCCGTGCATGTCGCCCGCCAGGATCTGCAGCGGGATCAGCGCCGCGCCGGTGATCAGACCGGTGCGCAGGGTGGTGCGCACCTCCGCGCCCCGGTCGCCGATGATCCAGCGGAAGGCCGAGATACCGGCGATCAGGAAGGCCACGGTCAGGCCCGATGCCAGGAGCATGTGCACCAGCCGGTAGGGCATCGAGGGATTGAAGATGATCGCCAGCCAGTCGGTGGCATGGGCGACGCCCTCGCGCATCTCGAAGCCTGTGGGCGTGTGCATCCAGGAGTTCAGCACGATGATCCAGAAGGCCGACATGGTGGTGCCGAAGGCCACGAGGAAGGTCGCCGTGGTATGCACCCAGCCCGGCACCTTGCGGAAGCCGAAGAGCATGATGCCGAGGAAGACCGCCTCGAGGAAGAAGGCCGTCAGCACCTCGTAGGCCAGGAGCGGCCCGGCGATATTGCCGACGCTCTCCATGAAGCCCGGCCAGTTGGTGCCGAACTGGAAGGACATGGTGATGCCCGAGACGACGCCCATCGCGAAGGACAGGGCGAAGACCTTCACCCAGAAGCGGTAGGCGTCCATCCAGCGCTCCTCGCCGGTGGCGTTGAAGCGCAGCTTGAAGAACAGCAGCATCCAGCCCAGCGCGATGGTGATCGTCGGGAACAGGATGTGAAACGAGATATTGGCCGCGAACTGGATTCGCGACAGCAGGAAGGTGTCCATCATGTCAGCGGACCTCCTTGGTCTCCGGACCGTCGGTGCGGCTGCGCAGCGGGATCACGCGGCCGGTGGCGGTCACGAGTTTCGACAGGGTGGAGCCGGCCTTCAGCAGGGTGGCCAGCCGTTCGGTCTCGATCCGGGCCAGATCGTCGTAGAGCGCGGTGAGGCTCTCGATCAGCTCGCGCAGCTCGGTGATGCGGGTGGCCCCGTAGCTGTCGGAGCGGCCGTCCTCGGCGCTTTCGATCTCAAGCTCGCGCAGCTTGGTCAGCGTCGGGTCGATCTCGCGCTTCTTGCGCTCCTCGACCAGGGTGCGGACGATGGCCATCAGGTCCGAGGGCGTGGTGAAGAACTCGCGCCGGTCGTCGTCGCGGTCGGCGCGCTTCACCAGCCGCCAAGCCTGCAGCTCCTTGAGGCCCATCGAGACGTTGGATCGCGAAAAGCCCAGCCGCTCGCAGATGTCGTCGGCGCAGAGCGGCTCCTCGCTGATGAAGAGGAGCGCGTAGATCTTGCCCACGGTGCGGTTGATGCCCCAGCGGGAGCCCATTTCACCGAAGTGCAGGATGAATTCTTTTTCGACGCGCCCCATGGCTTTCCTCGATTTCAGAAATTTCTGAAACTCATATAAGGGCTGCGATGTGCCGGTGAAGGCCCGCCCGCCCGGAAGCGACCGGATGCCGCATGGGCCGGTATGTGCGGGGTTTGGCGGGGGTGTGGGGGTGGTTTTGTTGGGGAGTGCGGGGGCTGATTGAGGGGTGGATTGTGCCGCGGGGTCTGGTGGCACGCGGTGGGCTTGATTGCCGAACCGGACTCAAAACAGCGTCAGTCTCGACACCTCGTTCAACTTTGGTTTGGTTTTGCTCGCTCCGCTCTAGCTCGCGCGAAAGGTCGACTTGCTCGCCGTGTCCAATCCCTCTTGGCAACAAGGCTCCGCCTGCCGGTCGCGCCCTACGGATACCTGCATCCGTAAAGCGCCCCGCCGCCCATCCCAGAACACCGCCCGGCCACGCCATCACCCCGCACACCAGAGGGCGCGCGCCGGACCGGGGGCCGGCGCTCCCGACCTCCGAGCGAAGCGCTTTATCCCAACAAGGTCAGGACTAAAGACGAACCAAGCGCACCACCCACAAGAGCGCCGGCCCATCGGGCCGGTCCGGCGCGCGCCCGGCACCTTCGGTGCTGTTCGGGCGCAGGTTGGGCGTGGGAGGTTGGCGCAGGCGCGGGAATGAGGGAGTGGGCTCGCGGTCAGGACCACAGCGCCGCGCGAAAAAACCCGGCCGGGTCACCCAACCGCCGCCCCCTCACTCCAACGTCAAAATATCCGCGAACCGCGCCGAAGTCGCCTGCCGCAGCGCGTCGGAGATATGCGCGATCCCCGCGGTCTTGCCGGAAGCCCGCCGCCGCACCAGGCCGACCGACCGGTCGAGCCGCCCGCGGCGGAAGCGGCGCACGGCGATGGAGCTGTCGCGGCCCTCGACCTCGGAGCGGACGTAGAGCATCGGCAGGAAGCTCGCGCCCATGCCCATGGCCACCATCTGGCGCAGCGCGTCGAGGCTGGTGCCCTCGTAGTCCGCCCGGAGCTCGGCGCCGAGCTCGCGGCAAAGCGCGCTGATCTGGCCGTGCAGCACATAGGCCGGGCCGAGGCCCAGGATCACCAGCCCGGAGAGGTCCGCCTCGCCGAGCTCCTCCTTCGCGGCGAGCGGGTGATCGGCGGGCAGGGCCAGCGCCAGCGGCTCGCGGAACAGCCGTTCGGTCACGAAGCTCTCGCCGCTCACCGGCAGCTGGGTCAGGATCACGTCGTGCCGCCCGTGGTCGAGCTCGACCTCCAGGTCGCGCGGCGCGGCCTCGCGGATGTAGAGTTTCAGCTCCGGGTAGGCCTCGTGCAGCGCGCCGACCACATGCGGCAGGAGATAGGGCCCGAGCGTCGGCGTGGTGCCGAGCCGCAGGGTGCCCGACTGCCCCGAGCGCAGGCTGTCCGAGAGATCGAGGATGCCCTGCATCTCGGCCACCACCTCGCGGGCGCGCAGGGTGATCTCGCGGCCCTCGGGGGTCAGCCGGAACGGCCCGCGCCCGCGCTCGTAGAGCTTCAGCTGCAGCGCCTCCTCGAGGTTGGCGATCTGCACGCTGAGCGAGGGCTGGGCGATGCCCATGCGCTCGGCCGCGCGGCCGAAATGGCCGGTCTCGGAGAGCGCCAGAAGATAGCGCAACTGGCGCAGGCTCGGGGGGCGGGGCATGGGCGTCTCACGCAGGGATCGAAAGTAGATAGGCAAAAACTATCAAACTTTCAATTTCCATTATCTTCCTACAGGCCGCACCGACCCCCAATTCAACCCTGTCGCCGCCGGATCCCCGACCGCCCTGCCCCGGCATCGCCCCGGCCCAGCGACCAAAGAGACGCCAACACGGAGGACCCGATGACCGCCCGCCCCCTCACCCGACCCCGCTCGCTCGATGCGCGCGCCTTCGCCCTAACCGAGCGCAAGCGCCGCCTCGATGCCGAGATCGACGCCGAGATGGCCCGCCCGCTGCCCTGCACGCTGCGGCTGGGCCGGATGAAGCGCGCGAAACTGCGGCTGAAGGACGAGCTGTCGCTGCTCGATGGCGTGATGGCGACCCTGCATCGCGCCACAAGCGTCGCCCGGCCCGCCTGAGGGCCGGTGACATACCCCGGCACGATGCGGCGCGCGTCGGGGCCAGGCGGCCTGCACCACCGCTCCCCGGTGTGCAGGTCGCCTATTTTTTCGCACCGCCTGCCGGATCCGCCGCCTGGTCCGCCGTTTCGCCCCCGGGAATGAGCCGCTCCAGCATCGGATGCGGGAAGCTGCGCGGGGCGACCACGGCGTAGAAGCTCTCGACGATGTCGAGCGCGAAGGGCGCCCGCGCCAAAACCCCCTGTTCCAGCTCGTCGGCCACGACCACCGCCGGGGTGATCGCCAGCCCCAGGTCGTCGCGCGCCAGCAGCCGGACCATGGCCATGTCGTCGACCACCGCGGCGATCTTCGGGGTGATCCCGAGCCGCGCCACGAGGCTGTCGAAGCCGGTGCGGATCGAGCTTTCGGTGGGCAGGATCATCGGCTCCTCGGTCAGAAGCTCGGCCAGCGAGCCGTGCCGCAGCCGCGCCGGTGCGCCGTGGATCGCCACCGGCTGATCGGCGATGCGGTGCGAGACGAGATCGGGAAAGCTTTCGCGCGGCGGCGGGCTGG
This sequence comes from Roseivivax sp., assembly GCF_054552075.1. NCBI lineage: Bacteria > Pseudomonadati > Pseudomonadota > Alphaproteobacteria > Rhodobacterales > Roseobacteraceae > Roseivivax > Roseivivax sp. The sequence goes on from NZ_JBTOLZ010000010.1 coordinate 121,381, forward strand.
TCAGCAGCACCAGATCCAGCGCCAGGTCCTCGAGCGCGCGCAGCAGCGTCTGGGTGTTGCCCGAGCTCAAGACGATCCCCGCCCCGCCGGTGTCGCCCGGCCCCAGCACCGGGCGCAGGAACCGCAGCTGGAAGTTCCGCGACAGGGTCGAAAGCGCGCCCACGCGCAGCGGCGCCACCGGCCCGCCGCTGCGCGCCAGCGTGGCGATCAGATCCTCGCCCACGCCGAAGATCCGCTCGGCATGATCGAGCGCGATGCGCCCGGCCTCGGTCAGGCTCATGCGCCGTCCCGACCGATCGAAAAGGTCATGGCCCAGCCGCTCTTCGAGCTGCCGGATCTGGGTCGAAAGCGCCGATTGCGAGAGGTTCAGCCGCTCCGCCGCGCGGGTCAGATTGCCCTCGAGGGCGACCTCCTGGAAATAGCGCAGGTGATGGTAGTTCAGCCGCATGAGTTCTATTTTATAGAACGTTTTCTTCCAAACAATGTATTTTTCTAGGGTAAGCGGCCCCGCTAGGTGACAGCCAGATCCACCACGGGAGGTCCCGATGAGTCTGTTACTGCTGTTTTCCGCCTTGAGCCCCGCCCTGGCCGCCGGTGCCATCGCGCTTGCGCCGCCCGCGCGCGGCGACTGGCGCCTGCGCCTGCCCGAGATCGCCGCGCTGATCGCGCTGGCGCTCGCCGCGCTGGCGGCGCTCAACCTCGCGCTCAACGGGCCGACCACCAGCCCGCTCCTGGGCCTGGCCTCGGTCGGCTTCTCGGTGCGCACCGATATCGTCAGCATCGCCATGTCGCTGACCGTCGCCTTCGTCGGCTGGAGCGTCCTGCGCTTCTCGCGGGTGGCGCTTGACGGCGAGGCGCGGCAGCCGGCCTTCATGGGCTGGATGGCGGCGACCATCGCCTGCGTGCTGCTGCTGGTCAGCGCCGGGAACCTCCTGCAGCTGGTGCTGGGATGGGTCGCGGTCGGCGTGACGCTGCACAAACTCCTCCTGTTCTACCCCGAGAGGCCCCGCGCCCGGCGCGCCGCGCGCAAGAAGGCCATGAGCGGGCTGATCGCCAGCGCCGCGCTTCTGGGCGCGGGCGCGATCCTGATTGCCGGTTACGGCACCGGCGACATCGCCGAGATCAACGCCCAGGCGCGCGCCGGGACGGGCAGCGGGCCGATCTGGTTGGCCGCGCTGTTCCTGGCCGTGGCGGCGGTGTTCAAATCCGCGCTCCTGCCGGTGCACGGCTGGCTGACCGAGGTCATGGAGGCCCCGACCCCGGTCTCGGCGCTGCTGCACGCGGGCGTGGTCAACGCCGGGGGCTTCCTGCTGATCCGCTTCGCCGACGTGCTGCTGGCCAATCCCGGGGTGCTGGCGGTGCTGGCGCTGATCGGCGGCTTCAGCGCGCTGGTCGGGGCCGCCGTGGCGTTGACCCAGCCGGCGGTGAAGACGGCACTGGCCTGGTCCACCTCGGCGCAGATGGGCTTCATGGTGCTGCAATGCGGATTGGCGCTTTTCCCGCTGGCGCTTCTGCATATCGTCGCGCATTCGCTCTACAAGGCGCATGCCTTCCTCGCCTCGGGCGGGGCCGTGGGCGAGGTCACCGCGACCCGCCGGCCCGGTCCGGTCGCGGTGCCCGGCCTGGCCGCCGTGGCGCGGGCCTTCGGCCTGGCGCTGGCGCTTTACCTCGCCGTGGGCCTTCTTTTCGGGATCACCGGCAAGCCGCCGCAGGTGGTGGCGCTTGGCGCGATCCTGATCTTCGGCGTGGTCTATCTGATCGCCCAAGGGCTCGCCGACCTCGCGCCCCGCGCGCTGACCTGGCGCACCGTGGCGATGTCGGTGGCGGCCACCCTCGGCTACTTCGCGCTGCAGGAGGGGGCGACGCTCCTCTCGGCGGCCACCCTGCCCGCGCCGCCGCCGCCCGACGGGCTGATATGGGCGACCATCACCCTTGCCGTGGCCAGCTTCTGCGTCGCCGCCGTGGCCCAGACCACCTTCCCGCTCTGGGCCGGCCATCCGGCAGCCGCGGGCATGCGGGTGCACCTGATGAACGGCCTTTACCTCAACGCGCTGTCCGACCGGATGTCGGGCCGCTGGACCTCCAAGACGGGAGCGACCCAATGACCCTGCATATGACCTGGCCCGGCCCCGATCTCGAGCTTTTCGCCGCCGCCGAAGAGGCCATGCGGCAGCTGCCGCCCGCCTTCCCGCTGGAGGCCACCGTGGCGGTGAACCCCTGGCTCGGACAGACCGGCGAGGACCGGCTGACAGCGGCGGCCCGCATGGCACGGGTCGGCGGCGGGGCGCTCTTCACCCCGCGCGCCGAGATCGCCTCCCGGATCGCCGCGGGCGAGATCACAAAAGCCGACCTCGCCGCCGCAGCGGCGGAGCATGGCGAAAGCCCCGAGGCCCTGGCCAAGGCCGCCGAGACCCCGCGCCCCGCGCCCGCCCCGGTGCCCTGCCTCGCCGACATCGCCGCCCGGCAGACCGGCGTCGACTGGCCCGAGCTCATCGAGGAGCGGATCGGCCTCTGGGCCGCGGCGCAGTTCGACCGGGGGCAGGCCTTCTGGCCCGCGCCCGGGCAATCGGCCTGGCCCTCCTGGCGGGCCTTCGCCGCCCGCGACCTGACGCCGGCGCTGGCCGGGCTGCCGGGTTATGCCGCGCGCATCGCCGAAAGCCCGAGCCACGCGCGCGCCGCCTTCGCCGAGGCCTGCGCGGCGCTCGACCTCACCCCCGAGGCGGCGCCGGGCTACTTCCACCGGCTCCTGGTGACGCTTTCGGGCTGGGGCCAGATGGCGCGGCACCTGAGCTGGACCGCCGAGCGCGACGGCGGGCGGGACGACACGCTTTTCGAGATGCTGACCCTGCGGCTGACCTGGGAGGTCGCCCTGCTCGAGGCCGGGGGCGCGGTCACCGCCGAGGCCTGGGCCGAGGCGCGGGCGCGGTTTGCCGCGCCGCTCACCCCCGACGCCGAACTCAGCCGCGACGCCGCGCTGCAGGTGGCCTATGACCTGGCGGCCGAGCGGCGGCTGGTCGCCGAGCTGGCCGAACCCGCGCCCGAGGCCCCCGAGGGCCGGCCGGCCCTGCAGGCCGCCTTCTGCATCGACGTCCGCTCCGAGGTGCTGCGGCGGGCGCTCGAGGCCGCGGACCCCGGGCTGCGGACCAAGGGCTTTGCGGGCTTCTTCGGGCTGGCGGTGAAACACGCGGGCCATGCCTCGGATCTTTCCGAGGCACGGGCGCCGATCCTGCTCAACCCCGGCGTCACCAGCGCCACGGCGGGCGAGGACCTGGGCGACCGCATCCACCTGCGCGCGATCCGCGCCTGGGGCCGGTTCAAGCGCGCCGCGGTCTCGGCCTTCGCCTTCGTCGAGGCGGCGGGCCCCTTGTATGTGGGCAAGCTGATCCGCGACGGGCTGGGCCAGACCGGGGGCAGTGCCAAGGCGCCCGCGCCGGTCCTCGACCTGCCGCTCGCCGACCGCATCGCGAGCGCCGCGCAGATCCTGGGTGCCATGTCGCTGACCCGCGATTTCGCGCCGCTGGTGCTGATCTGCGGCCATGGCGCGACGGTGACCAATGCGCCGCACGCCAGCGCCCTGCAATGCGGCGCCTGCGGCGGCCATGCGGGCGACGTGAACGCGGCCCTCCTGGCGGGGCTCCTGAACGAGCCCGAGGTCCGCGCGGGCCTGACCGAGGCCGGCATCGCGATCCCCGAGGACACCTGGTTCCTCGCCGGGCTGCACGACACCGTGTCGGACCAGGTGACGCTCTTCGACGACGCGCTGCCCGCGAGCCATTCCGAGGATGCCGCGCGGCTGCGCAAGGCGCTCGCCAAGGCCGGCACCCAGGCCCGGACCGAGCGCGCGCTGAGCCTGCCCCGGGGCGCCGAGGACCGGCTGGCCGCGCGCGGGAAAGACTGGTCGGAGCTGCGCCCCGAATGGGGTCTCGCGGGCTGCCGGGCCTTCGTCGCAGCACCCCGCGCGCGGACCGCGGGCCGGGATCTCGGCGGGCAGGTCTTCCTGCACGACTACGACGCGCGCCAGGACCCCGAGGCCCAGGTGCTCGAGCTGATCCTGAGCGCGCCGGTGGTGGTCGCGAGCTGGATCGCGCTGCAGTACCACGGCTCGAGCGTCGCGCCCGAGACCTTCGGCGCGGGCAACAAGCTCCTGCACAACGTGGTCGGCGGGATCGGCGTGCTCGAGGGCAACGGCGGCGCGCTGCGCGCCGGGCTGCCGCGGCAGTCGCTGCACGACGGCAGCCAGCTGCGGCACGGCCCGAGCCGGCTGCAGGTGGTGGTCGAAGCGCCGCAATCGGCGCTGACCGCGGTGCTCGACCGGCAGCCGCAGGTGCGGGCGCTCTTCGACAACGGCTGGCTGTCGCTGATCGCGATGGAGGGTCAGGGCCGGCTGTCCCGGCGCGACCCGGACGGGAGCTGGACCCCGCTGGATGGTGCGCCGGAGCCTGAGCGGCAAGCGGCGTGAAGGTGAGAGCGGAGTGAGGCGCCTCGTCCGAGGGGATCGGGCGGTGACATTGTTCCGGCGCGACGCCACGCCGGACGCGACGCCCTGAAGGCCGCTCGAGATGTGCATAAGCGATCCGCCTCGCCCGGGAGACCGGGCGGGGCGGTTAGCTTTTGCGAGGCTCTGGGGCGGAAGCGACGCGAAAGGTGGTTGAGGCATCGCATTGCATGGGAGATCGGGCGGGGCGGCATTGACGTGAACGCCATACTCCGCGCGGGCCTGTCGCACCCTAGGCATTGCAGCCCAACCCAAGCCGCCGAGCTGCGCATCCCGCTCACAGAGAGGGCGCGCGCCGGACCGGGGGCCGGCGCTGCCGAACTCTGAGCTGCGCGCTTTATCCAAGCAAGGTCAGGGCTAGCGATGATCTACGCACGCCACTCCCAAGAGCGCCGGCCCATCGGGCCGGTCCGGCGCGCGCCCGGCACCTTCGGTGCTATTCGGGCGCAGGTGGCGCAGGGGACTGAGGCTGCGCGTCGGGCGCCTCGCCTGCCTGGCAACTGCCGTGGCCCCGGTAACCTCCTCGGTGCAAGCATCCGCCTCCACAGCGCAAGCCCAGCCGCAGGCGCAGACGCAGACGCAGGCGCAGACGCAGACGCAGACGCAGACGCAGACGCAGACGCAGACCTGTGCAGCTCAACCGGCAACCTCTGACAAGCCATCCACCGAAACCCACACCCCACGCAGCTACACTCAACCCGCCAACTCCCTCACCCCAAGCCCCCCTTGACCCCGGCCCCTCCGCCTCCCTAAGAGGCCACCCAAGGGCCGCCCCCCGCGATGGCGTCGCGGGGTCAGGGCCTTTCCCGAACCTTTCCCGTCCTGCACGCCCGGACGTCGCCCGCCCCCAGGCGGGCCCGACGTGATGAGGTCCAGATGACCGCTACGACCCAGGCCCCGGTCCGGCCGGGGATTTCCGACACGACCCGGGGCATGGCGCTCATGGCGCTGGCCATGGCGCTCCTGCCGATCGGCGACACTTTCGCCAAGCTCCTGACCACAAGCCTGCACCCGCTCGAGGTCACCCTCGCGCGGCTCCTCGCGCAGGCGCTCTTCCTGCTGCCGACCGCGCTGATCCTGCGGGCGCGGCTCAGGGGCGCCATGTTCTCGCCGGTGGTGGCGCTTTCGGGCGGGCTGGTCTGCGTGACGCTTGGCAGCCTGATCTGGGCCTTCTCGGTCATGCCCATCGCGACCGCCATCGCGATCTTCTTCGTCGAACCCCTGATCCTGACCGCGCTGGTCGGCCCGCTCCTGGGCGAAAAGGTCGGCCCGCGAAGGCTCGCGGCGGTGGGCATCGGCCTCATGGGCGCGCTGATCGTGATCCGTCCGGGCGGCGGTTTCGGCTGGGCGGCGGCGCTGCCGCTGATCGCCGCCACGGCCTATGCGCTGAACATGATCGTCCTGCGCCGCGCCTCCGAGACGCGCTCGGCGCTGACGGTGCAATGCGGCGCGACGGTCTATGCCTGCCTCGGTATGGGGCTCCTGGTGCCGGGCCTCTGGGCGCTGGGGCCGCTCACCCCCGGGATCATGGGGCTCGGGCCCCAGGGCTGGGCGGCCGTCCTCGGCGCGGGCGCCTTCGCGGCGGCGAGCTTCGTGCTTATCGCCGAGGCCTTCCGCCGCGCCGAGGCGGGCACGCTGGCGCCCTTCCAATACCTCGAGATCATCGGCGCCACGGCGGCGGGCTACCTGGTCTTCGGCGATTTTCCCGACGGCTGGACCTGGCTCGGCATCGCGGTGATCCTTGGCTCGGGGCTTTACGTCTTCTGGCGCGAGCGGCAGCCGGCGATCCGGCCGAGGCTCACCCCCGGCCGCCGCCGCAGCCGACGCATCCGCTCGCGGTGAGGGCGGGGGGCTGCGGGGCGCGGCACCGGCAGCACCCGCCGCGGGGCACGACAGTCAGCGCTGGACTGGAAACCCGACGCTTGCCTCTGGGCCGCGAGGCAGCGGCAGTACCGACACACCGCCCCCGCCTACCCCTCGGACGCCCCACCCGCCATCGCAGCCCGCACCGTCTCGAGGTGGCGCGCCATGGCCTCCCGCGCGGCGCCTGCGTCGCCCTGCGCCACCGCCTCGACCACCGCGGCGTGCTGGTCGGAGTGCAGCCCCCGGAACTCCGCCACGCCGACCCGGCGATAGGTGCGGTCCCATTCGCGCTGCCAGACCGCCCGGCAACGCGCGCCGGAGAAATGCCGCAGAAGCGCGATCAGCACCGGGTTGCGCGCGACCTGCGCCAGGGCCTGGTGGAAGGCGTCGTCGGCGCGCTCCGAGGTGGCCCGGTCCCGCGCGGCTCGGCCCTCCGCCACCCGGGCGCGGAGATGCGCGACATCCCCCGTCTCGCGCCGCAACGCCGCCGCCGCGGCCACCTGCGGCTCGAGCAGCAGCCGCGCATCCATGAGCTCGTCCGGCGTCGTCGCCTCGAGCAGCAGGTGATCGCGCAGGGGCGTGCCGATGGGCGCGCGGCCCCGGAAGGTGCCCTGGCCGACGCGGCGCCAAAGCTCGCCCTCGGCCTCGAGCCGGGCCAGCGCGCCGCGCAGGGTCGCGCGGCTGCAGCCGATACGCGCCGCCAAAACCCGCTCGGTCGGCAGCCGGTCGCCCGGCGCCGGGGCCTCGACCTCGATCAGGGCACGCAGCTGGGCCAGTGCCTTGTCCGTTCCGATCCGCATGGGGCCTGCCGCTCCTGTCCTCTCGCGCCAATTCAGCCCCGCGGGGCGCGCGCTGGCAAGGGCCACCCCCTCAGACCAGGAAGAAGACCAGCGTCAGCACCGCGCCCACCGCGACGATGCCTGCGCGCAGCGGCCCCGTGTTGGTGATCCGCCGCGCCTGCCGCGCCCCGATGTAGCCGCCGAGCGTCGTGGCCAGCGCCAGGACCAGCGCCTGGTCCCAGGCGATCAGCCCCGCGCTGGCATAGGCCACGACCGAGACCGAGGAGAGCACCGCCGACAAGAGGTTCTTCAGCCCGTTCATCCCGTGCAGGTCGCGAAACCCGATCAGCCCGAAAAGCGCCAGCAGCATGATCCCGAGGCCGCCGTTGAAATAGCCGCCGTAACCCGCGACCGCGATCACCCCGAAGGCCGAAAGCCCCAGGCCCGCCGCCCCGCGCCCGCGCGCCTGCAGCGCGGCGATGAGCCGGGGGCCAAGCGCGAAGGCCAGCGTCGCGACCAGCAGAAGCCAGGGCACGATGCCGGTGAAAGCCTCGCCCGGCGTGACCAGGAGGAGCCCCGCCCCGAGCAGCCCGCCAAGCGCGGCCAGGATCACGATGGCCCGGAGCGAGAGCGCGCCTTCGGCGGCGATGTCCCGGCGATAGGCCCAGGCGCTGCCGAGATAGCCCGGCAGGGCGGTCAGCGTCGCGGTGGCATTGGCCATGATCGGCGGGACGCCGAGCCAGACCAAGGCCGGGAAGGTTAGAAGCGTGCCACCCCCGGCGACCGCGTTGACGATCCCGGCAAGGAGCCCGGCGAGGGTGAGAACGAGAAGCGACATGAAAAGCGACCTCCTGCGCGGGACTGCGCGGGGGCTCTATGCCCTGGAGCGGATTGGTCTACAAATTGGTCTGGAAGTGGGAGGCGTTGGGGGCTTGCTGGGGGGAAGGCTTGGTCGGGGCTAGGCCCTGTGGAAGCGCGAGCCAGAGCGGTCCCAATCCGCGTTGCTGCAGACGATAAAATGTGACGCTCACGCTGCGGCGCCTTTCGACGGTTGAGCCCCTGAGCCCCTCCAATAGCCAGAAGCAGAAGGCCGCTCTCCCGCCCCTAACCCCATCAATAAAAATCAAAAAAAACGGCCCCGGGTCTTCCCGGAGCCGCCCGCGCGGCCCGACCCTCCGGCCGGACCGCCCATCCACTCAAGACACCAAGAGCCTCAGCCCACCAGCGCCCCGTCGTCGCGCTTCACCGCCACGATCGAGCTGCGCGGCAGGCTGTCGGGCCCGTCCGGGAAGGGCCGCCCGGGGTGCTGGATGCCCACGAACATCGTGCGGCGGTCGGTCGACCAGGTCAGCCCCGTGACCTCGCAGCCGTTGGGCCCGGTCAGGAAGCGGCGGATCTCGCCGGTCACCGGGTCGCCGGCGAGCATCTGGTTGTTGCCCATGCCCACGAAATCGCCCTCGTTGCTGTCGTCGCCGTCGGTCTGGATCCAGATCAGCCCGGTCGAGTCGATCTGCATGCCGTCGGGCGAGTTGAAGAGGTTGCCTTCCTTGATCGCCTCGCTGCCCGCATAAGCGTCGTCATGCACCATGGGGTTGCCCGCCATGACGTAGAGATCCCATTCGAACGCCTCCGACCCGTGGTCGTCGCCCGCCGGGCGCCAGCGCAGGATCTGGCCGTATTCGTTGGTCTCGCGCGGGTTGGGCGCGTTGACGCTCATCGGGTCGCCGCCGGCGTTGGTGCGCACCGTTCCGTCGTCGTTCAGCGCGCCGCGGCGGCTGTTGTTCGTCAGGCAGCAATAGCCCTCGACGGCGACCGGGTTGACCGCGATCCACTCGGGCCGGTCCATGGTGGTCGCGCCCACGGCGGAGGCCGCGGTGCGGGTGAAAATGGCGATCTCGGAGGGCTCCATGCCGGTCGCCTCGGGGGTCAGCGCGGCCCAGCGGCCCGACATGTCGTCCTCGAAGACCGCGGCGAAAAGCTGGCCCTCGGAGAGCAGCGTCGAGGTGTCCCCGCCGGGCACATAGATGTCGCGCGAGACCCATTTGTACATGAACTCGCCGCGCTCGTCGTCGCCCATGTAGACCACCAGGCGGCCATCGGGGGCGAGCGCCGTGGCGGCGTTCTCATGCTTGAAGCGGCCAAGCGCGGTGTGCTTGACCGGCGTCGCCTCGGGGTTGGCCGGGTCGATCTCTACAATATAGCCCGCGCGATGCGGCTCGTTCGGCGTGGTGGAGACGTCGAAGCGCGGGTCGTGAAGGTGGTAGTTGTAGCCCCAACCGTCCGATCCGATCCCGTAGCGCGCGTAGCCGGCGGCCAGGGTCTCGTCCCCCGGCATCTCCCCGGTGGCGCCGAAGTAGCCGTTGAAGTTCTCTTCGCAGGTCAGATAGGTGCCCCAGGGCGTCCGGCCCGAGCCGCAGTTGTTCATCGTGCCGAGGCTGGTCAGCCCCTCGGGGTCGGCCTCGGTCTTCAGAAGGTCATGGCCCGCCGCCGGCCCGTCGAAGCGCATCGGCGTGCGGTGATGGATGCGGCGGTTGTAGGGGCTGTCGACCACGATCGCCCAGCCCTCGGGGCCCTCGGCCAGCTCCATGACGGTCACGCCCTGGAGGTTCTGCAGAAGCTGCACCTGTTCGGCGTTTTGCGGGGTGCCGTCCTCGGTCTGCGGCAGGTTGATCTCGTTGTTGGTGTATTCGCTGTTCACCACGAGGATCTCGCGGCCCGCGACGTGGAAAAGCTCCATGCCGTCGGTGTTCTCGCCGAAGACCCGGTCGGAGCCCTCGAAGGCCACGCCTGCCTCCGGGTCGAACTCCGGCGCATCCGAGAAGAGCTTGTCGCCCCAGCGCGCGGTGACCTTCCAGCTGTAGCCCTCGGGCACATGCACGGTGCCGTCGGTCTGGGCTGCGATGCCCTCGAAGGCGAAACGCGTGGCCTGCTGGGCCATGGCACTCGTGCCCTTGAGGAATGCGGTGCCCATGACGGCCGCGCCCGAGCCGAAGGCCAGCGCGCCGCCCAGGAACCCCCGGCGCGAGACCGCGCGGTCGACCACCCGGTCGAACTCCTGCACCTTGGGGCGCGGGAAGGTCTGCTCGTCCCAATCGTCGGCGGACAGCTTGTTGCGATTGACCTGCTCCCCTGAAAAATCCGCGGTTTGAAGTTAGCCTGTTCTCCAAACGAGGAGACAGACGATGCGGAAAAGCCGTTTCAGCGAAGAGCAGATCATTGGCATCCTGAAGGAGCACCAGGCCGGCATAGGGGCCAAG
>NZ_JBTOLZ010000011.1:0-127847 GCF_054552075.1 Roseivivax sp.
AGCCCTCGGGTCCACCCATCGCTCCTTGCGCCCGAATAGCACCGAAGGTGCCGGGCGCGCGCCGGACCGGCCCGATGGGCCGGCGCTCCTTGGGGTGGCGCGCTTAGCTCAGTCCTAGCCCTGACCTTGCGTGGATTAAGTGCCTCGCTCAAAGGGCAGCAGCGCCGGCCCCCGGCCCGGCGCGCGCCCTCTGGTGCGATGGGTGTGAGGGGCGCGAGGCAAAAACCTAGGTCTATGCCCCAAACCCCCCATCTTCACCCGCTTGCCTCCGCCACCCGCTCCAGCGCGGCCACATCGCCCGCGGTCAGCGCGGGCAGGGCCTCTGTGATGCGCGCGGCGGGCCAGTCCCACCAGGCCAGGCGGTTGAGCGTGGCGATCTCGCCCTCGGAGTAGCGCATCCGCACCACCCGCGCGGGGTTGCCGGTCACCACCGCGTAGTCGGGCACCTCCCCCCGGACCACCGCACCCGCGCCGACGAAGACGCCGTTGCCGATCCGCGCGCCGGGGCAGACAAGTGCCCCGTAACCGAGCCAGACGTCATGGCCGACCTCGGTGTCCCGGCGGTCGGGCGCATAGCCGTGCATGGCCTCGGGGTCGAAGACCTGGAAGGGAAAGCTCGAGAGCGCCCGGGTCTCGTGGTTGGCCGAGGCGCCGACGAAGCGCACCCCGTGGGCGATCTGGCAGAACCGGCCGATGCGCAGATGCTCCTCGGCGAAATCGAACAGATAAGGGGCGAGCCGCGAAGCCCAGCCGCCCTCGGGCGGCGGGTCGAAATCCGAGGCATAGGTGTAATCGCCGATCTCCATCCGGGGATGGTCGATCACCTGGTTCAGGAAGACGGTGCCCCGGTGCAGGGTGCCATCGGGCAGGGTGATGGGATGCGCGGCGCGCGGGTCGGGCAGACGGGCAGGCATGGAGAGCCTCCTTCGACGGAACAAAAACTCGGGTTCTCGATCAAAGGTGCTGGTCCATCGCTCACTCCCTTGGTGCCCGCCCTTAGTGCCAGCTTTCGCGCGCGCCGTCGAGCCGCCTTATTCGCCGGGGCGTTTCAGCGAGAATTTCTCGCGCACCACGGTGTAATCGCGGTAGCCCATGCGGCTCAGCGGGTTGAAGCGCAGGACGTCGAAGATCCCGTCGACCAGGCAGTCGTCGCGCAGGTGCACGCCGGTGACCTCGCCGAAGACGGCGAAATTGGCCTCGCCCGGCAGTTCGAGGATCTGCGTCAGCTTGCACTCGAGGTTGGCGGGCGCTGCGGCCACCCGGGAACAGGCGATGGTGTCGCATTCGGCCTTCTCGAGGCCGGCGAGCTCGAATTCGTCCTTCTCCTTGTCCCAGGGGCCCGAGGTCGTGTTCATCGCCTCGCGCAGGGCGTATTCCACGATGTTCACGCAGAAGACCCCGGTGTCGCGGATATTGGCGACGCTGTCCTTGGTGTCGCCGCGGTCTGCCTTGGCCGAGGTCGAGGCGAACATCACCTGCGGCGGCACATAGGCGACCGCGTTGAAGAAGGAATAGGGCGCGAGGTTCTCCGATCCGTCCGAGGCGCGGGTCGAGATCCAGCCGATGGGCCGGGGGGTGACCACCGCGTTGAAGGGATTGTGGGGCAGGCCGTGGCCGTCTTCGGGGCGGTAGAACATGGAACCTCCTTGGCGTCGTCCGTGCCGCAGATAGAGCGCGTCGCGCCGCCGAGGGCAAGCCGCGCGGCAGGTTTGCCGCCCCTCGCGGGCCGTGCTAGGCGGGGCGTCGGTAGATCGGGCAGCTGGGGCGGACCTTGTACAGCCTCCGAGAGGAAGAACCGGGCGACTGGTGGGAAATCGAGGCGCTCTACGACCTGAGCTTCGCGCCCGGGCGGACGGCGCTGTCCTCCTATCGCCTGCGCGAGGACGTGGCGCCGGTCGCCACGCTTTGCCGTGTCGCGGTCTGGGAGGCCGGCGGCGCGATCGGCGGGGCGATCCGCTACTGGCCGGTGCGCGTGGGCGGGGCGGAGGTGCTGCTCCTCGGTCCCGTGGCCGTGCATCCCACCGCCCAGGGCGAGGGCATGGGCGGCGCGCTCATCCGCGACACCGTCGAGCGCGCCCGGGAGATCTGCCCGCGCGTCCTGCTGGTGGGCGATGCGCCTTACTACGGGCGGTTCGGCTTCGAACGTCTCGACGCGGTTAGGATGCCGCCGCCGACGAACCCCGACCGGGTGCTCGGTCTGGCGCTGGAGCCCGGCGCCTGGGACGGGGTCTCCGGCGAGGTGTCGAAGGCGGTGTGAGGGGGGCTGGTCCCCGGTCCAACCGCTTGCACCTAGCTTGTAACCAAAGCGCCCCTCCTTGCGCCCGAATAGGATCGAAGATGCCGGGCGCGCGCCGGACCGGCCCCTTGGGCCGGCGCTCCTTGGGATGGCGCGCCTAGCTATCCCCTAGTCCTGACCTTGCTGGGATAAAGTGCTTCGCTCGGAGGTCAGCAGCGCCGACCCCCGGTCCGGCGCGCGCCCTCTGTGGGGGCTTGTGGAGAGGGTCGAAAGCGCGGCTTCCGCGTAAGGTGAACCGCGCAGGCGGTTGCACAAAAGCCCTCGGGTCCACCCATCGCGCTTTGCGCCCGAATAGCACCGAAGGTGCCGCGCGCGCGCCGGACCGGCCCCTTGGGCCGGCGCTCCTTGGGGTGGCGTGCTCAGCTGTCCCCTAGTCCTGACCTTGTTGGGATAAAGCGCCTCGCTCAGAGGTCAGCAGCGCCGGCCCCCGGTCCGGCGCGCGCCCTCTGGCGGGGCTTGTGGAGAGGGGCGAGGGGGCGCCCTCTGGTGCGCGGTGCCAGCGGCGCGGGGGAGGGAGCGCCCTAATGTGCGAGGGTGGGGGCTAGAGGTGCGGGGCGGGGAGGGGCGCGTGAGCGGTCCTATGTTTGCCCGGCCTATGCCGTCCCGCTAAAAGAGCCGCATCACCAGCCCGCGCCCCACCGCAAAGCCGCGCCTCCTCCCCCAACCTCCCCCCCAACCCGCGCCTCACCGCTCAACCCCGCCGAACCGCCTTGAAACCCCGCCCGACCGCGCCGATCTTTTCCCCATGACCACCACCGACCTCGTGCCCGCCGACCTCTCCGCCGATCTCGACGCGCTGGCGCGGCGGCACCGGTGCGCGGGCGGGGTGGGGCTGCAGCTCCTCAACATCCTCGGCAGCCAGGCCGAGAACCTGATCGAGCGCCTGCCGGACCGGGTGAAGGACCGGCTCGAAGGCGCCACCGAACGCGCGCTCGAGACCGCGCTGCAGGCGGCGGCGCGCTCGCGGACGCATCTGCCGGACCAGCAGGGCTGGCTCAACACCGCGCTGACCACCGCCATGGGGGCCGCGGGCGGCGCGGGCGGGCTGCCGACGGCGCTGGCGGAACTGCCGGTCACCACAACGGTGCTTCTCCGCGCGATCCAGGGCATCGCCGCCGAACACGGCTTCGACCCCGATGCGCCCGAGATCCGCAAGGAGTGCCTCCTGGTCTTCGGCTCCGCGGGCCCGCTCGAGGCCGACGACGGCGCCGACATGGCCTTCCTCTCGGCGCGGGTCACGCTGACCGGCGCCACGGTGCACGGGATCATCGTCCGGGTCGCCCCCCGGCTCGCCACCGTGCTGGGCCAGAAGCTCGCCGCCCAGACCGTGCCGGTGCTCGGCGCCGCGGCGGGGGCGGCCACGAACTACGCCTACACGAGCTACTACCAGGAAATGGCGCATGTGCATTTCGGGCTGAAGGCGCTCTCCGAGCGCAGCGGCCGCGACCGCGCCGAACTTGTGGGCGAATTGCGCCGGCGCATCGGCAGATAGGCCGCCCCCGGGCCCCGCCGTCCCGCGCCGGCATTGCCAAAGCGCGGGCAAGCTGCTTCCATGTGCCCGGCGTGTGCAGGGGGAGGCGCATTTGGTCGAACGGCTTGGAATCATTGGCGGATCGGGCGTCTACGAGATCGACGGCCTGGAAGATGCCGACTGGGTGCAGGTCGAGACCCCCTGGGGGCCGACCTCGGACCGGATCCTCACCGGCACGCTCCAGGGCCAGCCCATGGCCTTTCTGCCGCGCCACGGGCGGGGCCATGTGCATGCGCCGACCGATGTGCCCTACCGTGCCAATATCGACGCGCTGAAGCGGCTGGGGGTGACCGACCTCGTGTCGGTCTCGGCCTGCGGCTCCTTCCGCGAGGAGATGCGCCCGGGCGATTTCGTCGTGGTCGAGCAGTTCATCGACCGGACCTTCGCGCGGGTGAATTCCTTCTTCGGCTCGGGCTGCGTGGCGCATGTCTCCTTCGCCCATCCGACCTGCGCGCGGCTCTCCGCGGCTGCCGCCGGGGCGGCCCGCGCGGCCGGCGTGACCGTGCATGACGGCGGCACCTATCTCGCCATGGAGGGCCCGCAGTTCTCGACCTATGCCGAGAGCCGGCTCTACCGCGAGGCCTGGGGTGCCGATGTCATCGGCATGACCAACCTGCCCGAGGCCAAGCTCGCCCGCGAGGCCGAGATCTGCTACGCCTCGGTCGCCATGGTCACCGATTACGACTGCTGGCACCCCGGGCACGGGGCGGTCTCGGTCGCCGAGGTGGTCAAGGTGCTGAAGGCCAATGCCGCCAATGCCCGGGCGCTGGTCAAGGCGTTGCCGGGGCGGCTGACCGAACGGCCCGCGCCCTGTCCCGAGGGCTGCGACCATGCGCTCGACCACGCCATCCTGACCGCCCCCGAGGCCCGCGACCCCGCGCTTCTGGCCAAGCTCGACGCGGTGGCCGGGCGCGTGCTCTGAGCCCTTGAATTTTTCCTGACCCAGCGACCCTCGAAGAGGCCCGATCCCGATGACCAAGGTCGAAGACTACATCCGCACGATCGCGGATTTTCCCCATGAAGGCATCATGTTCCGCGATGTCACCACGCTGTTTGCCGACCCGCGCGGATTTCGCATGGCGATCGACCAGCTCCTGCATCCCTATGCGGGCCTGCGCTTCGACAAGGTGGTGGGCCTCGAGGCGCGGGGCTTCATCCTGGGCGGCGCGGTGGCGCATCAGCTCTCGACCGGCTTCGTGCCGGTGCGCAAGAAGGGCAAGCTGCCGGGGCGGGTGATCTCGGAGAGCTACACGCTGGAGTACGGCGAGGCGGTGGTCGAGGTGCATGACGACGCGCTGAGCCCCGGCGAGAAGGTGCTGATCGTGGACGACCTCCTGGCCACCGGCGGCACGGCGGAGGCCGGGATCAAGCTCTGCGAGCGGCTCGGGGCCGAGGTCATCGGCTGCGCCTTCATCGTGGATCTGCCCGACCTCGGCGGCCGCGCCCGGCTCGAGGCGCTGGGCATGGAGGTGCATGCGCTTTGTGCCTATGCGGGGGAGTGAGGTTTAGAGGGGCGCACTGGGGCGAGGTTTTCTGCCTGATCATACAGAGGCGCAGCGCCTGATCGGCCGGGGTAACGCCCACCCACCCACCAACCACCCACGCCCTAAATGCGCCCGAATAGCATCGAAGATGCCGGGCGCGCGCCGGACCGGCCCCTTGGGCCGGCGCTCCTTCGGATGACGCGCATAGCATGACCCTAGCCCTGACCTTGCGTGGATAAAGCGCGCCGCTCAGATGTCAGCAGCGCCGGCCCCCGGTCCGGCGCGCGCCCTCTGTTGCGCGAGGTTGCGGCGGGAGAGGGGCTTGTGGGCCGGTTGGTGTCGGGCGGGGGGCGTTCGGGAGCTTGTTGTGGCGGCGCTTAGGCGGCTCTGATGCTGGGGATGTCTCTTGCGTGGAGCGGGGCAGGGTGCCGTCTTGGCTTGGGCAGCAAGGCCAATCCGCGCCCTTCGGATCGACGAACACCTAACCCCACGCCGCCGTGAAGCGATCAATCCCACGCATCGCCCCAAATCCCCCAGACCTCTCACACCGCAAAAGACCGCATCGACCCGCCTTAGCCCGCCCGGCACACCACGCAAGACGACCTGCCGTCCCCCCACACCCCCCCACCTCCCAAGAAACGCATGTTGCCTATCGGAAACCTCTTGCTAGGTTCTGCGCCGAATCTAGGAAACCGGGAGGCACGGAATGGTCGAGCGCAGCGAGCGGCAGGGATTGCAGGTCGAAAAGGGGCTCTGCGACTTCATCGAGACAAAGGCCCTGCCGGGCACAGGCATCGCGCCCGAGGACTTCTGGACCCGCTTTGCCGCCCTTCTGGCCGAGATGACGCCGGAGAACCGCCGGCTCCTGGCCGAGCGCGAGGAGATGCAGGCCAAGCTCGACGCCTGGCACCGCGAGCACCCCGGGACGATCTCGGACCCCGCGGCCTACGAATCCTTCCTGCGCGAGATCGGCTACCTCGTGGAGGAAGGCGGCGACTTCCAGATCGAGACCGCCGATACCGACCCCGAGATCGCCACCATCGCGGGCCCGCAGCTCGTGGTGCCGATCACCAACGCGCGCTTCGCGCTCAATGCCGCCAACGCGCGCTGGGGCTCGCTCTATGACGCGCTCTACGGCACGGACGCGCTGGGCGACCTGCCCGAGGGCGGCGGCTATGATCCGAAGCGCGGCGCGCGGGTGATCGCCTGGGCCAAGGACTTCCTCGACCGCGCGGTGCCGCTGGCCCAGGGCTCGCATGGCGATGTCACCGCCTACCGCGTCGAGGGCGGCGCGCTGGTGACGGACAAGGGCCCGCTGGCCGAGCCCGCCGCCTATCGCGGCAGCCGCGAGACCGGCGACGCGACGCGCCACCTGCTCGAACACAACGGGCTGAAGATCGAACTGGTGATCGACCCCGACCACCAGATCGGCAGCACCGACCCGGCGCACCTCGCCGACGTGGAGCTGGAAAGCGCCGTCTCGGCGATCATGGACTGCGAGGATTCGGTCGCCTGCGTCGACGGGCCGGACAAGACCCTGGCCTATGGCAACTGGCTGGGGCTGATGAAGCGCGACCTCGAGGAGAGCTTCGAGAAGGGCGGCAAGACCGTGACCCGTCGCCTCGCCGAGGACCGCGACTACCAGGCACCGGACGGCGGCACGCTGACCGTGCCGGGCCGGGCGCTGATGCTGGTGCGCAACGTCGGCCACCTGATGACCAGCCCCGCGATCCTCGATGCCGAGGGCGCGGAGGTCTTCGAGGGCCTGATGGACGCCATGATCACCACGCTCATCGCCAAGCACGACCTGCAGGACGCCGGTCGCGGCAACTCCCGCGCGGGCTCGGTCTATGTGGTCAAGCCGAAGATGCACGGGCCCGCCGAAGTGGCCTTCGCCGACAAGGTCTTCTCGGAAGTCGAGGCGGCGCTGGGGATCGCGCCGAACACCGTGAAGCTCGGCATCATGGACGAGGAGCGCCGCACCTCGGCCAACCTCAAGGAATGCATCCGCGCCGCGCGCAAGCGGGTGGCCTTCATCAACACCGGCTTCCTCGACCGCACCGGCGACGAGATCCACACCGCCATGGAAGCCGGCCCCATGGTGCCCAAGGGCGAGATGAAGGGCACCGACTGGATCGCCGCCTACGAGGACCGCAACGTCGACATCGGCCTCGCCTGCGGGCTGCGCGGCCGGGCGCAGATCGGCAAGGGCATGTGGGCCATGCCCGACCGCATGGCGGCCATGCTCGAGCAGAAGGTGGGCCACCCCAAGTCCGGCGCGACCTGCGCCTGGGTGCCCTCGCCGACGGCGGCGACGCTGCATGCGACCCATTACCACCAGATCGACGTGGCCGCCCGCCAGGACGAGATCGCCCGGGGCGGGCCGCGCGCGGGGCTCGAGCCGCTCCTGACCATCCCGGTCGCCGAGGGGCGCAACTGGGACGCCGACGCCGTGACCCGCGAGATCGAGAACAACGCCCAGGGCATCCTCGGCTACGTGGTGCGCTGGGTCGACCAGGGCGTCGGCTGCTCCAAGGTGCCCGACATCGAGAACGTGGGCCTCATGGAGGACCGCGCGACCTGCCGGATCTCGGCCCAGCATGTCGCCAACTGGCTGCATCACGGGGTGGTCTCGAAAGACGAGGTCATGGGCGTCATGCAGCGCATGGCCGAGGTGGTCGACGGGCAGAACGCCGATGACCCGGCCTATCGCGCGATGGGCCCGGGTTTTGACGGGATCGCCTTCCAGGCGGCCTGCGAGCTGGTCTTCGAGGGCCGCGCCCAGCCTTCGGGCTACACCGAGCCGGTGCTGCACCGCCGCCGCCTGGAGCTGAAGGCGGCGGGCTGAGGTTTTGGCTTTGGGGCCGGTCCGGCCTAAGCGGCCGGCCCAGGCGAGGGCGCTGCCCTCGCGCTCCCGGAGTATTTTGAGGCCCGGTCATGCGAGGGGCGGGGCGCTTCGGGGGGCTTGGTCTGGGCTCGGTGGCTTGGGTCGGGAGGGTCCGATCGCCCCGGCCTTGCGGCCGGGCCGACCGGAGCGAGGGCGCTGCCCTCGCGCTCCCGGAGTATTTGGCGCCCGGTCATGCCAGGGGCGGGGGCGCTTGAGGCCCGGGGCCGGGCTTTCGATTGACGACGCGACAGGAGAGGAAAGGATTTTCTGAATGGCCGAGATTTCGCTGCGCCGCGCGCGCACCATCATCCGCAAGACCCTCGAGCACGGCAAGGAGGCGGGCATGAAGCCGCTGTCGGTCATCGTGCTCGACGCCGGCGGCAACCCGATCGCCTTCGAGCGCGGCGACGGCGCGAGCCCGGGGCGCTACCAGATTGCCCACGGCAAGGCCTACGGCGCGGTCATGCTGGGCATGCCGGGCTCGGCGCAGATGCAGCGGGCCGAGGACCAGGCCTATTTCATCGCCTGCGCCAACGGAGCGCTGGGCGGCGCGCTGGTGCCGGTGCCGGGCGGCATCCTGGTCCAGGACAGCCGGGGCCGGACGCTCGGCAGCGTCGGCGTGACCGGCGATACCTCGGACAACGACGCCAAGGCCGGCGCGGCGGGCATCGAGGCCGCGGGGCTGGTGCCCAAGGTCTGAGCGGGCTTCACCTCGGCGCCGCTTTGACCTAGATATCTGCGGAGCACGCTGGAAAAAGAGGCCGCCATGACCCGTCCGGTCGTCGGGATTATCACCAATCACCACCTCATCAACGATGAGTATCCCGCCCATGCCGGCGGGTCGATGAACTCCGAGGCGGTGGCGCAGGTCGCCGAGGCGCTGCCGCTCTTGATCCCGGCCGATCCGCGGGTGGTGACCGTGCCCGAGCTCTTGGAGGCCTGCGACGGCTTCCTGCTGACCGGCGGGCGGCCCAACGTGCACCCCGAGGAATACGGCGAGGAGCCGACCGAGGCCCATGGCGCCTTCGACCGCGACCGCGACGCCATCGCGCTGCCGCTCGTGCGGGCCTGCGTGGAGCGCGGCCAGCCGGTCTTCGGCGTCTGCCGGGGCTTCCAGGAGGTCAATGTCGCCATGGGCGGCACGCTCTACCCCGAGATCCGCGACCTGCCGGGGCGGATGAACCACCGCATGCCGCCCGACGGCACGCTGGAGGAGAAGTTCGCCCTGCGCCACAAGGTGACCTTCACCGAGGGCGGGCCCTTCCACCGGGTGCTGGGCGCGCGCGAGGTGATGACCAACACGCTGCACGGCCAGGGCATCAAGTCGCCCGGCCACCGGGTGCGGATCGACGGCCATGCGCCGGACGGCACGCCGGAGGCCACCTATATCGAGGGCGCCTCGGGCTTCACCCTGGCGGTGCAATGGCACCCGGAATGGGATGCCTGCAACGATCCGGTCTCGCGGCCGCTCTTCCGCGCCTTCGGGGCCGCGGCGCGCGACTGGGCGGCCTCGCGCCGGGCGGGGCTGCGGGTCTCGGCCTGAGAGGCGGGGCGCTGCGCCGGTCGGATTGAGCGGTGGGTGTCGTGTGGGGCGGTGCGGCTCTGGTTGAGGGCGGGCGCTGTGTGAGTCTGCACGGCCCGGCGTAGCTGGCGGGGCCGGCGGGCGTCGATTTTCCGAGGATTTGGATGGTGCGCCGACCGGGAGCGGGGCAGTTGTTCTGTGCCTGTGCCTGTGCCTGTGCCTGTGCCTGTGCCTGTGCCTGTGCCTGTGCCTGTGCCTGTGCCTGTGCCCGTGCCGGTAGCTTTGGCGTGAGCCCCCCCCGGAGAGGGCCCGCCCCGCAGTCACCCCACGGGCAGAGGGCTCCGACGCCTGGAAGCGCCCTCCGTCACTTCCCCATCGAGCGCGCGCAGGAGGGCGCGGGTCTCATGGGCGCGCAGGCAGGGGCGGGCGGTCTCGCCGAAGTCCTGCGGATGATGGACCAGCGCGGGCAGGGCGGCCTGCAGGCTCTTGCGGGTTTCGGGCCGCAGGGTGGCAAGGCCCGTCGGGCCGAGGAAGAAGCTCTCGGTCGGGACGCCCTCGGCGAAGATCACCTCGTGGCGGTCGAGCGCCAGGTGGAAATAGTCGACCCGGCGGCAGGCGCGCTGCCGGATGCCGCGCCAGCCCGCGAGATGCAGCGCCGTCACGAAGACCTCGCGCGTGCCGAAGAGGAGCTCGGCCGCCTTGCCGCCCAGCACGAAGCGGTGCTGCGGCGAGACCCGGATCAGGCGGCGGAGGCCGGGCAGGGCGCCCGCCGGGATCTCGACCGGGGCGGTGGCGCCCTGGCCGGTGACACGCTCGCGGCCGACCCAGCGCAGCGGCGCGAGGCCCCGGTCGCGGGTCTCGAGCAGGTCGCCCGGCTCCAGCACCTCGACCCGGCGCCAGCCCGCGGCGGTGCGGATCAACGTGCCGGGGGTGAAGCAGACGATCCGGTCGATGTTGCGGAATTTCACCGTTGTGCCGTCGCGCATCTGGACGCTGCCGGTGCTTTCGCCGGTGGTCTCGTCGGTGGTGAAGCGCAGGGTGCTGCGGTCGGCGAGGCCCGCGAGGTCGAGCGTGTCGCCCGCGCGCTGGTCCTCGGTGCCGCCGTCGATGGAAATCTCGCCGCGCCCGTCCTCGTTGAGATCGGCGAGCGAGATCCGGTCGTCGCCGGCGCCGCCCGAGACCTGATCGCCCTGGGCGGCGGTCAGATCGTCGGCGCCTGCGCCGCCCGAGAGCGTGTCGGAGCCGGTGCCGCCGGAGAGGCTGTCGTCGCCCTCGCCGCCGTCGAGGCGGTCAGCCCCGGCGCCACCGTCCAGCGTGTCATCGCCCGCGCCGCCCGAGAGCATATCCGCGCCGCTGCCGCCGTCGAGGGCATCCGCGCCCGCGCCGCCGTCGAGACTGTCCGCCCCGGCGCCGCCTGCCAGCGTGTCGTCGCCGTCGCCGCCCGAGAGCGTGTCGGCCCCGTCGCCGCCGGAAAGACTGTCGGCACCGCCATCGCCCGCGAGGCTGTCGCTGCCGGTGCCACCCTCGATCGTGTCGTCATCGGCACCGCCGGAGATCGTGTCGTCGCCCGCCTCGCCGAAGATCCGGTCGGCGCCGGTGCCGCCGGTGATCAGGTCGCCGCCATCCTCGGTGGGGACCGCGTCGAAGCGCATGTCGGTGAGCCAGATCGCCTGGGTGTTGCCCTGGCCGTTGGCATAGCTGACCTCGATCGAGGCGACGGGCCCGGCCACTTCCACCAGCACCGAGCCGTCGGCCTGGGCGGCGCTGTTGGCGACGGTATTGGCGGTCACGGTGTTGCCGTCGACCCGGTCGCCGCCGCCCGGCGTCAGCACCACGTCGATGGGATTGCCCGCGGCGTCATAGGCGTTGACCGTGACGATATCGGTGTGGTTGTCGCGGCCCCAGTCGATGTCGTTGATCCGGAAGGAGACATTCTCGACCGTGTCGGCATAGCCGTCGCGCGCCGAGGAGAAGGAGATCGTCGAGGTCGAGGTCTCCCCGTCGCCGCGCCCGTAGAGCCGGAGCGAGGAATTGGCGGCGAAATCCTCGGGCCCGCCGTATTGCGCGGTGCCGTTGTCGATCAGGAAGCTCGGGTCGTTGTTGCCGTCGCTGCGGAAGGAGAGCGAGACATCGACCGCGCCGGTGTTCTGGGTGAAGCCGCCCGCGACATTGGTGCCGCTGCCGCCTTCCGCGTTCCAGCGCAGCATCTCGGAGAGGCGTTCGGGCGCGGGGCTGCCGTCGCTCGTGCCGCTGCCGCCGTAGATCACATCCGCGCCGCTGCCGCCGTCGATCGTGTCGCCGCCCGCGCCGCCGTAGATCGTGTCGTCGCCGCCGAAGCCCAGGATCGAATCGTCGGGCGAGGCGCCCTGGTCGATGCCCTCTCCGCCGTAGTCGCGATAGGAGGCGTCGATCAGATCGCCGCCCTCGGTGCCTTCGACGACGCCGTTTTCCTCGGTGTAATCGGCGTAGCTGAAGGCGGCGTCGCCCGAGGCGGCGTTGGGGTTGCTGTCGTAGCTTTCGACCCGGTAGCTGCGGCCCTGGACCAGGGGCACCTCGCTCAGCATGTAGTCGCCCGCGGCGCTGCCCTGTTCGACGTCGAAGGCGACGATCTGGAAGCTTTCGCCGGTCACGGTGTCGATCACCGTCCAGACGGCCTCGGCGTCGACGCGGCTGCCGCTGGAGTTGCCCGCGGGGGTCTGCACATCGGCGCGCGCGCTTTCCGAGCCCGCGGAATCGTCGTCGAGGGTGCGCCCCTCGATGCCCGATTCCTCGTCGGTGATGCGGGCGCGGCCCTCGGGCGTGGCGGGCCCGTTCCAGGTAAAGCTCGACCCCCGGCCGGTGGGCACGGTGCCGAAGGCATTGATCGTGTAGAAGCGCACGTCGTAGCTGGGCATCGATCAGCAACTCCGGTCGAAAAGGCGCGGGGGGAAAGGCCCCGTCGGGGCCCGCCGCGCTATGTTTGCACCCGAGGCGCGCCGCGGGTCGCGGGCACGCCCCCCGCCGCCGGAGAAATGCCCGGCGCCGGGACTTTCGCCATAGAAGGCCGGGATGGCCTAACTTGGGGTTAAATGGGGCAACTTCTTGTGCCCGCCCCCGCTCACATCTCGCCGCCCGCGACCTGCAGCGCCTGGCCGTTCATGCTGCCCGAGTTTGGCCCGCAGAGGAACAGCGCCGCCTCAGCAACCTCGGCGGGGGTGATCAGCCGCCCGTGCGGGTTCACACCGACCATGGCCTGGGTGGCGTCCTCCTGGGACATGCCGGTGCGCTGCATGATCTTCTCGACGTTGGAGGAAACGATATTGGTGTCGACATAGGCCGGGCAGAGCGCGTTGAAGGTGATCGGCTTGCCCGCGTAATCGGCGGCCAGCCCGCGCATCAGCCCCACCATCCCGTGTTTCGAGGCCGAATAGGCCGGGGCGCCCTTCAGCCCGCGGATGCCCGCGATGGAGGAGACCGCGATGACCCGGCCCCAGTCGGTCCCGCGCATGGAGGCGAGGCAGGCGCGGATGGTCAGGAAGCAGCCGTCGAGGTTGATGCCCATCATCTGCCGCCAGAAGGCGAGGTCGGTCTTGTGCAGGGCCCGGCCCTCGGCGATGCCGGCATTGGCGACGCAGATCTGCACCGGCCCGCGGGCGGCCACGGCAGCGGCAACGCCATCCTCGACCGAGGCCTCCTCGGAGACATCCATGACCTGGCCGGCGATGCGCGGGCCCTCGGCGGCGCGGAGCGGGGCCTCGCGGCGGCCGGTGATGGTGACCTCGGCGCCGGCCTCGGCCAGGGCCTGGGCGATGGCCAGGCCGATGCCGGTGCCGCCGCCGGTGACAAGCGCGTGTTTGCCCTGAAGATGCATGGACGTCCTCCTCTCGATTGCCGCGAGCCTAGGGTGAGCCGCGCGGGGGCCACAAGAGGCGGCGCCTCGGTCGACGCGGCGTCAGCGGTCGGGCGCGCCGGGGCAGGGTGTGGGGGCGGGGGAGGCGCCGCGCGGACGGCAAGCTGGCGCTGCGGCAAGTATTTGGAATAGCGTGTGAAATCCCGGCCGCGGCCCGCGCCACGCATCCCGCCGATCCGCCCCGCCGCGCGCCGCCCTTGAAACACCCATGCCCGGCCTGCGCATTTCCGCGACAGTTTTATGTCGCAATCCCTCGCCCGCGCGCAACAAACGAACAGGTGGCTTTAACTCCGCGTGAAGCTATGCTCTACGGTCTGCAAATGCGCAGCGACGCGCGACCCCGGGCTCGGGGATCGCGGGGCTGCTGACATGCGCATGAACGACGGACCGAAAGGGGACTTGAGACCGTGAAGATTGGTACGCCAAAAGAGGTGTTGGAGGGCGAGGCGCGGGTCGCGATGACGCCCGACAGCGCCAAGATGCTCCAGAAGCTCGGCTATGACTGCGCCATCGAGACCGGCGCCGGCGAGAAGGCCGGCTATCCCGATGCGACCTACGAAGAGGCCGGCGTCGAGATCGTGGCCAGCGCCGAGGCGCTGTGGAGCGGCGCGGATGTCGTCGCCAAGGTGCAGCCGCCCAGCGAGGCCGAGATCGGCCACCTGAGCGAGAGCAAGCTCCTGATCTCCTTCTTCTGGCCCGGCCAGAACGAAGAGCTGATGAAATCCGCCGCCGACAAGGGCGCCTCGGTCATCGCCATGGACATGGTGCCGCGCATCTCGCGCGCGCAGAAGATGGACGCGCTCTCCTCGATGGCCAATATCGCGGGCTACCGCGCGGTGATCGAGGCCGGCAACAACTTCGGCCGCTTCTTCACCGGTCAGGTGACGGCGGCGGGCAAGGTGCCGCCGGCCAAGGTGCTGGTCGTGGGCGCCGGTGTCGCGGGGCTGGCCGCGATCGGCACTTCGACCTCGCTCGGCGCGATCACCCTGGCCTTCGACGTCCGCCCCGAGGTGGCCGAACAGGTCGAGTCGATGGGCGCGGAATTCGTCTACCTCGACTTCGACGAGGAACAGACCGACGGCGCAGAATCGGGCGGCTACGCCAAGCCATCGAGCCCGGAGTTCCGCGAGGCGCAGCTGGCGAAGTTCCGCGAGCTGGCCCCGGATGTGGACATCGTCATCACCACGGCGCTGATCCCCAACCGCGAGGCGCCCGAGCTTTGGACCGAGGACATGGTCAAGGCGATGAAGCCCGGTTCGGTGATCGTCGACCTCGCCGCCGAGAAGGGCGGCAACTGCAAGCTCACCCAGAAGGACAAGAAGATCGTCACTGACAACGACGTGACGATCATCGGCTACACCGACTTCCCCAGCCGGATGGCAAAGCAGAGCTCGATGCTCTACGCCACCAACATCCGGCACATGATGACCGATCTGACGCCCGAGAAGGACGGCACGGTCAACCATGACATGGAGGACGACGTGATCCGCGGCGCGACCATCGCGCATGCCAAGGAGGTCACCTTCCCGCCGCCGCCGCCCAAGACCAAGGCGATCGCGGCGCAGAAGCCCAAGCCCAAGGAAAAGGAGCTGACGCCGGAAGAGAAGCGCGCCGAGGAACTGGCCGCCTTCAAGAAGCAGACCACCCAGCAGATCACGCTGCTCGGCATCGGCGCCGCGGCGATCCTCTCGGTGGGGCTGATCGCGCCGGCCAGCTTCATGCAGCATTTCATCGTCTTCGTCCTGTCGGTCTTCGTCGGCTTCCAGGTCATCTGGGGCGTCAGCCATTCGCTGCACACGCCTCTGATGGCGGTGACCAACGCGATCTCCTCGATCATCATTCTCGGGGCTCTGATGCAGATCGGATCGAGCTCCTTCCTGGTGATCCTCCTCGCCGCCGTCTCGGTCTTCATGGCCGGGATCAACATCTTCGGCGGTTTCCTCGTGACCCGGCGCATGCTCGCCATGTTCCAGAAATCGTAAGCGGGAGGCAGGACAATGGACTTCGGATTCACGACGGCGGCCTATGTGGTCGCGGCGGTTCTTTTCATCCTCTCGCTCGGTGGTCTGAGCGGGCAGGAAAGCGCGAAACGCGCCATCTGGTACGGCATCGTCGGCATGGGGCTGGCGGTGATCGCGACGCTGATCGGGCCCGGCTCGGGCCTCTGGGTGGTCTCGGTCATCCTGATCGCCATGGGCGGCGTGATCGGCTGGCAGCTCGCCACGCGGGTGCAGATGACGCAGATGCCCGAGCTGGTCGCGGCGATGCATTCGCTGGTCGGCCTCGCGGCGGTCTTCGTCGGCTTCAACGCCGATTTCACCATCAACATGGTCGAGGCCGCCAAGGCCGCGGGTGAGGGCGTCGAGGGCAACTTCGCCGAGCTCGTCTCCAAGAAGTCCCCGGTCGAGATCGGCATCCTGATGGTCGAGCTCTCGCTCGGCATCTGGATCGGCGCGGTGACCTTCACCGGCTCGATCATCGCCTACGGCAAGCTCGCCGGCCGCGTCGACAGCGCCGCCAAGCAGCTGCCCGGCGGGCACCTTCTAAACCTCGCCGCGCTGATCGGCTCGGTTCTGATGCTGGTGCTCTACCTCGGCGGATCGGGTTCCTGGACGCTCTTCATCATGGCGCTCCTGGCCTTCTTCATCGGCTACCACCTGATCATGGGCATCGGCGGCGCCGACATGCCGGTGGTGGTCTCGATGCTGAACTCCTACTCGGGCTGGGCCGCCGCGGCGATCGGCTTCTCGCTCGGCAACGATCTTCTGATCGTGGTCGGCGCGCTGGTCGGCTCCTCGGGTGCGATCCTGTCCTACATCATGTGCAAGGGCATGAACCGCAGCTTCGTCTCGGTGATCCTGGGCGGCTTCGGCGGCAGCTCGGGCGAGCAGATGGCGGTCGAGGGCGAACAGGTGGCGATCGACGCCGACGGCGTGGCCCAGGCGCTCGACGAGGCCGACAGCGTGGTCATCGTGCCGGGCTACGGCATGGCGGTCGCCCAGGCGCAGAACGCGGTCTCCGACCTCACCAAGTCGCTGCGCGGCAAGGGCAAGGAGGTGCGCTTCGCCATCCATCCCGTCGCCGGACGTCTGCCGGGGCACATGAACGTGCTGCTGGCCGAGGCCAAGGTGCCCTATGACATCGTGCTGGAGATGGAGGAGATCAACGACGACTTCCCCGACACCGACGTGGTCATCGTGATCGGCTCGAACGACATCGTGAACCCGGCGGCGCAGGACGATCCCAACTCGCCGATCGCCGGGATGCCGGTGCTCGAGGTCTGGAAGGCGAAGAACGTCTTCGTCTGCAAGCGCGGCCAGGGCACGGGCTATTCGGGCATCGAGAACCCGCTGTTCTTCAAGGACAACACGCGGATGTTCTACGGTGACGCGAAGGCGACGATCACCGACCTGCTGAGCAAGCTCGGCTGAGGAGGCGAGGTGGCGCGGCGCCGGCCGGTGGTTGACGGTTGGTCGGCGGCGCGCGGGTGATGGGGGCGCGTCTGGTGGGCGCTGAGGGCTGAAAGGCCCTCGATGCTGAAAGGCGGCCAGAATGGCCAGGCGCCAGACGCCCGCACCCCGCCCAAAGCCAATCTGCATTGAAAACAGAAGAGGCGCCCCGGGACACCGCGGCGCCTCTTGCGTATTCTCGAGAGCCGAAACCCTTCGGCCTCCGCACCACGCCCCCACACCCGCGCCCCTCCTTGCGCCCGAATAGCACCGAAGGTGCCGGGCGCGCGCCGGACCGGCCCGATGGGCCGGCGCTCCTTGGAGTGGCGTGCATAGATCGCCCCTAGCCCTGACCTTGCCGGAATAAAGCGCTTCGCTCAGAGGTCGGCAGCGCCGGCCCCCGGTCCGGCGCGCGCCCTCTGTTGGGGCTAGTGGAGAGGGGGGAGGCGCGCCCTCTTACTGCGGGGATGTCATCGATCCCCAAGGTGTAAGCGCATCCAAGGCGGACGCATGCGCGTCTCACCACGCGCGAACATGCCAACCCGCCACGCGCCAACATGCCAGCTCGCCACATGCCAGCAGGCTGACCCGCTGCACGCCAGCCCTGCCGACACATCAAGCACCAGTCATGCTGCCCTACCGCGCGCCAACCATGCCGACCCACTGCCCAAGCGCCCTCCAAGCGCATCCCTGCACCTCAACCACGCCCACCACCCAATGCCGCAGCACACACACTCCCTCCGCGCCACCCTCAACCCCAACCGCTTGAAATCACGCAGGAAAACCCCCTCCAACCCCCGCTGTATACCGTTGCATCCGCGCAAGCTATTGAAAATGAATAAAAAATACCTTTGCTGCGCGACCGGAGCGGACTAAGCCTTACACTCAGACCCAGCCGTCAGAAGAAGTGCCCATGCCGCCGATCCAGGATCATCCGCTGCGCTACAAGCTCGCCAACGAGCTGCACGCGCGCCCCTTTCCCGCGCTGACGCCGCCCTGCCGGGCGGTCTTCCTGGCGATCAAGAAGCCCCGGGGCGCGGCCTCGCGGGACCGCTCGCTCGATCTCGCGCATCTGACCGACCTGCTCGACCGCTACGGCGCGCCGCATCCCCAGCCCGGGGCCACGCACTTCCAGGGCCGCATCGGGCGGCACATGCTGAAATGGGAACAGCACACCGAGTTCGTCACCTATACCGTCTTTCTCGAGGGGCTGGGCGAGCGGCCCTATGACCCCTCCGACTTCGAGGTCTTCCCCAGCGAATGGCTCGATGCCGCGCCGGGGGTGCGGGTGACCTCCTGCCTGATCCGCTGCTGCGTGCGCCCCGAGGGCGACGGCTTCGAGGAGGAGCTGGCCGATTGGTTCGTGCCCGAGAGCCTCGCGGTCTCCTCGGTGATCGACGACGAGGCGGTGATCGCCGGCGATTTCCGCATCGACCCCTCGGGGCACATGCGCTTCGCGGTCTTCGCCCGGCCGCATGTCGGCGAGCGCCGGGTCGGGCGCATCGTCCAGCGGCTGACCGAGATCGAGACCTACAAGTCGATGTCCATGCTGGGTTTCACCCGGGTCCGGGCGATCAGCCCGCGCATGGGCGAGATCGACAGCGAGCTGACGCGGCTGATGGAGGCCATGACCCATGGCGAGGGCCCCGCCGAGGAGACGCTGAAGGCGCTCCTGGCGGTCTCGGCCGAGCTCGAGAGCCTCTCGGCCCAGACCTCCTTCCGGCTCGGGGCGACCGGTGCCTACGAGGCCATCGTCGGCCAGCGCATCGAGGTCCTGCGCGAGGAGCGCTGGCGCGGGCGGCAGACCTTCGAGGAGTTCATGACGCGCCGCTACGATCCGGCGATGCGGACGGTGAAATCCTCCGAGCGGCGGCTCGGCACCATGGCGGAACGGGCGATGCGGGCGGGGGACCTGTTGCGCACCCGGGTCGAGGTGCAGCGCTCGGCGCAGAACCAGGACCTGCTCGAATCGATGAACCAGCGCGCCGACATGCAGCTGCGGCTGCAGAAGACGGTCGAGGGCCTCTCGGTGGTGGCGATCAGCTATTACGCGGTCTCGCTGGTGGCCTATCTGCTCTATCCCGCGGCCGAGCTCGCCGGGGTCTCCCGCGGGGTTCTGACCGCCGCCGCCGTGCTGCCCGTGGTCGGCGCGGTCTGGTGGATGATCCGGCGGATCCGCACGGAGATGGAGAAGCAGGGGCCGTCGCTGTGAGGGGCGGGGGTGGGGTTTGGCTGGTGTGACGCGGTTGGTTCTTTGAAAGCGGTTGGCCTGTGAATGCGGTTGGACCTGTGAAGGTGGTATGCCTCGGGGCAGGGCGCGCCTTGGCGCGCGGCGCCGTGCAGGACGCGCCGAGGCCCTGACACCTTCTCCCCGCCGCAGCCCCTTTCCCCCTAGCACCCCTCGCACCAGAGGGCGCGCGCCGGACCGGGGGCCGGCGCTGCTACCCTCCGAGCTGCGCGCTTTATCCCGGCAAGGTCAGGACTAGGGGATAGCTATGCACGCCACCCCAAGGAGCGCCGGCCCAAGGGGCCGGTCCGGCGCGCGCCCGGCACGTTCGGTGCTATTCGGGCGCAGGTTGCGCGGGGGAGGTTGGCGGTGTGCGGAAAACCTGACGGGGAAACTTGCGCCGCATCCACTCAGCCCGTCTCCGACCTGAGGCCGACACGCTCGGGCTACCTAGCGCCCGCCCATTCCCTTGGCGCCGTCAGCTCCGCTTCGCAGTGGCCAGCTGTTTCTCAAGCGCGTCGATGGCAGCGGGGCGCGCCTCGACCGTGCCTTGGGGGGGGGCAACCGCAGGCGCCTCTGGCTGGTGAGCCTCTAACTGGTCAGCCTCTGCTGGCGTCAGACGCTCCACGATCCGGCCGAGCCCATCCCTCCAACCCATCTTCCCCCCGCTGGCCGCACCTGCTAGAGCCCGGCCATGCGCCGCGCGACCATCTCCTGCATCAAATGGGGCACCCTGTTCGGGCCCGAATACGTGAACCGGCTCTACTCGGGGGTGCGCCGCCACCTCGACCGGCCGGTGCGCTTTCTCTGCATGACCGAACACGCCGAGGGCCTGCACCCCGACATCGAGGTGCTGCCGCTGCCCGAGGAACCCTTCCGCGGCGAGATGGACCGGGCGCTCGCCGTGGCCAACCGGCAGGGCGCCATGCGCAAGGTCTCGCTTTTCCGCGAGGGGCTGGTGCCGGACCTCGAAGGCCCGATCCTCGGCTTCGATCTCGACGTGGTGATCACCGGGCCGCTCGATCCGCTCTTCGACCTCGCCCCCGGCAAGGTTGCCATGCGCCACGACTGGACCGAGAAGCGCAAGGGAAGGCCCACCGGGCACGGCTCGGTCTTCCGCTACGACCCGGCGCATCACGGCTTTCTCTACGAGGAGATCGCCGCGAACCCCTATGCCGAGGTCGAGGCCGCGCGCGGCTCGGAGCAGCGCTACACCAGCCACAAGGCCATGGACCGCGGGGTCTTCGAATATATCCCCGAAGACTGGGTCGTCTCGTTCAAATACGACTGCAACCCTTTCCCGGGCAATTACCTGAGCGCCCCGCGCCTGCCCGAGGCGGCGCGCGTCGTCTGCTTCCACGGCCATCCCAAGATGGACGAGGCGATCGAGGGCTACCGCGGTTCGCTGATCCGCTATTCCAAGCCCTGCGACTGGCTGCGGGAGCATTGGATCGACCGCGCGGCGGCGGATCTCGGCCCCGATTGGGCGTGAGCGCCGGGGACGCCGCCCTTGCCCCGAAACGGGCCAACCGGTAAGAGCCTGCCCGAACAGGAATGCTGAAGTGAAAAGGGCACGCCATGCGTCGAGTCGTCGTCACCGGAATGGGCCTCGTCACACCCCTGGCCTCGGGCATGGAGGAGAGCTGGTCGCGGCTCCTGGCCGGCAAGTCCGGCGCGGGCACGATCTCCAAGTTCGATGCCTCGCATCTGGCCACCACATATGCCTGCGAAGTGCCCTACGGGGACGGCTCTGACGGGACCTTCAATCCCGATGCCTTCATGGAGAAGAAAGAGCAGCGCAAGGTCGACGAGTTCATCCTCTTCGGCATGGCCGCCGCCGATCAGGCGGTGAAGGATTCGGGCTGGATGCCCGAGGAGGAAGAGGACCGCCTGCGCACCGGCGTGATGATCGGCTCGGGCATCGGCGGGCTCAACTCCATCGCCGAGACCGCCATTCTGATCCGCGAGAAGGGGCCGCGGCGGGTCTCGCCCTTCTTCATCCCCGGCGCGCTGATCAACCTGATCTCCGGCCAGGTCTCGATCCGCTACGGCTTCAAGGGGCCGAACCACTCGGTGGTGACCGCCTGCTCGACCGGCGCCCATGCCATCGGCGACGCCTCGCGGCTGATCCAGCACGGCGATGCCGACGTCATGGTGGCTGGCGGCGCCGAGGCGGCGATCTCCGAGATCGGCATCGCGGGCTTCAACGCCTGCAAGGCGCTCTCGACCAAGCGCGGCGACGCGCCCGAGACCGCGAGCCGCCCCTATGACGCCGACCGCGACGGTTTCGTCATGGGCGAGGGCGCGGGCGTCGTGGTGCTGGAAGACTACGACCACGCCGTCGCGCGCGGCGCCAAGATCTACGCCGAGGTCAAGGGCTACGGCCTCTCGGGCGACGCCTATCACATCACCGCGCCCGCCGAGGACGGCGAGGGCGGCGAACGCTCCATGCGCGCGGCGCTGAAGAACGCGGGCCTCGAGCCCGGAGAGATCGACTACATC
The DNA here is from genome assembly GCF_054552075.1 of Roseivivax sp. Taxonomy (NCBI): domain Bacteria; kingdom Pseudomonadati; phylum Pseudomonadota; class Alphaproteobacteria; order Rhodobacterales; family Roseobacteraceae; genus Roseivivax; species Roseivivax sp. The sequence continues at coordinate 21,788 of NZ_JBTOLZ010000011.1, forward strand.
AACGCCCATGGCACCTCGACCATGGCCGATGTGATCGAGCTCGGCGCGGTCGAGCGGCTCCTGGGCGAGGCCGCCCCGCGGGTCACCATGTCCTCGACCAAATCGGCGACCGGGCACCTCCTGGGCGCCGCCGGCGCGATCGAGGCGATCTTCTCGATCCTGGCGATCCGCGACCAGGTGGCGCCGCCGACGATCAACCTCGACACCCCCGCGGTCGAGGCCAAGGTCGACCTCGCGCCCAACGCCAAGCGCGAGCGCGAGATCACCTATGCGCTGTCGAACTCCTTCGGCTTCGGCGGCACCAACGCCAGCGTGATCTTCGGCAAGGTCGGCTGATTCCCGCCCGCAGAGCGGCCCGCCGGACTTTCCCGGCGGCGCCATCCGGGCGATAAACGCGCCGTGTCGCCCCTGGCCGGGCCGGGGCGGCGTGGTGACAAGAACGAGAGCAGGCAGAGACCCATGTGGCGCAACATCGCCTCCAACGCGCTGACCTTCCTGGTCGTGATCATCTTCCTTTTCGGCGGCGTGCTGATCTGGGGACAGCAGCAGTATGACGGCGCGGGCCCCCTGTCCGAGCCGATCTGCCTCGAGGTGCCGCGCGGCACCAACATGTCCCGGGTCTCGCAGAACCTCGCCGAACGCGGCGCGGTCAGCTCTCCGACGATCTTCCGCCTGGGCGCCGACTACAGCGACAAGACCGCCGAGCTGAAGGCCGGCAGCTACCTGGTGCCGGAAAATTCCTCGATGCGCGAGATCGTCGACATCGTCACCCGCGGCGGCGCCTCCACCTGCGGGACCGAAGTGGTCTACCGCATCGGCGTGACCTCGGCCGAGGTCGAGGTGCGCGAGCTCGATCCCGCCACCGGACGCTTCGTGGAACTGGCCGAGTTCGACCCCGCCGCCGAGGCCCCCGCGCCCGAGGCCTATACCGAGGTGCGCGGCCGCGCCGACACCCGCTACCGCATCGCGCTGGCCGAGGGCGTCACCTCCTGGCAGGTGGTCGAGGAGCTGAAATCCGTCGACGTGCTCGACGGCGAGGTCGAGGTGCCGCCCGAGGGTTCGCTCGCGCCCGACAGCTACGAGGTCTCCGAGGGCGACAGCCGGGCCGAGCTGATCGACCGGATGCGCCGCGCGCAGGAGATCATCATCGAAGAGGAATGGGCCAACCGCGCCGACGGCCTGCCGATCGAGACCCCCGAGGAGGCGCTGATCCTGGCGTCCATCGTGGAAAAGGAGACCGGCGTGCCCGAAGAGCGCCCGCAGGTCGCCTCGGTCTTCGTGAACCGGCTCGAGGAGGGCATGCGCCTGCAGACCGACCCGACGGTGATCTACGGGCTCACCAACGGCGAGGGCGTGCTGGGCCGCGGGCTGCGCCAGTCCGAGCTGCGCGGCGAGACGCCCTACAACACCTATGTGATCGACGGGCTGCCGCCGACGCCCATCGCCAACCCGGGCCGGGCCTCGATCCGGGCGGCGCTGAACCCGGCCTCGACGGACTACCTGTTCTTCGTGGCCGACGGCACCGGCGGGCACGCCTTCGCCCAGACCCTGGCCGAGCACAACGACAACGTCGCGCGCTGGCGCGCCATCGAGGCCGAACGCGCGAGCGAGAGCCAGTGAGCGGAGCGCCCGAGGCCCGTGCGCTGCGCGTCCTGGTGACCGGCGGGACGATCGACAAGGTGCATGACCCGCGGACCGAGGGCCTGGGCTTCTCGCCCGACGGCGCCACGCATCTGCCCGAGATGCTGCGCATCGGGCGGTGCCATTTCGCCGAGGTCGAGAAGGTGCTCCTGAAGGACAGCCTCTATTTCGACGCGGCCGACCGCGCGGCCATCGCCGAGGCGGTCCTGCGCGCGCCCGAGCCCGCGCTGGTCGTGACCCATGGCACCGGCACCATGGGCGAGACGGCGCGCGACCTTGCCCCGCAGATCGAGGGCACGGGCAAGACCGTGGTGCTGACCGGCGCGATGCGGCCTTTCTCGCTGTACGCCTCGGACGGGGAGTTCAACCTCGGCGGCGCGGTGGTGGCCGCGCAGATCCTCGGCCCCGGGGTCTGGGGCGTGATGAACGGGCGGGTCTTCCCCGCCGAGCGGCTCGACAAGAACGTCGAGCAGGGGCGCTTCGACCTCTGAGAGGGGCGGGCGGGTGTGACCGGCCCAAACGAGACCGGAGAGCTGCCGGGCGTGTGCCCGGGCGCTTTACCTTTCTATGAAAATGCTGTGCGCGTCGGCCCGATCCTGCGACCCGACCACCAAACCCCACCAAAAGTAAAAACCGGCGCGGGTCCCCCCGGCGCCGGTTTTTCATGTCTCGCTCAAGCGCGGCTCAGAGCTGCGCCATGACCTCGTCGGAGGCTTCGAAGTTGGTGGTGACGCGCTGCACGTCGTCGTCGTCCTCCAGCGCATCGACCAGCTTCATCAGGGACTGCATCCCCTCGAGGTCGAGCTCGGTGGTGTTCGAGGGCTTCCAGACCAGCCGGGTGGTCTCGGATTCCCCCAGCGCCTCTTCCAGCGCGTTGGAGACATCGTTGAGGTCGGTGTCGGTGCACCAGACGATATGCCCGTCCTCGGAGCTTTCCACGTCCTCGGCCCCGGCCATGATCGCCGCCTCGAGCACCTCTTCGGCGTTGCCGACCTCGGCGGGATAGACCACCTCGCCCTTGCGCTCGAACATGAAGCCGACCGAGCCGGTCTCGCCCATGTTGCCGCCGTTCTTCGAGAAGGTGGAGCGGATGTTCGAGGCGGTGCGGTTGCGGTTGTCGGTCATCGTCTCGACGATCACCGCCACGCCGTTCGGACCGTAGCCCTCGTAGCGGATCTCCTCGTAGGAATCCCCGTCACCGCCGGTCGCCTTCTTGATCGCGCGCTCGATGTTGTCCTTGGGCATCGACTGGCCCTTGGCTTCCTTCACCGCCATGCGCAGGCGCGGGTTCTTCTCGGGGTCCGGGTCGCCCATCTTGGCGGCGACGGTGATCTCCTTGGAGAGCTTGGAGAAGAGCTTCGAACGGGCGGCGTCCTGCCGTCCCTTGCGGTGCTGGATGTTCGCCCATTTGGAATGGCCGGCCATGATTGCCTCATTCGGGTGATGTCTGAAAATCTGGGGACATATACGGGCTACCGGGGGCAGGGGGCAAGGGCGCAAAACCGCTTGTCTCGCCGGGCCCGAGCGGCCAGAACTGGGCGCCATGCAGGCTGCCTTCGCCGGCTTCACGCTCGGCTTCTCCCTGATCCTCGCCATCGGCGCGCAGAACGCCTTCGTTCTGCGCCAGGGGCTGTTGCGCCAGCACGTGCTGCCGGTGGTGCTGACCTGCGCGATCTCGGACGCGCTGCTGGTCACCGCGGGGGTCGCGGGCTTCGGTGTGCTGGTCGAGCGCGCGCCCTGGCTCGTGGGCGTCATGCGCTACGGCGGCGCGGCCTTCCTGGTGGTCTATGGTGCCCTGGCGCTCAGGGCGGCCTGGCGGGGCGGGCAGGGGATGCGCGCGGGCGATGCCGCGCCGAGCCTCCGGGCCTCGCTCCTGACCTGCCTGGCGCTGACCTGGCTGAACCCGCATGTCTACCTCGACACGGTGGTGCTTCTGGGCGCGATCTCGGCGCAATACGCGGCGCCGGTGCTCTTCGGGGCGGGCGCGGTCACCGCCTCCTTCACCTTCTTCTTCCTCCTGGGCTTCGGCGCGCGGCTTCTCGCGCCGGTCTTCGCGCGGCCCCGGGCCTGGCGGGTGCTCGATGCGCTGGTCGGCTGCACGATGTTCGCAATCGCGGCTTCGCTGCTTCTTGGGTAGCGCGCGCCCTTGCAATCCGCCGCGCCCGCGCGCTTGATGCACCGCATGACGGAAAAGCCCCAAAGCCCGCTCCGAGGCATCTTCTGGATGGTCGTGACGGGCTTCTGCTTCGTGATGGTCACCGCGCTCGTGAAGACCCTCGGCCCGCGCATCCCGGCGGCCGAGATGGCCTTCCTGCGCTATCTCATGGGGCTGGTCTTCCTCTTGCCGCTCTGGCGGGTGCTGGCGGCGACGCGGCTCACCAAGCGGCAGCTCGGGCTCTTCACCCTGCGCGGCGCGGCCCATGCGGTGGGGGTGATCTGCTGGTTCTTCGCCATGACCCGCATTCCCATCGCCGAGGTGACGGCGCTGAACTACCTCAACCCGATCGGGGTGAGCGTGCTGGCGGTGCTGCTGCTGGGCGAGAAGATCGCTGCGCGGCGCATCCTGGCGATCTGCGCGGCACTCGCCGGCGCGCTCTTCATCCTGCGCCCGGGCTTCCGCGAGCTCGACCCCGGGCATTTCGCCATGCTGGTCACCGCGGGCACCTTCTCGGGAAGCTACCTCCTGGCCAAGATCCTCTCGGACGAGACCGAGGCCCCGGTGGTGGTGGCCTTCCTGTCGGTCACGGTGATGCTGGCGCTGATGCCCTTTGCGCTTCTGAACTGGGTCTGGCCCAGCTGGACCGAGCTGGGCTTTCTCTTCGCGGTCGCGGCCTTCGCCACGGCGGGGCATTACACCATGACGCTGGCCTTCGCGGCGGCGCCGGTCACGGTGACCCAGCCGGTGACCTTCCTGCAGCTCGTCTGGTCGGTGGCGCTTGGGGCGCTGTTCTTCGCCGAGCCGCCCGATCCTTGGGTGATCTTCGGCGGCGGCATCATCATCGCGGCGGTGAGCTTCATCACCTGGCGCGAGGCGCAGCTGAAGCGGCAGGGGGTCACCCCGCCGATCCATGCGACAAAACATTAGCCCCGCATTAACTGTTTCCGTTCCATAAATAATCACGCCTTGGGCACCGTATTGCCCCAATTCGCGCCGATCCTCGGGGCATCGGGCTTGTTCCCAGTGTTTTGGATACGGAGTTGACCCATGTTTGCAGAGAACACACTGACCGAGAACTTCGACGACATCCGCCACTTCGCCCTGCAGGAGCGGTGCAAGGTGGTCTCGGACACCGAATGGCGCTTCCGGATGCGCGGTTTCGGCTACAATCTGCGCCAGACCGAGGCCGGATACGAGGTCGCGCGCCTGCCGCAGATGTGCGTGATCGGCCATATCGAGGACTGAACAACCACATGACATATCACGGTTTCTGACGCCCGGCCGCATCCGCGACCGGGCTTTTTCTTGGCCTTGGGCGGCATTCCGGCCCGGGTATTGATTGACGAGTCAATCAGAAATGCCTAGCTTCTCTCCCGCACCCGGCATCCCGCGGAAGGAAGAGGCGACCCATGTCCCGTCCGAACATACTTGTCCTGATGGTCGACCAGCTGAACGGCACGCTGTTTCCCGACGGCCCGGCCGACTGGCTGCATGCGCCCAACCTCAAGCGGCTGGCGGCGCGTTCGACGCGCTTTGCCAATGCCTATACCGCCTCGCCGCTCTGCGCGCCGGGCCGGGCGGCCTTCATGTCCGGGCAGCTGCCCTCCGAGACCGGGGTCTATGACAACGCCGCCGAGTTCCCCTCGGCCATTCCGACCTATGCCCACCACCTGCGCCGGGCGGGCTACCAGACCTGCCTCTCGGGCAAGATGCATTTTGTCGGCCCCGACCAGCTGCACGGCTTCGAGAGCCGGCTGACCACCGACATCTACCCCGCCGATTTCGGCTGGACCCCGGACTACCGCCGCCCCGGCGAGCGCATCGACTGGTGGTATCACAACCTCGGCTCGGTCACCGGCGCGGGCGTGGCCGAGATTTCCAACCAGATGGAATACGACGACGACGTCGCCTTCCAGGCCGAGCAGAAGCTCTACGACCTGTCGCGCGGGCATGACGCGCGGCCCTGGATGCTGACGGTCAGCTTCACCCATCCGCACGACCCCTATGTCGCGCGGAAGAAATACTGGGACCTCTACGAGGACTGCGACCATCTCGACCCCGAGGTGCCGGCGCTGCCCTACGAGGATCACGACCCGCACAGCCAGCGCATCTTCGACGCCAACGACTGGCGCAGCTTCGAGATCACCCGCGAGGACGTGCGCCGCTCGCGCCGGGCCTATTTCGCCAATATCTCCTACCTGGACGACAAGATCGGCGGCATCCTCGACGTGCTCGAGCGCACCCGGCAGGAGGCCATCGTGGTCCTGGTCTCGGACCACGGCGACATGCTGGGCGAGCGCGGCCTCTGGTTCAAGATGAGCCTCTTCGAGGGCTCCGCGCGGGTGCCGCTCATGGTCTCCGCGCCCGGGATGACCCCGGGCCAGGTCACCGCGCCGGTCTCCACCATCGACCTCTGCCCGACGCTCTGCGAGCTGGCCGGCGTCTCGATGGAGGAGGTCATGCCCTGGACCACCGGCGAAAGCCTGGTGCCCCTGGGCAAGGGCGGCGCGCGCCGCTCGCCGGTGGAGATGGAATATGCCGCCGAGGCCTCCTATTCGCCGCTGGTCGCGCTGCGCGCGGGGCGGTGGAAATACACCAATTGCGCGCTCGACCCCGAGCAGCTCTTCGACCTCGAGGCGGACCCGCACGAACAGGAGAACCTGGCCGAGGCGCCGGAACACGCCGAGGTGCTCGAGGAGTTCCGCAAGGCCGCCGCGCTGCGCTGGGACCTCGAGGCCTTCGATGCCGAGGTCCGCGAAAGCCAGGCCCGGCGCCGCGTGGTCTACGAGGCCCTGCGCGAGGGCGGCTATTACCCCTGGGATTACCAACCCCTCCGAGAGGCCTCGGACCGCTACATGCGCAACCACATGGACCTCAATGTTGTCGAGGAAAATCAACGCTTTCCGAGAGGCGAATAAGTGATGGACGAGCTGAGATACGACCCCCAACCGAAAGCCAGCCACTTCGTGGACGGCGCCTATGTCGAGGACACCGCCGGCGCCGAGATCGAGGTGGTCTATCCCGCCACCGGCGAGGTGATCGCCCGGGTGCATGAGGCCACCGAGGCGGTGATCGCCAAGGCCGTGGAAAGCGGCCGCCGGGCGCAGGCCGAATGGGCCGCGACCCCGCCGCGCGAACGCGGCCGGGTGCTGGCCCGCGCCGCCGCGCTCATGCGCGAGCGCAACCGCGCGCTTTCGGTCCTCGAGACCCAGGACACCGGCAAGCCCCTGCAGGAGACGCTGGTGGCCGATGCGACCTCGGGCGCCGACGCGCTGGAATATTTCGGCGGTATCTCCGCCGGTCTGACCGGCGAGCATATCCCGCTCGGTGAGGATTGGGCCTATACCATGCGCGAGCCGCTGGGCCTCTGCGTCGGCATCGGCGCCTGGAACTATCCCACCCAGATCGCCTGCTGGAAGGCCGCCCCGGCGCTGGCCTGCGGCAACGCGATGATCTTCAAGCCCTCCGAGACCACGCCGCTCTCGGCGCTCAAGGTCGCCGAGATCCTGATCGAGGCGGGCCTGCCCGCGGGCCTCTTCAACGTGGTGCAGGGCGCGGGCTCGGTCGGCGCGGCGCTGACCACCCACCCCAAGGTCGACAAGGTCTCGCTCACGGGCTCGGTGCCGACCGGCCGCAAGGTCTATGCCGCCGCCGCCGACAGCCTGAAGCATGTGACCATGGAGCTGGGCGGCAAGTCGCCCATGGTGGTCTTCGATGACGCCGATCTCGACGACGCGGTCGGCGGCGCGATCATGGGCAACTTCTACTCCTCGGGGCAGATCTGCTCGAACGGGACGCGGGTCTTCGTCCAGAAGGGCCTGAAGGACCGCTTCATCGCCCGCATGCAGGAGCGCCTCGGCGGCGCGGTGATCGGCGACCCGATGGACGAAGACACGAACTTCGGCCCGCTCGTCAGCGCCCGCCAGCTCGAGATCGTGCAGGGCTACCTCGAGAAGGGCAAAGCCGAAGGCGCCCGGCTGGTCTGCGGCGGCGAGACCCTCGACCGCGCGGGCTACTGGATGACGCCGGCGCTCTTCGAAGGGGTCACCGACGAGATGACCATCGCGCAGGAGGAAATCTTCGGCCCGGTCCTGTCGGTCTTCGAGTTCGAGACCGAGGAGGAGGCCGTCGCCCGCGCCAATGACACGGCCTTCGGGCTTTCGGCGGGGGTCTTCACCCGCGACATCAGCCGCGCGCACCGGGTCATCTCCCGGCTCGAGGCGGGCACCTGCTACATCAACTCCTACAACGACGCGCCGGTGGAGATGCCCTTCGGCGGCGTGAAGATGTCCGGTGTCGGCCGCGAGAACGCCAAGGCGGCGATCGACCATTACTCGCAGCTCAAGTCCGTCTACGTGCGGATGGGCCGCGTCGAGGCGCCCTTCTAGGCGCTGGCTTTCGCCCCGGCGGTTCGCAGGGAGGGCCCCTCGCGCCGCCGGGACAGCTTCCACGGAGGTTTCAACATGCAGGCGGAATACGTCATCGTCGGCGCGGGCAGCGCCGGTTGTGCAATGGCCTACCGGCTGGCCGAGGCCGGCAAGTCGGTCATCGTGATCGAACACGGCGGCTGGGACGGCGGCCCCTTCATCCAGATGCCGGGCGCGCTCTCCTACCCGATGAACATGTCGCGCTACGACTGGGGCTACCAGTCCGAGCCCGAGCCGCACCTCGGCGGGCGCCGGCTGGCCTGCCCGCGCGGCAAGGTGCTGGGCGGCTCCTCCTCGATCAACGGCATGGTCTACGTGCGCGGCCACGCGCGCGACTACGACCACTGGCGCGACCAGGGCGCCGACGGCTGGGGCTATGCCGACGTGCTGCCCTATTTCCGGCGCATGGAAACCAGCCACGGCGGCCAAGAGGGCTGGCGCGGGACCGACGGCCCGCTGCACGTCAGCCGCGGCCCCCGCAACAACCCGCTGACCCGCGCCTTCGTCGAGGCTGGCGCCCAGGCGGGCTATGAGACTACCGAGGATTACAACGGCGAGAAGCAGGAAGGCTTCGGCCCGATGGAGGCCACCATCCACAAGGGCCGCCGCTGGTCCGCCGCCCATGCCTACCTGCGCCCGGCCGAGAAGATGGGCGCGCAGGTGGTGCGCGGCCTCGCCCGCCGGATCACCTTCGAGGAAGGCCGCGCCAGCGGCGTGGAGATCGCCCGCGGCGCTTCGGTCGAGACCGTGCGCGCCAGCCGCGAGGTGATCCTTGCCGCCTCCTCGCTGAACTCGCCGAAGCTCCTGATGCTCTCGGGCGTGGGCCCGGCGGCGCATCTGGCCGAACACGGCATCGAGGTCCGCGCCGACCGTCCCGGCGTCGGGCAGAACCTGCAGGACCACCTCGAGCTCTACATCCAGATGGCCTCGAAGAAGCCGGTCAGCCTCTACAGCTACTGGAACCTCTTCGGGAAGGCCTACGTCGGGCTGCGCTGGCTTCTGAACAAGTCCGGCCCCGGCGCCTCGAACCAGTTCGAAAGCGCGGCCTTCATCCGCAGCGCGCCGGGCGTCGACTACCCCGACATCCAGTATCACTTCCTGCCGCTGGCGGTGCGCTACGACGGGCAGGCGGCCTCCGAGGGGCATGGCTTCCAGGCCCATGTCGGCCCGATGCGCTCGCCCTCGCGCGGCTCGGTCAGCCTGGCCTCCGCCGATCCCGAGGCGGCGCCGAAGATCCGGTTCAACTACATGAGCCACGACAAGGACTGGCAGGACTTCCGCACCGCGATCCGGCTCACCCGCGAGATCTTCGCGCAGGAGGCCTTCTCGGACTACGCCGATTTCGAGATCCAGCCGGGCGCCGAGTTGCAAAGCGACGAAGAGCTCGACGGCTTCATCCGCGAGCATGTCGAAAGCGCCTATCACCCCTGCGGCACCTGCCGCATGGGCCGGCCCGACGACCCCGAGGCGGTGGTCGACCCCGAGGGCCGGGTGATCGGCGTCGAGGGCCTGCGGGTCGCCGACAGCTCGATCTTCCCGCGGATCACCAACGGCAACCTCAACGGCCCGTCGATCCTCGTGGGCGAGAAGATCGCCGACCACGTGCTGGGCCGCCGTCTGCCGCCCGAGAACAGCGCGCCCTGGGTCCATCCCGAGTGGCAGACCGCGCAACGCTGAGGCGCAGGGGGCAGCCCCTGCGGCCCCCACGCCAAGGAGCAAAGGCCGCCGCCGGGCACCCACGGCGGCGGCCTTTGTCTGTCCGGGGGGCGGGCCCCTTGGCGAAAGGCGCCGCCCGGCCTAGCCTTCATGGCAGGCAAGGAGGCACGTCATGGCCGGAGGATGGACCCGCGACGGCGCGGTGAGCGAACAGATCGAGGCCTCGATCAGCGACGAGCTGGCGCGGATGCGCGCCCGCCGCACCCCCGAGGGCGAGAGCCTGACCCATTGCGCGGAATGCGACGAGCCGATCCCCGAGAAGCGCCGCAAGGCGCTGCCCGGGGTGAAGCTCTGCATCGACTGCCAGTCCGAGCGCGACGGCCGCCCCGCCGCGCGCGGCGGCGTGAACCGCCGGGGTTCGAAGGACAGCCAGCTGAAGTAGGCTTGGCGCGTGGGCGTCACGCGGCGCCGGAGGTCCGGGTAGGGGCGGCGCCCGCCTCAAGGCTTGAGATCGCGCGCCGCCGGTCGGGAGGGGGCGGAGACCGGGTCCGCGCCGCCCTATGACAGCAACGCGGCCTTCCCCCGGTCTCCCAAATGCGCGCCCCGCGCGAGCGCGGGAGCCGTCAGCCCTCCATCGCCTCCAGCTCGTCGATGAAGCCCGAGATCATCGACAGCCCCTTCTGCCAGAAGGCCGGGTCCGTCGCATCGAGCCCGAAGGGCGCCAGGAGGTCGGTGTGATGCTTCGAGCCGCCGGCACGCAGCATCTCGAAATACTTCTCCTCGAAGCCCTCGGGCGCGTCCTCGTAATTGGCGTAAAGCGCGTTCACCAGCCCGTCGCCGAAGGCATAGGCGTAGACGTAGAAGGGCGAATGCACGAAATGCGGGATATAGGCCCAGAAGGTCTCGTAGCCCTCCATGAAGTCGAAGGCGGGTCCGAGGCTCTCGGCCTGCACGCTCATCCAGAGCGCGTTGATGTCGTCGGGCGTCAGCTCGCCGCCGCGCCGCGCCTCGTGCAGCTTGCACTCGAAGTCGTAGAAGGCGATCTGCCGGACCACCGTGTTGATCATGTCCTCGACCTTGCCGGCCAGGAGCACCTTCTTCTCGGCATCGTCCTTGGCGTTGGCCAGCATCCGGCGGAAGGTCAGCATCTCGCCGAAGACGCTGGCGGTCTCGGCCAGGGTCAGCGGCGTCTGGCTCAGCATCTCGCCCTGGTCTGCGGCCAGCACCTGGTGCACGCCGTGGCCCAGCTCATGGGCAAGCGTCATCACGTCGCGCGGCTTGCCGAGGTAGTTCAACAGCACGTAGGGGTGCGCGTCGGTCACCGTGGGATGAGCGAAGGCGCCCGGCGCCTTGCCCGGGGTGACGCCCGCGTCGATCCAGCCCTTGGTAAAGAAGGGCTCGGCGATTTCGGCCATGCGCGGGTCGAAGGCGCCATAGGCATTCATCACCGTCTCGCGCGCCTCGTCCCAGCCGACCCGGCGGGTTTCCTCCATGGGCAGGGGGGCGTTGCGGTCCCAGACCTGCATCCGGTCGAGCCCCAGCCACTTGCGCTTCAGCTCGTAGTAGCGATGCGAGAGATCGGGATAGGAGGCCACCACCGCGTCGCGCAGCGCCTCGACCACCTCGGGCTCGACGTCATTGGCCAGGTGCCGCCCGGTCTGGGGGCTGGGCATGCCGCGCCAGCGGTCCATGACCTCCTTCTCCTTGGCCTGGGTGTTGTGGACCCGGGCGAAGGTGCGGATGTTCTGGCCGAAGACCTCGGCCAGGGCGCGGGCCGCCGCCTCGCGGGTGGCGCGGTCCTGTTCGGTCAGGCAGTTCAGCGTCGCCTCGATGCCGAGCGTCTCGCCCGCGACCTCGAAGGTCAGCCCCGCGATGGTCTCATCGAAAAGCCGCTCCCAGGCGTCGCCGACCACGCCCATGTCGTGCAGGAACTTCTCCATTTCGTCGGAGAGCTGGTAGGGCTTCATCGCCCGGATGCGGTCGAAGGCGGGCTTGTAGCGCGCCAACGCCGCATCCTCGAAGAGCTGCGCGTAATGCTCGTCGCCCAGGCGGTTCAGCTCGAGCGAGAAGAAGACCAGCGGCGTGGTGTAGACGGTGATCTTCTCCTGCGCGTCCGAGAGGAACTTGGCGCGCTCGGCATCGGTGGTGTTCTGGTAATAGCGCAGCCCGGCGTAGGACATGATGCGCCCTGCGACCCGCTCGATGGTCTCGTGCCGGCCGATCATCTCGGCGAAGCCCGCGGCGTCGAGGCCCTCGATCTTGCCTTCGTAATCCGCCGCGAAGTCGCGGCAGGCGGCCTCCAGCCAGTCGAGATCGCGCTTGAACTCGGGCGCATCCGGCGCGGCGTAGAGATCGCTCAGATCCCAGACCGGCAGGTCGCCCAGGTCCTGGCCTTTCTGGTGGGCGTCGGCGTCGAAGACGGGGCGTGGGGTCATCAGGTTCTCCATGGGTGTCGGTCTTGCCGCTCAAGGTGGCGCGCGCGCCAGCCGGGTTCAAGCCCCGCAGGGCGCGCCACGACAAGGCAGACCGGCCGCCACCGCGCCGCCCGCGCGCCCCGCAACCGCCAAATGCCCGCGCCACCGACACGGCCCCAAAGCGCACCACCCAGCCCCGCCAACCACCCGCACCCCCCGCCGGGCTTTAAAGCGCAGCGCCTCTTGCCCTTCAGCTTGTCCAAATACCCTCGGGGGTGAATTCGGGCCGCAGGCCCGAAGAGGGGGCAGAGCCCCCCACAACCAAAAATGCAAACGTCCCCGCCACACCCCGCGCCACGCTACAAACAGCCCCCAAACACATCACCCGTAAGCCGCCAGCATCTCCTTCAGATCCGCCAGCGTGTTGGCCTCGCCCGCGGATTTGTCGTGGCGCCAGCGGGACATGCGGGGGAAGCGCAGGGCGACCCCGGATTTGTGGCGGGGGCTTTCGAAGATGCCCTCGAAGGCGATCTCGAAGACATGCTCCGGGGTCACCTGACGCACCGGACCGAAGCGGTTCTGGGTGTTCTTGCGCACCCAGGCGGTGATCTGGCGGAACTCGGCGTCGGTGAGCCCGGAATAGGCCTTGGTGAAGGGCACCAGCGCCTCGCCGTCCCAGACCGCGAAGGTGAAATCGGTGAAGAGGTTCGCCCGCCGCCCGTGGCCCTGCTGGGCGTAGATCATCACCGCGTCGATGGTCAGCGGGTCGAGCTTCCATTTCCACCAGTCGCCCTTCTTGCGGCCCGAGAGATAAGGGCTGGCTGCGCGCTTCAGCATGACCCCCTCGGCGCGCATCTCGCGGGCCTCGGCGCGGTGGCGGGCGAGGGCCTGCCAATCGGCGAAATCGATGCGCGGCGAGGGGCGGATCGGCGCCTCGGGCGGCACCTCGGCCAGATGCGCCTCGAGCCGCGCGCGGCGCTCGGCCAGCGGCATGTCGCGGATGTCCGCGCCGCCGTCCTCCAGGAGGTCATAGGCCAGGAGGATCACCGGCGCCTCGCGCAGGAGCTTCTTCGGCACCGTCTTGCGGCCGATCCGCGCCTGCAGCGTGTTGAAGGGCAGGGGCATCGCCGCCGCGGCGTCCCAGGCGACGATCTCGCCGTCGATTACCGTGCCCTCGGGCAGGTAGTCGCGGAGCGGCGTGAGCTCGGGGAAGCGGTCGGTCATCAGCTCCTCGCCGCGCGACCAGACGTGGTGCTCGGCGCCGCGGATCAGCACCTGCCCGCGGATGCCGTCCCATTTCCATTCCGCCTGCCAGTCCTCGGGCGGCCCGAGGCTCTCGGGGCCCTCGTCGAGCTGGTAGGCGAGGTAGAAGGGATAGGGCCGCGAGGCGTCGGCGGCGGGGTCCTCGGCCTCGATCAGCGCGTGATAGCTGGTCTCGGCGGGCTGCCAGGCGCCCATGAGCTTATGCGCCAGAACCGCCTCCTCCTGGCCGGTGGCGCGGGCCAGGGCGCGGGTCATCAGCTTGCGGCTGACGCCGATGCGGAAGCCGCCGGTGATCAGCTTGTTGAAGAGGAAGCGCTCGGTGGTGTCGAGCCGGTCCCAGGCCGAGAGGATGCGCGCGCGGCGCTCGGCGATCTCCAGGCCGGGCAGGGCGCGCAGCTCGGCGATCCACTCCGAGAGTGGCAGGTCGCTTTCCGCCCCGGGCGGCGGCAGGACCAGCGCGATGGTCTCGGCCAGGTCGCCGACGATCGGGTAGCTCTCCTCGAGGAGCCAAAGCGGGATGCCCGCGCGCTCGGCCGCCCATTCGCGCAGCTGCGTCGTGGTCACCGCGCGCTTCGGGCGGCGGCCGGAAAAGAGCGCGATGGTCCAGAGCTTGTCGGCGTCCGAGGCTTGCGTGAAATAGCGCGCCAGCGCGGCGGTCTTGGCGCTGGTGCGGGTGGTCTGGTCGACGGCGGCGAAGAGCGCGGCGAAGTCTTTCATGCCGCCGCCCCGCTGTCGGATGCGGGCGCGGTCTCCTCCGCCTCCTCGGTGCCGAACTCGGTCTGCAGCACCTCGGCGTCCCAGCCGCTGGCGTTCAGCCAGCGCGCGAAGATCTCGGTGTAACCATGCGTGACGTATAGTTTTTCCGCGCCGGTCTCGCGGATCGCCTCGTGCAGGCCCTCCCAATCGGCGTGATCGGAGACGACGAAGCCGCGGTCCATGGCGCGGCGGCGCCGCACCCCGCGCAGGGCCATCCAGCCCGAGGCGAAGGCCTGGCTCGAAGGTCCGAAGCGCCGCATCCAGGGCGTGCCAAGCGCCGAGGGCGGCGCGATGACCAGCGCCCCCGGGGTCTTCTTGGGGTCGTTTTCCTCCGAGACCTGGGCTGTCGCGGGCAGCGCCAGCCCCTGGTCGCGCAGGATGGCATTGGTCGCCTCCACCGCGCCATGGGTCAGGATGGGACCCAAGTCAGGATCGAGCAGGGTCAGCACCCGCTGCGCCTTGCCGAGCGAATAGGCCCCGAGGACCGAGGTCACGCCGGCGGCCGCATTGGCCTGCCACCAGGCGTTGATCTCTGACGCGACCTCTTCCTCGGGGCGCCATTTGAAAACCGGCAGGCCGAAGGTGCATTCGGAGATGAAGGTGTGGCAGCGCACCGGCTCGAAGGGCTCCGACAGACGGTCGGGCGCGGTCTTGTAGTCGCCCGAGACCACCCAGGTCTCGCCGCGGACCGAGACGCGGATCTGCGCCGAGCCGGGGATATGGCCGGCGGGGTGGAAGCTGACCTCGGCGCCGCCGATGCGCGTGGTCTCGCCGAAGCGGATGGTCTCGAGGTCGATCTGCCCGAGCCGGTAGCGCATGACCGGCCCGGCGACCTCGGTGGCGAGGTAGCGCGCATGGCCGGGCCGGGCGTGGTCGGCATGGCCATGGGTGATCAGCGCCCGGTCGACGGGGCGCCAGGGGTCGATGAAGAAATCGCCCGCGGGGCAGTAGATGCCGCGGTCGGTGAAGGTGAGGACGGGCTCGGCCATGAGGGCCATGATAGGGCAGGCGGAGGGCCGCGCCAGAGGCGGGCGGGGCGGTCTTTGCGCTGGCCGCTGTGCCGGGCCGGGACACCGTGTCAGCGGCGGGGCTGGCGCCTGTAGCCCGGCGCGTCAGGGGCGAGGCTCGGCCCGCGCATCTGGCGCGAGGCCCGCCCCGCGCCCCCTCAGGCCCGCGCGCTGCGCGGCCCGCCGTTCTCTTCCTCGCGCGCGGAAGCCCCGGCGGCGTCGTAATGGGCGATCAGCGCCGCGGTGATCTCGCCACGGACCTCGGGGCCCTCCATCAGCACCTCGTGTTCGCCGCCGGGCACGGTGACCAGGCGGCCACCCGGCCAGCCCGCCATGCGCTGGGCGATGCGCGGCACGTCGACGATGCGCTCGTTCGAGCCCACGAAGGTCAGGCAGGGGTAATCCGGCGCCGGCATTCGCGCCAGCGCCCGACATTCGACCAGCGCCTCGTTCAGCCAGCGCAGCGAGGGCCCGCCGAGCTGCAGGCCCGGTTCGGCGATGACCTGGGCGCGCATGTAGTCATACATCTCGCGGTCGCGGGTCAGCAGGTTGTCGTCGAATGTCTCGGCCACGACGTAGCTGTCGGGGCTGGTGCCCGGCGCGATTGTATGGCCCAGCCCCACCCGCGAGGAGCTCCAGGACAGGGCCCAGGCCGCCGGCCGCATGAAGGGCGAGATGCGGATGCCCCACATCGGCCCGGTGAAGCCCGCGCCCGCCACCGGCAGGCCGTTCATCAGCGCCCGCAGCCCGATGCAGCCGCCCATGCTGTGGGCAAGCAGATGCCAGGGCTTCGGCAGGCCCTCGGCTTCGGCCCAGCTCAGCGCGGCGTCGAGGTCGCGCTGGTAGTCGTCGAAGACATGCACATGGCCGGTGCGGACATCGGTCAGAAGCCGGTCCGACAATCCTTGCCCGCGCCAGTCGATGGTCAGCGTGTGATAGCCCGCGCGGGCGAAATCGGCCGCGGTGCGGCCGTATTTCTCGATGTATTCGGTGCGGCCGGGCAAGAGAAGTACCGTGCCCGCCGTGCCGCCGGGGTAATGCCCGATGCGCAGGCGCGTGCCGTCCACGGCCGCGACCCAGAGCGCGCGCGCGCCCTCCGGCCCCTCGGCCTCTTGGGCCAGGAAGGGGGCCGTCTCGGCCATCAGGAGAGGACGCCCGCCAGCTTCATCGCCAGGCCCATGTCGCCGTCGATCGACAGCTTGCCCGACATGAAGGCCGCTGTGGGGTTCATCTCGCCCTCCAGGATCTCGCGGAAGGTGTCGGCATCGGCGGTCATGGTGACATCGGCGTCTTCATCCGCGGCGCGGGCGCCGTTGTCGTCCATGATGATCGTGCCTTCGCCCTCGATGTCGAACTTGACGGTGCCGCCGATGTCCTGGCCGTCCATCTTGGCGTTCAGGGCCGAGACCGCCTCGGTGATCGTGTCGCTCATGCGTGGTGTCCTCCATGTGATCGCGCGCGGGTGTTCACAAGCCGCGCGGGTGCGCTATTCTCCTTGGCACCATGATTAGGCCGCGCGCGAAATTCAAATCTACCGTCACGGCATTTCTGGCCGTGATGGCGTTTTCCCTTCCGTCACTTGGCCAGGCCGAGGGCGGCAGCGAGCGCGCGGCGGAACTTCTGCGCGACCTCGGCGCCGCGGAGACCCCGGCCGAGGCACGCCGGCTCGAACGCGAGCTGGAGCTCGAATGGTCGAAATCCGGCTCGGCGGCCATGGACCTTCTGTTGCGCCGCGGGCGCGACGCGCTCGAGGTGCAGGAGCTTGACCGCGCGGTCGAACACCTGCGCGCGCTGACCGACCATGCGCCCGGCTTCGCCGAAGGCTGGCACACCCTGGCCCAGGCCTATTACGCGCAGGACCGGCTGGGGCTTTCGGCCGATGCGCTGGAGCGGACGCTGGCGCTTAATCCCAACCATTACGGGGCCTTGCAGGGGCTCGGCGCGATCTTCGAACACCTGGGCGATGCCCAGCGGGCCTACCGCGCCTATGACGCCGCGGACGCATTGCGTCCCTTCGACGAACGTGTGACCAATGCGCTGACGCGGCTCGACCTCCTCGCGAACGGGTATCGCCTCTGATCGGCCAAAGGGCGTTACATGCTCATGAACTCGCGGGTCGCGGCCATTCTCGGCCCGACCAATACCGGCAAGACGCATTACGCCATCGAGCGGATGCTGGGCTATCGCACCGGCATGATCGGCCTGCCGCTGCGGCTGCTCGCGCGCGAGGTCTACGACAAGATCGTCGCCGCCCGCGGCCCCTCGGTGGTGGCGCTGGTCACCGGCGAAGAGCGCATCGTGCCGCCGCGCGCCGCCTATTGGGTCTGCACCGTCGAGGCCATGCCCGAGGGCATGGGCACCGATTTCGTCGCCATCGACGAGATCCAGCTTTGCGCCGACCCCGAGCGCGGCCATGTCTTCACCGACCGGCTTTTGCGGATGCGGGGCACCCACGAGACGCTGTTCCTGGGCTCCGATACCATGCGCGGGCCGATCGCCGAACTGGTCCCGGGCTGCGAGTTCATGCGCCGCGAGCGGATGAGCCAGTTGAGCTACACAGGTCCGAAAAAGACAAGCCGCATCAAGCCGCGCACGGCAATTGTGGGATTTTCGGTTGAGAATGTATATGCCATCGCCGAGCTTCTGCGCCGTCAGAAGGGCGGCGCGGCGGTGGTCATGGGGGCGCTCAGCCCGCGCACCCGCAACGCCCAGGTGTCGCTTTATCAAAATGGCGAGGTCGACTACCTGGTCGCCACCGACGCCATCGGCATGGGGCTCAACCTCGACATCGACCACGTCGCCTTCTCCTCGCTGGTGAAGTTCGACGGGCGGCGGATGCGGCCCCTGGCGCCGAACGAACTGGCGCAGATCGCCGGCCGGGCGGGCCGGGGGATGCGCGACGGCACCTTCGGGGTGACCGGCGAGGCGCCGCCCCTGGAGGAAGAGGTCGCCGAGGCGATCTGCAACCACCGCTTCACCCCGCTGCGCAAGCTGCAGTGGCGCAACCCGAAACTGTCCTTCGGCACGCCCGAGGCGCTGATCGCCTCGCTCGAGGCGGCCAGCGAGGATCCGCTGCTTCTGAAGGCGCGCGAGGCCGACGACCTCAAGGCGCTGAAGGAGCTGGCGACGCGGGCGGAAATCCGCGCCCGGGCCAGCGACGCGCGGTCGGTGCAGCTCTTGTGGGATGTCTGCCGGATCCCCGATTTCCGCGGCATCAGCCAGGCGGAACACGCGGGCCTGCTTGACGTTATCTTCCGGCATCTGCACGAGCGCGGCACCGTGCCGGACGATTTCATCGCGCGGCAGGTGCACCGCATCGACCGGGTCGACGGCGACATCGACATGTTGTCGAAACGGCTGGCCTATATCCGCACATGGACCTACGTCGCGCAACGCCGTGGCTGGGTCTCCGACGAGACCCATTGGCGAGACCGGACGCGGGCGGTAGAAGACAGGGTGTCAGACGCGCTGCACGAGCGGCTGACGCAGAGATTCGTGGACCGGCGGACCAGCGTGTTGCTCCGCCGGTTGAAGCAGAAGGAGGCCCTCTTGGCCGAAGTGAACGACAAGGGTGAAGTGACCGTCGAGGGCGAGTTTATCGGCCGTCTCGAAGGGTTCCGCTTCCGGCAGGACAAGGACGCCAAGGGCGAGGAGGCGAAAACGCTGAAATCCGCGTCGCTTCAGGCGCTTGCGCCGCATTTCCATCTGCGCGCGGATCGGTTCTACAACGCCCCCGACACCGAGATCGACTTTACCGAACAGGGCGGTCTGATGTGGGGCGAGCAGGCCGTCGGCAAGCTTGAGCGCGGCGACGACCCGATGAAGCCCCGCGTGGCGGCCTTCGTCGACGACGAGGCGGGCCCCGAGGTGCGCCAGAAGGTCGAGCGCCGGTTGCAGCATTTCATCGACCGCAAGGTCGCGGCGCTGTTCGAGCCGCTGATGAACATCCAGCGCGACGAGGCGCTGACGGGGCTCGCCAAGGGCTTCGGCTTCCAGATGATCGAGGCCATGGGCGTCATCCCGCGCGCCAAGGTCGCCGACGAGGTCAAGGCGCTGGACCAGGAGGCCCGCGGCGCGCTGCGCAAGCACGGCATCCGCTTCGGCCAGTTCACCATCTTCATGCCGCTTCTCCTGAAGCCCGCGCCGACCCGGCTGCGGCTGGTGCTCTGGAGCCTCGCGCAGGGCCGCGACACCTTCCCCGAGGCGCCGCCGCCGGGGCTGGTGACCGTGCCCGCCGACCAGGGCACGCCGCAGGACGAGTTCGCGATCATGGGCTACCGCAAGGCCGGCACCCGGGCGATCCGCATCGACATGCTCGAGCGGCTGGCCGATCTCGTGCGGGTCGAGGACAGCCGCGGCGGCTTCGAGGCCACCGCCGACATGCTCTCGATCACCGGGCTGACGCTGGAGCAGTTCTCCGACCTCATGGAGGGGCTCGGCTACCGCGCCGAGAAGGGCGAACGCGCCAAGCAGAAGCCGGTCGACGCCACCGTCCCGGTCGAGGAGGGCGCCTCCACCGACGCCGGCGCCGATGCCGCCGAGGACGAGGCCGCGCCTGCCGAAGACGCTCCGGTCTTCGACAAGGGCACGCCCGAGGCCATCGAGCCCGGCGCCGTGACCGGCGAGGCCGAGGCCCCGGAGGCCCCCGCCGAGGATCCCGCCGAGGAGAAGGTCGCCGAGATCGCCGATCACGGCGAGGCCCCGCTGGCCGAAGAGCCTGCCGAGGATGTGCCCGAGACCCCGGTCGCCGAGACCCCGCCCGAGGAGACGCCCCTGGGCGAGGCCCCCGACGCCGCCGTCGCCGGGCCCGAGATCGAGGTCTTCTACACCTTCACCTGGGCCGGCAACCGCAACCGCGACCGCGGCGGCAAGGGCCGTCCGCAGGGCCGGGGCGGCCCGCCCAAGGGCAAGGGCAAGCCGAAGGGCAAGCGCCCGCCGCAGCAGGCCAAGAACTACGAGGCGCGCCCGCCGAAGAAGGACAAGATCGACCCCGACAACCCCTTCGCCGCGGCGCTCTCGGGGTTCAACAAGGGCAAGTCCTGAAGAACTGCGCGCGGCGGGCCCACCGCCCGCGCGGCATGGCAGGTCCAGAGATGAGCGACAGGATCCGCATCGACAAATGGCTCTGGCAGGCGCGGTTCTTCAAGACCCGCAGCCTGTCGGCCAAGGTCGTGGCCTCGGGCCGCGTGCGGGTGAACGCGCAGCCGATCTCCAAGCCCGCCTTCGCGGTGGGGCCGGGGGACGTGCTGACCTTCCCGCAGGCGCATGAGATCCGGGTGATCCGGGTGCTTGCGCCCGGCGCGCGGCGCGGGCCGGCCTCGGAGGCGCGGACGCTTTACGACGATCTCGACCCGCCGCGGCCAAAAGACCGCAGTGCAACCCCGCATGTGCCGAAGTATGAAGGCAGCGGTCGCCCGACCAAGAAGGAAAGACGCCAGCTCGATCAAACCCGCCGTGAGGTTCTTGAATGATCCCGGCGCTTGGTCTAGCCAACCCTCGGATCAGCTTACGGACCTCTCGAACATGACCTATATCGTCAATGACGCCTGCATCGCCTGCAAGTATACCGACTGCGTCGAGGTCTGTCCGGTCGACTGCTTCTACGAAGGCGAGAACATGCTGGTGATTCACCCCGATGAATGCATCGACTGCGGTGTCTGCGAACCCGAATGCCCCGCCGATGCGATCCGGCCCGACACCGAGCCGGAAGCCGAGAAGTGGGTCGAGTTCAACCGGAAGTACTCCGAGCTATGGCCGGTGATCATCACCAAGAAGGACCCTCTGCCCGAGGCCGAAGAGCGCGACGGCGAGGAGGGCAAGCTCGAGAAATACTTCTCGGAGAAGCCCGGCGAAGGCGGCTGACGCGATTCGAGCCGGCGCCCCCGGGGCGCCGTGCGCACCTGAAGGACGAGGCGTAACCCCTTGATACACAGGGGTTAGCGCGCTCTACCGCTTGCGCTGTTCAGCGCCCCGGAATTGTGCTATATTCTCGTTACAAATGAGAACGCTGCAACCATACCAGGTCGCGGGGTCTGCGCCCCGCTGGTAATTTTCTTGATCGAACCAAGTGAACGGATCCCCCAAGGTATCCGGGCACTTTTTTCGTCTGGAAGGTTCAGCGTTCAAGCTGCCTGAGGAACCGTAATGACCAAGACCAAACAGTCGTCCGAATTCCGTCCGAACGATTACGTCGTCTACCCGGCGCATGGTGTGGGGCAGATCATGTCGATCGAAGAGCAAGAGATTGCCGGCATCACGATGGAGCTGTTCGTGATCTCCTTCGAGAAGGACAAGATGACCCTGCGCGTGCCGACCCACAAGGCGACGGAGGTGGGCATGCGGACCCTGTCCTCGCCCGACGTGGTCAGCCAGGCGATGAAGACCCTCCAGGGCAAGGCCAAGGTGAAGAAAGCCATGTGGTCGCGCCGCGCCCAGGAGTACGAGCAGAAGATCAACTCCGGCGACCTGATCGCAATCGCCGAGGTGGTGCGCGACCTGCACCGCGCCGACGACCAGCGCGAGCAGAGCTACTCCGAGCGGCAGCTTTATGAAGCCGCGCTCGAGCGGCTCACCCGCGAGGTGGCGGCGGTCTCCGGCGGCGACGAGATCGCGGCGGCCAAGCAGGTCGACGAGGTGCTGGTCTCCCGCGCCGCCTGAGCCGGCAACGGTCCCGCAAGGAATTGGCCGCGTCCCCGAGGGGCGCGGCCTTTTTCATGGGCGGAGTTTTGGGGGGCGAGGGGGAGGCCGAAGGCCGGTGAGGTGCGGCGAGCGAGGCGGGCGGCCTGTCAGGCGCGGGGGAGGCCTGCGGCCGGTCAGTTGCTCGGGAGAGGCCGGAGCGGGTCAGCTCCCGCCTCGGAGCCGAACCCGGAGAAAATGCCGTTCTAGGCAGGCCATTGAAAAGCCAAGCTGCCCGCGGCATCCGCTGAACGCCTCCTCAACAGCCCCGCTGCCACCTCCCGCCTAACGCGCCAACCCAGCCGGGCAGGCGGCCCGCCCACCGCCGCCCTTCACGCTGCGTCCTCCTTGCGCTCCAGCGCCGAGAACAGTGCCGTCTCCAGCTCCTTTTCCAGCTCCTGCGCGCGGGCCACGTATTCGGGGTTGTCGACCGCCCGCACCCCCGGCTTCCAGAGCTTCGCCAGCTCCCGCACCGTCATCCGGTCGTGGTCGAAGAAGGTCCGCTCGGCCTGCGAGGCCTCGTATTCCGTCAGCCCGATATTCTCGAGCACGTAGCGCCCGGCGCGGATCGAACTGTCGAAGGTCTCGCGCACGATGTCGTCGGCCCCGGCCTGGTAAAGCTCGTAGACATGCGTCCGGTCCCGCGCGCGAGCGACGATGTGCAGATCCTCCCCGCGCGCCTGCCGGGCATAGGCCACCAGCGTGTTGGTGGCCTTGGGATCGTCGAGCGCAACGCAAAGCACCCGCGCCTTGTGCAGCCCCGCCGCATGCAGAAGCTCGGGCCGCGTCGGGTCGCCGAAATAGCCCTTGAAGCCGAAGCGCCGCATGAGCTGGATCGTCTCCATGTCGTGGTCGATCACCACGGTCTGAAAGCCCGAACTTTGCAGGAGCCGATTCACGATCTGCCCGAAGCGCCCGATGCCCGCGATGATCACCGGCGCGGTCTCGTCGATCTCGTCGTCCTCGGGCCGGTCCGAGGTCGGCGCGAAACGCTTCGAGATCGCCTCGTAGGCCAGGAAAACCAGCGGCGTAAACAGCATCGAGAGCGCGATGACCAGGAGGATACGTTCGCCCAGGGCGCCGGTCAGCACGTCCTGCTGCAGCGAGAAGCTCACCAGCACGAAGCCGAACTCGCCCGCCTGCGCGAGCCCCATGGTGAAGAGCGCGTTGTCCGAATGCCGGAGCCCGAAGATCCGCGCCAGCCCGTAGAGGATCAGCCCCTTCAGCGTCATCATCCCCAGCGTCAGCCCGAGGATCAGGAAAGGCTCGGCGAAGAAGGTGGTGAAGCTGATGCCCGCGCCGACGGTGATGAAGAAGAGCCCCAGGAGAAGCCCCTTGAAGGGTTCGATGTCCGATTCGAGCTCGTGGCGGAACTCCGAGTTGGCCAGCACCACCCCGGCGAGGAAGGTGCCGAGCGCCGGCGAGAGGCCGACGAGGATCATCAGGAAGGCGATGCCCAGCACGATCAGCAGCGCGAAGGCGGTGTACATCTCGCGCAGGCGGGCCTGGTGGATGAAGCGGAAAAGCGGGCCGATCAGGTAGATCCCGGCGAGGATGATCGCCGCGATGGCGCCCAGCGTGACCAGCGCCACGCCCCAGCCCGGCAGCCCCTCGACGAGGCTCATGGTGGCATGGGCCCCGTGGTCGCCGTGGTCGCGCTCGATTGAGCCGTCGGGCGAGAGGCTGGCGTGCTGGGGCAGGGCCAGGAGCGGCAAGAGCACCAGCATCGGGATCACCGCGATGTCCTGGGTCAGGAGCACCGAGAAGATCGAGCGCCCGCCGCCGGTCTGGATCAGACGTTTCTCGGTCAGGGTCTGCAGCACGATGGCCGTCGAGGAGAGCGAGAAGATCAGCCCCACCGCCAGCGCCGGCTGCCAGGCCAGCCCCATGGCCATGGCCGCCGCCGTCACCGCCGCGGTGGTCAGCCCGACCTGCAGCCCGCCGAGGCCGATGAGCTTGGTGCGCATGTCCCAAAGCGCGCGGGGCTCCAGCTCGAGCCCGATCAGAAAAAGCATCATCACCACGCCGAACTCGGCGAAATGCTGGATGTCCTCGGTCTCGTGCACCAGCCCGAGGATCGGGCCGATCACCAGCCCCGCGGCGAGGTAGCCCAGCACCGAGCCCAGCCCCAGCCGCGAGGCGATGGGCACGGCGATCACCGCCGCGAGAAGGTAGATCGAGGCCTGAAGCAGGAATGTGTCCATCGGCGGAGGCTCCCTTCGGGGTCCGGTCTATAGTGCCGCCTGCGGCGCGGGGCGCAATGGGCGGAGGCGCGCGGCCCCCCTGCGCCAGGGCTCAGAGCGGCAGGGCTGCATCCGCCTTGAGCTGGTCCATGACGATCTGGCTCTGCACCCGCGCCACGGTGGCATGCGACAGGAGCACCTCGTGGATCAGCCGGTGCAGCGCCCGCAGGTCGGTCGTATAGGCCCGCAGGAGGTAGTCGGCCTCGCCGGTCAGCGTCCAGGCCGAGACCACCTCGGGCCGGGTGGCGATCAGCCGGGCGAAACCCTGGGCCTGTTCGGGCCCGTGGCTTTCGAGGCTGACCTGGATGAAGGCCTGCACCGCCAGCCCAAGCCCCTCGGGGTCGAGCCGCGCGGTATAGCCGTGGATGGCGCCGGATTTCTCGAGCCGCTGGCGCCGCCGCCCGGCCTGGCTCGCCGAGAGGTTCAGCTCCTCGCCCAGGGCCTCGGCGGTGAGATGCGCGTCGCGCTGCAGCGCGGCCAGGAGCCGCAGGTCGGTCTCATCCAGCGTTATGCGGGGTTTTTGCATGACCATGGGGAAACCTGCGGAACTGGTGCGGATTTTGCGGTGAGCATGCCGACATTCGCGCAACATCCGCATGGGCGCAAGTCTAGACTGGGGGTAAGTCAGACAGGAGAGGAATCATGGGTCCGTTTCCCCACGACGCCCCGCAGGCGAAGATCACCCCCGAGAACCCCGCCGGCACGGATGGCTTCGAGTTCGTCGAATTTGCCCATCCCGAGCCGCAGGTGCTGCGCGACCTCTTCGCCCGCATGGGTTATGCCCATGTCGCCACCCATAAGAGCAAGGCGGTCGAGCTCTGGCAACAGGGCGACATCACCTATGTGCTGAACGCCGAGCCCGGCAGTTTCGCCGCCCGCTTCGTCGAGGAGCACGGCCCCTGCGCGCCCTCGATGGCCTGGCGCGTGGTCGATGCCCGGCACGCCTTCGAGCACGCCGTGAAGCTGGGCGCCGAGCCTTACGAGGGCGACGACAAGACCGTCGACTGGCCCGCGATCAAGGGCATCGGCGGCAGCCTGATCTATTTCACCGACCAGTATTTCGACACCTCGCCCTACAACGAGGACTTCGACTGGATCGCCACCTCCAAGCCCGAGGGCGTGGGTTTCTGGTATCTCGATCACCTGACCCACAACGTCTACAAGGGCAACATGGACACCTGGTTCCGCTTCTACGGGGACCTGTTCAATTTCCGCGAGATCCGCTTCTTCGACATCGAGGGCAAGTTCACCGGCCTCTACAGCCGCGCGCTGACCTCGCCCTGCGGCCGCATCCGCATCCCGATCAACGAGGACCGCGGCGAGAAGGGCCAGATCGTGGCCTATCTCGAGAAGTACAACGGCGAGGGCATCCAGCATATCGCGGTCGGCGCCAAGGACATCTACGCGGCCACCGATGCCATCGCCGAGAAGGGCGTGAAGTTCATGCCCGGCCCGCCGGACACCTATTACGACCTGAGCTTCGAGCGGGTGGCGGGCCATGACGAGCCGGTCGACCGGATGAAGAAACACGGCATCCTGATCGACGGCGAGGGCGTGGTCGACGGCGGCGAGACCAAGATCCTGCTGCAGATCTTCTCGAAGACGGTGATCGGGCCGATCTTCTTCGAGTTCATCGAACGCAAGGGCGACGACGGCTTCGGCGAGGGCAACTTCAAGGCGCTCTTCGAGTCGATCGAGGCCGAACAGATTGCCAATGGGGAGCTGGAAGAGACCAGCTGATCCGAAGAACGAACAGGCAGAATTGACTGGCGCGCGCCCGATCCTCCGGCGCGCGTCTTTTTTTTGGGGGGCGGGGCGAAGGGGCGGGGCCCACTGATCCCGCGTAGCACTCACTTGCACCACCCCCTTCTTGCGCCCGAACAGCACCGAAGGTGCCGGGCGCGCGCCGGACCGGCCCGATGGGCCGGCGCTCCTTGGGATGGCGTGCTTAGCGTGCCTCTAGTCCTGACCTTGTGGGGATAAAGTGCGCAGCTCAGAGGTCAGCAGCGCCAGCCCCCGGTCCGCCGCGCGCCCTCTGGCGGTGCTTGTGGAGAGGGAGCGGGGGCGCTTCCTCCAGAAACACGCCAAACCGTCGTCTGCACGAGAGCGGCCGGTCACACCAACCCCTCCTTGCGCCCGAATAGCATCGAAGATGCCGGGCGCGCGCCGGACCGGCCCCTTGGGCCGGCGCTCCTTGGGGTGGCGTGCTTAGCTGTCCCCTAGTCCTGACCTTGTTGGGATAAAGTGCTCAGCTCAGAGGTCGGAAGCGCCGACCCCCGGTCCGCCGCGCGCCCTCTGATGGTGCTTGTGGAGAGGGAGCAGGGGCGGCTTCGGTTCAGAGGGCAGAGGGCAGAGGGCTGTGAACTCTGGATCTCGGGCTGCGAGTTGCGCGGCTGTGAGGCTTTAGCAAGGAACTAAAGGCTAAGAGCAGCGAGCAGCGTGCCAAGCGTATTCGCGGAATTGCGTCCCAGTGGCCGCGCCTTTCAAGCACCCACCCAGACACCCGCGCCGCCGCCTCACCCCCGCGGCATCTCCAGCGTCATGTTGCGCCCGCCCTTCACGTAGCGCAACTGGCTCTCGCCGATGGCCGAGACGCGCCCGCCGTCGAGCCGGTCTCCGACCCCGACCTTCACGTAGCGCCCGTTGCCGAGCCGCACCAGCGCCTGGCGGTTCGACTCGTTGCCATAGACCCCGATCAGGTTGATCCGGCGCAGGTTCAGCGCGTTCTCCTCGGTCGCCGCGCGGCTGACCGAGGTGTTGGAGGGCACGCTCGGCGCCACGGTGCGGGGCGCGGCCTGGGCGACCTGCTGGGACTGCGCGGGCGCGGGCGCGGCGGCGCGGCTGGCCTCCACCGCGGCGACGATGGCGGCGATATTGCCGGGCCGCCCGCTTGGCCGGTTCGAGGTCTCGACCGCCTGGGCGGTGGCGCTGCGGTCGGCCTCCAACTCGTCCTTGGCGTTCTCGGGCCGGACCTCGGGCCGGAAGGCCGCCAGCTCGCTCCGAGAGAAGCCCGCGAGATTGGCGCGGTCGTTCTGTTCCTGCAGGTCCTCGGGCCGGGCCGAGGGGCGCAGCCCGCTGCTCTCCTGCACGCGGTTGAAGATCTCGGTCGGGGCCGGGCGCGAGCCGTCGCCGCGCTCGGGGATCGCCTCCATCAGCGGCGCCAGCGCCGCGCCGCGCCGGGGCGGCACCGCCGGCGGCAGGCCCGCGAAGATCCGCACGCGGTCGGGGTTCACCGCGCCCTCGGGCGTCGCGCGCACCAGCCCGCGGGCGTCGAGGTCGAAGGGCGTGCCCGCGGGCGCCGGGATCGGCAGCGAGGCCGGGGCGCTGTCGGGCGCGGCCGCGACCTCGGGCAGGGCGGTGGCGTCGAACTGCGGCACCTCGGGGTCAATCGAGGCGACATAGGGGTCGCCGGACTCCTCGCCCGCGATCTCGGCGGGCGCGCCGGGGGCGCGCTGCCAGATGCCGGTCGCGGCATAGGTGGCCTCGGCCTCCTCGGGCGAGAGCAGCCGGGGCGGGGCCTCGGCGGGCGCCTCGGGCAGGGCCGCAGGGGCCTCGGGGGCGGGTTCCGCACCGGCCTCCTCCGCGCTCTCGGGCGCGGGGCTGCGGGCGGCGTCGGTCTCCGCCCCGGTCTCGAGCCGGGCCTCGCGGACCGGGTCCACCTCGGGCGCCGGGGCAGGCCGCGCCGCGGGCCGCGCGCTGGTCTCGAGCGGCAGGGCCGGCAGGTCCTCGGATGGGGCGAGGCTCGCGACCGCGGTCTCGGGCGTCTCGCGGAAGAACCGCGCGATGCCGTCCTCGAGGAAGACCGAGGCCCAGGCCGCGACCCCCAGGAGGAAGACCAGCAGCGCCGAGGTCAGCATCAGGCCCAGGTAGCGCGGCTTGCCGCCGACATAGCCGTCCTTCCGGCGCGCGCCGAAGACGGTCATGCGCTCTTCCTCGGCGGCTTTCTCGGGGTCGATGCGCGGTTTGCGGGCGAAGAAGCTGCCGACCCCGGGGCGGGTGCCGCGCGGCAGGTTCTGCGCGGCCTCGGGGCCCGGGGCCTCCGCCGGGTCGTCGCGGCGCGAGCCCGAGAAGGCGGCGAGGCCCGCGGCCAGCGCGGGCGTGTCGACGGCCGTGCCCGCGGGCGCTTCGGTGCCCGGGCGCAGCGCCGCGATCCGGTCCCGCGCGCTGAGCGGCGGGCGCTCGGCGGAGCGGTCCTCGGCCTGGGGGGCGCCGCTTTGGGGGCGCTGGGGCGTCTGCGGCGCGGTGTCTCGGCGGCCTTCGCCCTGTGCAGCGGCGGCGGGGCGCAGCGGCGCGACGGGGGGCTCGGCTTGGGGCTCGGGCCGGGCTCCAGCCCCCGAGCGGCGCGGAGCCGGGGGAATGTCGTCGCCTGCCTCGGCGCGCGGCGCGGGGGCCTGCCCCGAGGGCTTGGAGAGCTGCGGGCCGGGCTCCGCCGCCCGCCCGGGCCGCGCGGGCGGCACAGGGGCGGCGCGGGACCCGCGCGCGGGCTTGGCTTCGGAGCCGGGCTCCGCCGCATCGCGCGGGGCCGCGTCGGAGGACCGCTCGGCGCGCAGCGGCGGCGTGGCGTCCGACCGGCGCTCCGAGCGCAGGGGCGGCACGGGATCGGGGCGCGAGAGGCTCGCCTCGAGATCGGGCGCGGGCGTCGCGGGGCCCTCGGCGGCCTTCTTCGCCGCGGGTTTCTTGGGCGCCGCCGGAGCTTTGCGCTTGGAGGTCTTGCTCAGCGAGAGCCGCCCGGCGGGGCGGTCCTCGGGGTTGGCCCTGAGCGGCGCGCGCGGGCTCTCGCGCGCCTCCTCGCGGCTGCGGGTGCTCTGGAAGGCGAAGGAGGCCTGCGCCGGTTCGGCGCGGGGTGCGGGGGGCGCCTTGGCCTTTGCCTTGGATGCCGGGGGCTCCGGGGCGGAAGGCTCTTCGGTGGGTGTCGCCTCCGGGGCCTCGGGGTCGGACGACTCCGGTTCGGACGGTTGAGCGTGAGGAGCAGCTTCCGACGCATCTGGCGATGTCGGCTCCGGTTGGGAAGACTGCTCTGAAGTGGCGTCCGAGGACTTGGAATCTGCTTCGGAGGGGGCCGGTGTGGGCGCGGGAGAGACCTCGGGCTCCACCACGTTTTCTTGGTCGGCGGTATCGGGGCGGGCCTGCGTCGGCTCTTCGTCCGAGGTCTTGGCGTGAGCTTCCCCGGGCGCGTGTTCGGGAGAATCTGACGCCAAGGCGTTATCAGGCGCCGCTTCCGGCTCGTCGATAGGCTGATCGTCTTCCGCGGCTTCGGGCGTGTCTTCAAAGACTTCCGATGCCGGGGCTTCGGCGGTGGGGGCCTGCTCCGGGGTCTCAGGCGCGGGTGCATCGTCCTCCGCGGCAAAGGGTGCGCGCGGCGATGGATCCGCATCAACCGCAGCCTCTGCGTCAGTCTCACCAGCCGACACCTCCACCCCCTCCGGCATCGGCACGATCTTCAGCCCGGCACTCTCCGGCGTCAGCGCCTTGCCGGTCCAGCTCTGCGCGGGCCCGAAGACCACCTCGCGGCCGAAGCCGTTGCCCTTGGCCGCGACGAAGCCCACCGGTTGGAAGCCGTGTTCCAGCGCGAAGGCCTCGGCCTCGGCGAGGGTCTCCTCGGCCACGGCGGCGACATGCAGCCGTCCGCCGGTCTCCTCGGCGTCGATGCGCAGCTCGGCGACCGGGTAGGGCGTCGCGCCTTCGAGGGCTGCGCGGGCCGCGGTCTCGGGCGCGCCGCCGGCCTCGCGGTCGAGGAACTTGATCTGGTCCTCGGGCAGGATCAGCTTGACCTCGGTGCCATGGGGCGCGGCGGCCGCGGCGGCCTCGCGCAGCCAGGCCATCTCGCGGGCCATGTCGCCGTCGAGCGCCGCCTCGCCGAGGATCGCCCAGCCGCCGCGCACCCGGCGCAGGAGGGTGATGCCGTCGAAGGACAGGTTCAGGGCGAATTCAGGTTTCATGGGGCACTCTTAGCATCGCTCAGGCACTCATGGGAGTCTGCAGTCGTCTCGGGGCGCGCCTCTCCGCCGGGGCGCGCCGATATCCGCCGGCGCGGCTTGCGCCGCCCCGCGCTTGGCCCGAGAGTGACGGCAGACCCCATCGCCCGCAAGGAGGCATCCATGATCCGTCTCATCGCTCCCGTCCTGGCCCTGGCCTGCCTGGCCCTGCCGCTTTCGGCCCAGGAGGCGGGGGATCCGCCCGTCGCCCGGCTTTCGGTCAGCGGCGAGGGCGAGGCCCGGGCGGTGCCCGACATGGCGACGGTGACCCTGGGCGTCATGGCCGAGGCCGAGAGCGCCGAGGCGGCGCTGGACCAGACCTCCGAGGTCGCCGCGCGGATCCTCGAGCGGCTCGCGGGGTTCGAGATCGAGGAGCGCGACGTGCAGACCTCGAACCTCTCGCTGAACCCGGTCTACAGCGACCGCCGCAATAGCGACGGGCCGCCCGAGATCCGGGGCTTCCGGGCCTCGAACACGCTGTCTGTCCGTGTGCGCGATCTCGACCGGCTGGGCGAAGTTCTGGGGGCGGTGACCGGCGACGGGGCGAACCAGCTTTCCGGGCTCTCCTTCGGGCTGGCCGATCCCGAGCCGCTCCTCGAGGCCGCGCGCCGCGAGGCGGTGGCCGACGCCCGCGCCCGGGCCGAGCTATACGCCGAGGCCGCGGGGGTGACGCTCGGGCGGGTCTTGTCGCTCTCGGAGCAGGGCGGCGGCTATCCCGGCCCGGTGCCCATGGCGGAGATGCGCATGGCCGCCGACGGCGCGGTCCCGGTGGCGCGCGGCGAGACGGGGATCAGCGCGCAGGTCTCGATGGTGTTCGAGATTAGGCAGTAGGTGTTTGGGGGTGTGGGGCGCCGAGGCTTGTGGTTGAGGCGCTTGCAGGAGATCTGGGGGCTTGCAGGAGGACCGGGCGCTTGCAGGTGGTCCGGGCGCTTGAGGTGCTCTGCGGGCTTGCGGCCCTGCGGGCCGCTGGTGGGAGCGTTGCGCAGCGCCCGCTTGGGCGGCCATTCTGACCCAGGCCCGCCCTCTGTCTCGCACCTTCCCGAGCCCCGCCCCGCGCCTTACCCGCCTGAGCGCGCCTTGAGGTCGCGCAGCACGTAAAGCCGGATCGCCGAGGCCAGCCCGGTCTCGAGCCCCCGTTCGGCGTCGATCTCGACCGCCAGCGCGTTGACCGGCTTGCCCTCGCGCCGGGCGATGGCGCGGAACTCCTGCCAGAAGTCCTCCTCGAGCGAGACCGAGGTCCGGTGCCCGCGCAGCGTCAGCGAGCGTTTCGCGGGCCGGTCGGTCATTCGCGCCGGTGCCCGTCGAGGTCGCGCCGGGCCTTCTCGCGCTCCGCCGCCTCGCGGGTCTTCTCGGCCTTGCTGCGGCCGAAGGCGCGGGCGTTCTCGTCGCCCTGCTGCCGCTTCTCCGCCCGCGCGCGGGCCTTCCGGGCGGCCTTGAGGTTGGTGACCTTGCTCATGGGTGGGGAGTTTAGGCGGGCGGGCAGGGGAGCGGAAGGGGTGGTGAGGGTGGTGGGATGGTGTGACGAAGGATTGGCGCTTGGGGCTGAGGGTGACGGTGAAGGTTGCGGTGATGGCGACGATTGGGGAGGGCGCAATCTCCGATGTGGTCAGTGCCCGACCCCGCGTGTCCAGTGCCCGCCCCCTAGCGGCCAGAGCCCAACCCTTAGTGGTCAGGGCCGGACGTCGACGCTCTCCCCGCCAACAGCCCGCACAACAGAGGGCGCGCACCGGACCGGGGGCCGGCGCTTCTGACCTTTGAGCGAGGCGCTTTATCCCAACAAGGTCAGGACTAGGGGCATGCTATGCGCGCCATTCGAGGGAGCGACGGCCCAAGGGGCCGGTCCGGCGCGCGCCCGGCACCTTCGGTGCTGTTCGGGCGCAAGGGGCGCGGGGTGGTTGGTGTTCTGCGTATCGATTGAGGTGGGGCTGGCGGTGATCGGGGCAGGCTGAGAGCTTTCCCGATCGTGGGATATGGGACGCTGCGGGGGAGGTGTCCCATGACGTGCCGGGCGGTGTCAGATCATGCCTCCCAAGTCGTGCCCAAAGCCCGCGGCGCCATCACAGGTCACCCCAAGCGCCACACGGCCCGGGCGCCGCAGGCTCAAACGTCAATCCAAGCGCCAACCGGCTTAAGCCCGCCGCACGCTCAAACTTCACCCCAAGCGCCACGCAGGAAAGCTCACCAGCTTCACCACCGTCGCCATTAAAAAAAAACCGAGGCCGAACGCCACACGCTCAAAATTCAATCCAAGCGCCAACCGGCCCAAGCCCGCCGCAGGCTCAAACCCCACCCCAAGCCCGCCACAGGCTCAAACGTCACCCCAAGCGCCGCGCGGCAAAACTCACGACCATCCCCCCTCAAACAACCCGAGGCCGGGCCCACCACGGACCCGGCCCCGGCAAACCCTCACTCCTTCGGGCCGATCATCTCCTCGGGCCGCACCACGCGGTCGAAGGTCTCCGCGTCCACGAAGCCCAGTGCGATCGCCTCTTCCTTCAGCGTCGTGCCGTTCTTGTGCGCGGTCTTGGCGACCTTGGTGGCGTTGTCGTAGCCGATGGTCGGCGCCAGCGCGGTGACCAGCATCAGCGAATTGCGCATCAGCTCGCCGATCCGCGACTCGTTGGCCTCGATGCCGGCGACCATGTTGTCGGTGAAAGCCGAGGCGCTGTCGCCCAGAAGCTGCATCGATTGCAGCACGTTGTAGCTCATCATCGGGTTGTAGACGTTGAGCTCGAAATGCCCCTGCGAGCCCGCGAAGCCCACCGCGGCGTCATTGCCCATGACATGGGCGCAGACCATGGTCAGCGCCTCGGCCTGGGTCGGGTTCACCTTGCCGGGCATGATCGAGGAGCCGGGCTCGTTCTCCGGCAGGATCAGCTCACCCAGCCCCGAGCGCGGGCCGGAGCCCAGAAGCCGGATGTCGTTGGCGATCTTGAAAAGCGAGGCCGCCACGGTCTTCAGCGCGCCCGAGAACATCACCATGGCGTCATGCGCGGCCAAGGCCTCGAACTTGTTCGGCGCGGTGACGAAGGGCAGGCCGGTGATCTCGGCGATGCGGGCCGCGACCTTGGCGTCCCAGCCTTTCTTGGTGTTGAGCCCGGTGCCGACCGCGGTGCCGCCCTGGGCCAGCTCGTAGATGTCGGGCAGGCAGGCCTCGACGCGCTCGATGCCCTTGGCGACCTGATGGGCGTAGCCCGAGAACTCCTGGCCCAGCGTGAGCGGTGTGGCGTCCTGGGTGTGGGTGCGGCCGATCTTGATGATCTCGGCGAAATCCTCGGACTTGGCGACCAGCGCGGCGTGCAGCTTGCGCAGGCCCGGCAGCAGCACGTCGCGCGCCTGCAGGCCGATGCCCACATGCATGGCTGTCGGGAAGGTGTCGTTCGAGGACTGGCCCATGTTGCAGTGATCGTTCGGGTGCACCGGGCTTTTCGAGCCCTTCTCGCCGCCCAGCATCTCGATCGCGCGGTTCGAGATCACCTCGTTGGCGTTCATGTTCGACTGGGTGCCCGAGCCGGTCTGCCAGACCACCAGCGGGAAGTTGTCGTCGAACTTGCCGTCGATCACCTCCTGCGCGGCGGCGGCGATGGCCTCGCCGATCTCGGCCTCCATATTGCCGAGCTCGACGTTGGTCAGGGCGCAGGCCTTCTTGATCGCGCCGAGGCCGCGGATGATCGGCACCGGCTGGCGCTCCCAGCCGATTGGGAAGTTCATGATCGAGCGCTGGGTCTGGGCGCCCCAGTATTTCTCGGCGGGAACGTCGAGCGGGCCGAAGCTGTCGGTCTCGGTGCGGGTCTCACTCATGGGGCATCCTTTCGCGATCGGTATACACTCGCATGCGCTTTAGCCGCCCGAGGCGCGAAGGCCAAGAGCGGGGCGGCACCGGGGTGCGGGCGGCAGGGCTGTGGTGGGCGATGCGGGGGCAGCCACGCGGCCCCCTCGCGCTCACTTCCGGAAGGAATCGAGGCTGACGATCTCGGCGTCCTTGTGATCCTCGGGCGCCTCGTCCTCGGCGTCCTCGTCGGCGGCCTCCTGACCCGGCCCGTCGTCGCCGTCGTCGCGATCGTCGGGGGATTCGAACTTCAGCCCGAATTCGACCGAGGGGTCCACGAAGGTCTTGATCGCGTCGTAGGGGATATAGAGCCGCTCCGGCGCCTCGCCGAAGTTCAGCGTGACCGAGAAGCCCTCGTCGGTGACCTCGAGCGCGTCGAACCAATGCTGCATGACCACGGTCATCTCGCCGGGGTAGCGGTCCGACAGCCAGTCGGCCAGCTCCACGTCGGGATGCGCGGTGTCGAAGGTGATGAAGAAATGGTGGTCGCCGGGCAATCCGCGCTCGGCCACACCGATCAGCACCTTCTGGATCAGGCCGCGCATGGCCTCGTGCATCAGGTTTCCGTAGTCGATTCCACGGGACATGGGGGTTCCTTCGGCAAGCTGTGCCCCGATGATATTGGTTTTCGAGCCGAGGAAAAGGGGGCGGGACGGGCTAATTTCCCTCGGGCCGCGGGCGGAGGCGTCAGATCTGCGCCAGAAGCGCCGAGGTTCCGGCCGAAACCGCCAGCGTCGTGACGATGCCCCGGCGCATCCCGAAGATCAGGAGCGCGGCCAGCGCCGTCAGCCCCAGCGCGCGGGGCGAGAGGCTGGCCCAGACCGGCGTTTCGGCGCTGAGCGGACCGAGGGACAGCACCGCGGTCTCGGCGAAAAGCACGTGCAGCGCGAAGAAGACCGAGAGGTTGAGGATCACCCCCAGCACCGCCGCGGTGACGCCTGAAAGCGCGCCTTTCAGTGCCGGTCGGGCGCGCAGCCAGTCGAGATGCGCGGCCAGCGCAAAGATGAAG
The DNA here is from genome assembly GCF_054552075.1 of Roseivivax sp. Classification (NCBI taxonomy): domain Bacteria; kingdom Pseudomonadati; phylum Pseudomonadota; class Alphaproteobacteria; order Rhodobacterales; family Roseobacteraceae; genus Roseivivax; species Roseivivax sp. The sequence continues at coordinate 56,841 of NZ_JBTOLZ010000011.1, forward strand.
AGGAAGGAGGGCAGGAACATCATCCAGAGCGTCAGCCCGCCCGCCAGAAGCGCCAGCGGCAGCCCGCCCAGCTCGGCGCCCGCGCGCATGGCGACGAACTGCGTGGCGAGGACCAGCGGGCCCGGCGTGGTCTCGGCGAGCCCCAGCGCGTCGATCATGGTCTCGGGCGCCACCCAGCTCGCGTCCTGCGCCATATAGGCCAGGGCCGCATAGGCGCCGCCGAAGCTGACCACGGCGAGCTTGGCGAAGAATGTTGCGATCTCGGTGAGGAAGGGCGCGTCGCTCAGGAGAAGGAGGCCCAGCGGCGCGAGCCAGAGCGCGGCCCAGACGGCCAGGCGGGTCAGCGGCAGGGGCGGCGCGGGCGGCGGCGGGGCTTTGGGGGCTTCGGGGCGGAAGAGGAGCGCCCCGGCCCCCGCCGCAAGCGCCAGGATCACCGGGAAGGGCACCCCGCCCGCGTAGATCGCGAGGAAGGCCAAAAGCGCCAGCGCGGGTTTGACCGGCCCGTCGAGCGTCCTCTGCGCGAGCCGCGCCAGGGCCTGCAGGACGATCACGATCACCGTGGCCTGCACGCCGAGCAGCAGCGCCGCGGCCAGCGGATCCTCCCCAAGCGCCGCATGCAGGAGCGCCAGCGCCCCGATGACCAGCGCGCCGGGCAGCACGAAAAGCCCGCCCGCGATCAGCCCGCCCGCCACGCCGCGCTGCGACCAGCCGGCATAGGTCGCGAGCTGCATCGCCTCGGGGCCGGGCAGGAGCATGCAGAGGCTGAGCGCATCGAGATAGCGCGGCTCGTCGAGCCAGCGCCGCTCTTCCACGGTGCTGCGGTGCAGAAGCGCGATCTGCGCCGCCGGCCCGCCGAAGGAGAGCCAGCCGATGCGGTGGAAGACGCGGGCGATCTCGCGAAGCGTCGGCGCGGTCATGGGGCCCCCGGGGCGGTTGAAGCTGGACGCAAGGCCGGAGGTAGCGGCGCCCGGGGCCGGGGTAAAGCGCGCCGGGGGGATTTTCGCGCGGGGTTTCAATGACGAATAATCACATTCGAATATTAGTGGGCGTGGAGGTGGGAGTGGGCGGGCATCGGGCTGGACCCGAGCGCGCGACATCCCAAGGGGCAACTTTTCTCAAGGATCACGCCGCAGCGCAGGCCCCCCCGACGGCGCGCATTCGCACTGTAATCGCTTGCACCAAAAGAGAACTGTCTCCAAAACGGCGCCAGATCGCTGATCAGTGGAGTGAACAATGGCACCGAAGCCGAACGCGCTGGAAAAACCGCTGAACTGGACGGACTTTGCGCCGCAAGCCAATGATCTGCCCCGAAAATACGGTTTGCCGGGCGAGGTCGCCTTCTGCCGCAATTGCGGCGTGTCGAACCAGCGGCCGAATTCCTCGGTGGAGTTCAAACACACCGAAGCCTCGAAGAAGAAGACGATCAACTTCGACGAGGCCGGGGTCTGCGACGCCTGCCGCACCGCCGAACGCAAGAACAAGGAAATCGACTGGGAGAAGCGCGAGCGCGAGCTGATCGCGCTCTGCGACCGCTTCCGCAGCCGCAACGGCTCCTACGATTGCCTGGTGCCGGGCTCGGGCGGGAAGGACAGTTTCTACCAGTCCTGGATGCTCAAGTACAAATACGGGATGAACCCGCTGACGGTCACCTGGGCGCCGAACATCTATACCGATTGGGGGCGCCAGAACTTCGATGCCTGGATCCATTCCGGCATGGACAACTACCTGATGACCGCCTCGGGCCGGTCGAAACGGCTTTTGACCCGGCTGGCCGTGGAAAACCTGTTCCACCCGTTCCAGCCGTTCATCATAGGCCAGAAGGGCTTTGCGCCCAAAATGGCGATCATGTTCAACATTCCGCTGATCTTCTACGGCGAGAACGAGGCCGAATACGGCAATCCGATCGACGACAACAACGAGGCGCAGCGCAACTACGACTACTTCGCCTCCGCGTCGGAAAGCGATCTCTACATCGGCGGCGAAAGCATCGCGCAGCTGAAATCGGACTTCGGCATGAGCCAGGCCGATCTCAGCCCCTATCTTCCCGCCGATGTCTCGCCTCTCAAGGAGCTTGGGGCCGAGGTCCATTACCTCGGGTATTACTTGAAATGGCACCCGCAGTCGGCCTATTACTTCGCGGTGGAAAACGGCGGGTTCCGGGCCTCGCCCGAGCGCACGGCGGGGACCTATTCGAAATACAACTCGATCGACGACAAGATCGACGACTTCCACTACTACACGACCTTCGTGAAATTCGGCATCGGCCGGGCGACCTATGACGCTTCGCAGGAGGTCCGGTCGGGCGATCTCGAGCGCGAGGAAGCCGTGGCGCTGATCCAGCGTTACGACGGCGAGTTTCCCGAACGCTGGGCCGAGGAGGTCTTCGACTACCTGTCGATCGACGAAAAATCCTTCCCCGAGGCGCACAAGATGTTCGAACATCCGCAGATGACCCGGGAATATTTCGACGCCCTGACGAACCAGTTCCGGTCGCCGCACCTCTGGCAGGTCGAGGACGGGACCTGGTCGCTGCGCCACCAGATCGAAGACATCTGAGGGGCCGGCGAGATGCGGAACTTTCGCCTGATCGCCCGGCTCGACGTCAAGATGAAGACGCTCATCAAGGGCGTGCAGATGGAGGGCTGGCGCAAGGTGGGCGACCCGCGGGAATTCGCCGCCCGCTACGCCGCCGAGGGCGCGGACGAGCTGATGTTCACCGATGTCGTGGCCAGCCTCTACCAGCGCAACTCGCTGCATCAGATCGTGCGGGATGTCGCCTCGGAGGTCTTCGTGCCGATGACCATCGGCGGCGGCGTCCGCTCGGTGGGGGACGCCGGCGAGCTTCTGGCCTGCGGGGCGGACAAGGTCGCGCTCAACACCGGCGCGACGCAGGATCCCGTGCTGATCACCGAGATCTCGCAGACCTTTGGCGCGCAGGCCTGCGTCGTGGCCATCGAGACCGTCCGTTACGAAGGCGAGTGGATGGTGATGACCGACAACGGGCGCAATCACACCGGGCGCAAGGCGCTCGACTGGGCGCGCGAGGCGACCGACCGGGGGGCGGGCGAGATCATCCTGACCGCGATCGACAAGGAGGGCCTCGGCCGCGGCATGGACCTCGACCTGGTGTCGCGGGTCTGCGACAGCGTGCGGGTGCCCGTGGTCGCGGCCGGCGGCATCGGCACGAAAGACCACCTGGGCGCGCTGCTCGAGAAGACGCCGGCCTCGGCGGTCGCTGTGGCGCAGGCCCTGCATTGGAACAAGCTGTCGCTCGACGACCTGCGCGACACGGTTTCGGCCCATGGGCACTTCGTGCGCCCCCTTGGCGCGGCCGCCTCTTCCGGCGGGCAGTGAGGAGACAGAAGTGACACAACCAGCCTGCGCGATCATCGACTACGGCATCGGGAATGTCTTCTCGGTCCGGCGCGCGCTCGAGCAGATCGGCGTCGAAGCCGAACTGACGGCGGATCCCGACAGGATCCTTGCCGCCGACCGGGTGATCCTGCCGGGGGTAGGGGCCTTCGGACGGGCGATGGAGAAGCTGCGGCAGGACGGGCTCGACCGGGTGATCCACGACTACGTGGCCAGCGGAAAACCCTTCCTGGGTATCTGCATCGGTCTGCAGGTCCTGATGGAGACCAGCGAGGAATTTGGCTCTCACACCGGGCTCGGCCTCATTCCGGGCCGCGTCCGCAAGATCCCCGTCGAGGAGGACGCGGCCACGAACTTTCGCGTGCCCTTCATCGGCTGGAGCCCGGTGGCCGAAAGCCGGAGCGGCGCCTGGCAGGGCACGCCTCTTCAGGAAGCGCCTGATCCGAACGCCTTCTACTTCGTCCATTCCTACGAGGCCGTCGTCTCCGAGCCAGACCACCTGATCGCGACCCATACCCTGGGCGGGCGCGAGATCACCTCGGCGGTGCGGCGCGACAACGTGCTGGGCGTGCAGTTCCATCCCGAACGTTCCGCGGATCACGGGTTGCGCTTCCTCGAAGCCTTCGTGAATTTGTGACCCAGCCGACCTGAGCTTCGCCCGTGCCGCCCAACCGTTAGGACCTACGCCGCATATGCAGTACCGCAAGGAAATCGACGGTCTGCGCGCGGTCGCGGTTGTTCCGGTGATCCTGTTTCACGGCGGGGTCGAGCTGTTCAGCGGCGGCTTCGTCGGCGTCGATGTCTTCTTCGTCATCAGCGGTTTCCTGATCACCACGCTCATTCTTGGCGCCAAGGACAAGGGCACCTTCAGCCTCTTGGACTTCTACCACCGGCGGGCCCGGCGGATCCTTCCGGCGCTGTTGTTCGTCGTCTTGTGCAGCTTGCCGTTCGCCTGGGCGTTGCTCCTGCCGGGCGACATGGAGGACTTCGCCGAAAGCCTGCTTGGGGTCGCGCTGTTCGTCTCGAACATCATCTTCAAGCTGCAGGCGGGGTATTTCGACACCGCGGCCGAGCTCAAGCCGCTCCTGCACACCTGGAGCCTCGCCGTCGAAGAGCAGTTCTACATCCTGTTCCCGATGCTGGTCCTGGCGATCTGGCGCTTCGGATCCCGGGCGCTGACCACCATTTTCGGGCTGATCTTTGTGGCCAGCCTCGCCTATGCGCATCACACCGCCTACAGCGACCCCGAGACGGCGTTTTTCTTCCTGGCGGCCCGGGCGTGGGAGCTGCTGCTGGGAAGCTTTGCCGCGCTCTATCTTCGTGCGCGCCCCGAACCGGCCTCCGGCCTCGGGGCTGATCTTGGCGCCGGTTTGGGCCTGGGGCTGATCCTGTTCTCCGTCTTTGCCTATGACGAAGAGACGCCCTTTTCGAGCCTTTACGCCCTGGCGCCGACGGTGGGCACGCTCTTGGTCATTCTCTGTGCGCGCCCGGGAACGCTCGTGCATCGGCTGCTGTCGCTGAGGCTCGTAGTGGCGGTCGGGCTGATTTCCTACAGCCTGTATCTCTGGCATCAACCGGTCTTCGCATTCTACCGGATCTCGGGCCTCTCCGGCGGACCTTGGGTGTTCGCCTTGCTTTCGGCGGGCATCCTCGTCGCCTCGATCCTCAGTTGGCGCTTCGTCGAACAGCCCTTCCGGCGCGGCGTTCTGGGCAAGGGGCAGGTTCTCCTGGCGTCGGCGGCGGCGCTTGCCGGTTTGGCGGGGATCGCGGTCCTGACCTATGCAAACAACGACCGCTTGACCGCCTTGAGGTTCTCGGAGGACTTCCTCGGGGTGATCGCCTCGGCCGGCGAAAGCCCCAAGCGCGACAAGTGCCATTTCGACCACGAAGACAACGTGTTCCCGCTGGAAGAAGCCTGCGTCTATTTCGGGGAAGAGGCTTCCTGGGCGGTCTACGGCAACAGCTACGGGGTCGAGCTGGCCTATGCGCTGGCCGAGGGGCTCGAGCCCCGCGGCGCGGGCCTCGTCCATCATACGATCAGCGGCTGCCCGCCGAGCTACCGGATCGACGCGGCGCCCCATTGCGAGGCCTTCTACCAGGAGCGTCTGACCGCCGTCCTCGACGACCCCGAGATCCGCAATGTGGTGCTGGCCTTCCGCACCGACGGCACGGGGCCGGAAGCGGCGGGTGCATTGGTGCGCCTTGCCAATGACATCGCGGCGACGGGCCGGACCGCTCACCTGGTGCTGCACCCGCCGACAATCCCGCGGGACATCCGCTTCTACATCAGCGCGAGCCGCTTTTCGGGCGGAGAGGCGCTGGCGGCCCGCCCGCTGGACACTTGGGCGGAGCAGAACGCCGATATCTACAACGCGCTGTCGGCGCTGGACCCCGAGGTCAACCTGGTCGATCTGAGCGAGGTCTTCTGCGACGCGCAACAGTGCTACGCGCTGCGCGACGACAAGGCGCTTTACTTCGACGACCACCACATCTCGATCAGCGGTGCGCGGCTGGCGGCGCCCCATGTCTTGGGGCAGGCGGAGTAGCCCGGAAAACGCGGGCTTTCTTCAGCCTAGATGAACTCGACCGCGTAGCGTTCGCGGATCTTCTCCATCAGAAGGCGGTCGATGATCGTGTGCTTCGAGGTCGTCTGCACCTTGGCATCCGCGGCGATCCCGGTGGAATAGCCCGAGCGGTTCTCGAAGGTCAGCCCCGAGATCAGGTAGCGCGCCTCCGGCCCATGCGTCGCCATGGCGATGGCCATGGTGGTCAGACCCGACGACGGGCGGAAATAGCCGCTGGAATAGAAAAGCGCGGGGCGCTTCCAGAAGAACTCCTTGAGGAAGGAGGTCATGTCCTTCCGGGGGATCTTCTGCCCCGAGGCCCGCGCCTCTTTCAGGACGGGCAGGGGCCAGCGGAGATCGCGCGTCAGGCCCATGGCCGCGAAGCTGTCGAAGACCTCCTGGGGCGGGACGAGGCGCGCTTCGCTTTTCTCGGCGGGCAGGCCGTCGAGGTATTTGTCCTTGTGCGAAAAGGCCAGCGTCTCGTCCACCGGGGCGGCTTTCAGCCGGTCCAGGCGGTCCTGCATCGAGCGGAAGGTGTTCTTGCGCGGCTTATCGGGATCGGGCTCTTCGGTGTAGAGGTCGGGAAACTGGTCGAAGAAATAGGCCGAGGCCGCGCAGACGGTCGTGGTCTTGGCCCCGGTCTCGCGCAGCGTTTCGGGCGCAAAGACTATGGCCGAGAAGTTGGCGAAATAGATGTGGTCGCTGGGGACGAGTTTGGCGTTCGGCGCCGATCCGACGACCATGATTGTTTTCGACATGTCTCTTTCCAGTCTGTTGTCGCGCGCCGTGATGGCGGCACGCGCTTAACCGCTCTTGGCGTCTTGCCGGGGCCTGAAGGCCGCGAGGAGCCGCTCGCCCAGGCCGCGCTTTTGTGCGCCTGCCGATTGGACCCTTCGCAAGAGGGCGTCTTTCCGCGCCTCGTCGACCGCGCAGATGTCCGAGACCGCATCGATCCCGGCGATACGCTCCCGCGCCGCGTCGCGAGGGATCGCGGTCGGATCGAGCCCGGGAAAAGACAGGCCGAACTGCTCTTCGAGCCAGCTCAGGTCCTGCGCCCGCGCTTCGATTGCGGCCTTCAGACCCTCGGCAAGCCGCGGCTTGGAAAAGCCCGGCTCGGCGGCGTCAGCGGCCTGGATCAAGTCCTTCATCCGCTGCGCACGGGCGGCGTGGTAGCGCGACGGCGGCGCGATCTCGCCGCGGTGATAGGCCTGCAGCAGGGCCATGGCTTCGGCGCTGATCGTGGTGTTGTCGCGATTGGCAGGAATGCTCAGGTCGCCCGCGGCAAAGGGCAGGTAGCGGGCGCAGAAATCCGCGACCACATCGCCGTCCTGCAGCGTGTCGCGGGCAAAGCGGATCACCTCCACCGGGCCGGGGCCGTGCATCTGCCAGGGCTCCAGCACGTCGCGCAGCGCGGTCTCGCCGGGGATGGTGATGTCGGGGCGTTTCTTCACGTCCTGCTGGGCCATGGACAGGAAGTGATCGGCTGGATCGCGCAGGTAGGCGGTCACCAGGATCTCGGAGAACATCCCCTCCAACTCGCGGCTCAGCCGGGTCAGCGCCTCGGCCGAAAACGGGCGGAACTGGTTCTCGCAGGACAGGACCACCAGCTCCGGGGCGGCCTCGGCGATATGGCGGCGGGCGGCCTCCCAGTACTCCTTGCCAAGCGCGGTCTTGCGGGCATCGTCACGCGCGCCACCGAGCGCCGGATCGTGGTGTTTCACGTCGCCGGTCAGATAGGTGAAGATATCCTGGTGATTGGTGTGCCGCCCGGTCTCGGGAAAGAAGACGCCGTGGCGGGCCAGCGTCTCGGGATTGTTCCGAAGCGCATTCTGGATCGAGGTCGAGCCGGTCTTGCCCTGGCCGATATGGAGGATCAATCTTGGGGCGGCGGTCATGGGAGCCTTGGCGCGTTGCGTTTGCGTCCCCCTAGCATGCGGCGGAAATCAAGGCCACGGGGCCTGCAGGCCAGCGGCGGCTGCGGGATCACTCAACGTCCATCGGCACGCGGCCACCCCAGGCGGCAAGTCTTTCGCGTGCAAGCTCGAGGTCCTCGGCGGTGTCGATATCCAGCGATCGCGCCCGGGGCATCACGTAGCCGACGGTATCGTCCGAGACGAACTGCCGGTCCGCCAGGAAATCCTCTGTCCGAAAGAAATACATCGCCCCGTTCAAAAGGTAGGCCGGCGCGAGGTCCTGCCGCCGAAGCCCTTGTTCCGGCAGCGGCAGAACGCGGCCAAGCTGTCCGCCTTGGTCTCGGGTGAACATCAGCCAGGGGCTTTCCTCGGCCTCGCAAACGGAGACGCAGGTCGCGGCCTGCCCAGCCCGCCAAAGCGCCTGCGCGGCGTCGATGTCCTCGGCGGTGCGGAACGGAGAGGTGGGTTGGAGCAAGACACCGCTGGCAAAGCCGGGCGCCTGCGCAAGGGCATGGGCCACGACGTCGGCGGAAGTGGCCGTATCCGAGGCCAGTTCGGGCGGGCGCAGGAAGGGGACCTCGGCCCCGGCGGCGCGGGCGGCCTCGGCAATCTCGCGGTCGTCGGTGCTCACGATCACGCGCTGGACGGCTGCGGAGGCCAGCGCCGCACGTATCGTCCAGGCGATGAGCGGCTGCGCGCCCAGGGGCAGCACGTTCTTGCGCGGCAATCCCTTGGATCCGCCGCGCGCGGGGATGATCGCCAGCAGGCCTTTGTCGCTCACGTCCGCCTCGATATGCCTTTGTTTCAGAGCCAAGCTCTAGGGGCCCCGGCGCGACTTGTCGATGCGGATCTTCGGGCCGTTCGCCGTCGGGGCAGGGGGCGCGGCGCCGCGCTGGGTGCTTGCGCGCGGGCGGGTTCGGTGGCACGACCAACCCCAGCTAGGGGGTGTGATCCCAAGGCATGGGACACGCCACAGGACGGCTGAGGGAACGGCATGGCACAGAAGGTCTTGGTCACCGGGGCGGACGGCTTCATCGGGTCGCACCTGGTCGAAACGCTCGTGCGGGACGGCTACGACGTGCGGGCCTTTGTCTACTACAACTCCTTCAATTCCTGGGGCTGGCTCGATGATGCCGCGCCGGATGTGGCCGGCAAGTTCGAGGTGGTCTCGGGTGATATCCGTGACCCCTACGGCGTCGATGCGGCGGTCGAGGGGTGCGACACCGTCCTGCATCTCGCCGCCCTGATTGCCATTCCCTTCAGCTACCAGGCGCCCGACGCCTATGTGCAGACCAATGTGACCGGCACGCTCAACGTGCTGCAGGCGGCCCGCCGGCATGGCGTGTCGCGCACGGTCTGCACCTCGACTTCCGAGACCTACGGCACGGCGCAATTCGTGCCGATCACCGAAGAGCATCCGCTGAACGCCCAATCGCCCTATGCGGCCAGCAAGGTCGGCGCCGACCAGATGGCGCTGTCGTTCCAACGCTCCTTCGAGATGCCGGTCTCGGTGCTGCGACCCTTCAACACCTACGGGCCGCGGCAGTCGGCGCGGGCGGTCATCCCCACGATCATCGGGCAGATCGCGGCGGGCTCGCGGCGCGTGAAGCTGGGCGCGCTGCATCCGACGCGCGACTTCACCTTCGTTCGGGACACCGCGCGCGGCTTCATCCAGGCGATGACCTGCGACGGCTGCATCGGCGAGGTGACGAACATCGGCAGCAACTTCGAAATCTCCATCGGCGATACCGTGGACCTCATCGCCGAGGCCATGGGCGTCGAGGTCGAGATCGAGAGCGACCAGAGCCGCGAGCGCCCGGCGGCTTCGGAGGTCGAGCGGCTCTTCGCGGGGACCGAGAAAGCCCAGGCCCGCTTCGGCTGGGCGCCGGAGTTCAGCGGCCGCGACGGCTTCGTGCGCGGCCTGGCCGAGACCGCCGAATGGTTCCAGGATCCGGCCAACCTCGCGCGGTACAAGACCGACCGCTACAACATCTGAGCGCCCGCATGAAAGATCCGACCCGCCTGGCCCATGACATCCGCGATCGCCTGCACGCCATGCTGGGGGCGCCCTCCGATTTCGTGCCGCTGCACAAGCCCGAGTTCCACGGCGAGGAAGAGGCGCTGGTGGCCGATTGCGTCCGCTCGGGCTGGGTGTCCTCGGTGGGCAAATACGTCGACCGTTTCGAGGCCGAGATCGCCGCCGCCTGCGGGACGGCGCATGGCGTCGCGGTGGTGAACGGCACGGCCGCGCTGGAGGTGGCGCTGCGGGTCGCGGGCGTGTCCGCGGGCGACGAGGTGCTGATGCCCTCGCTGACCTTTGTGGCCACGGCCAATGCCACGCACCACCTGGGCGCGGTGCCGCATTTCGTGGACGTGGAGGAACGGACCCTGGGCCTCGATCCCGCGGCGCTGTGGGCGCATCTGGATGCCACCGCCGAGCGGCGCGGCGAAGGGCTCTTCAACCGCGAAACCGGGCGGCGCATATCCGCGATCCTGCCGATGCACGCCTTCGGTCACCCGGTCGACATCGACGGGCTTGCGGAAGTCGCCCAGGACGCCGGCCTCGTCATCGTCGAGGATGCCGCCGAAGCCCTGGGCAGCCGCTACAAAGGCAGGCGCTGCGGCAGTTTCGGCCGGGTCAGCGCGCTCAGCTTCAATGGCAACAAGGTCCTGACGACGGGCGGCGGCGGTGCCATCGTCACCGACGACCCCGAGCTTGCGGCACGCGCGAAGCATCTGACCACGACCGCGAAAGCCGCCCATCGCTGGGCCTTTGAACACGACGAGATCGGCTACAATTACCGGATGCCGAACCTCAATGCCGCGCTGGGCGTGGCGCAACTTGCCCAGCTCGACACCCGGCTGGCCCAGAAACGCCGGCTGGCCGAGGCCTATCTGGCGAATTTCGCGGATCATCCCGATCTCGAGGTGCTGCGCGAACCCGAAGGCGCGGAGTCGAACTATTGGCTCAACGCCTTTGTGCTGAAGCCGCATGCCGCCGCTGCGCGCGACACGCTGCTTGGGGTGCTGAACGACGCGGGCCTCATGGCGCGGCCGGTCTGGGAGCCGCTCCATACCTTGCCGATCTACGCCGATGCGCCAAGGGCGGCGCTGCCCGTGACCGAGGACCTGGCCGCCCGCGTGGTGAACGTGCCCTCCTCGGCCTATCTCGGGGCAACCCTGGCATGACCGGGATCGTGCTCATCGGCGGCGGCGGCCACTGCCGCGCCGCGATCGACGTGATCGAGGCCGAGGGTCGGTTCGAGGTCGCCGGTATCGTCGAGCGTCCCGGCGCCGAGACTACTGCCGTCCTGGGCTATCCCGTCCTCGGGACGGACGACGCGCTCGACGACATCCTGGCCGCGCATCCGGCGGCGCTCGTGACCATCGGGCAAATCGCCTCCGCCGCCGCGCGGATCCGCTGTTTTGCCGCGGCCCGGGCCGCAGGCGCGGATCTGCCCGTCGTCTGCGCGGCCATGTCCTACCGCTCCCGCCACGCCAGCCTGGGCGCGGGCAGCATTCTCATGCACGGAGCGATTGCCAATGCCGGGGCCGAGATCGGCGAGAACTGCATCCTCAACAGCCAATGCCTGGTCGAGCATGACGCGAGGATCGGGGATCATTGCCACGTCTCGACCGGGGCGCGGGTGAATGGCAATGTCACGCTCGGGGAGGGCTGTTTCATCGGCTCCGGCGCGATCATCTACCAGGGCGTGAGCATCGGCCGGGGCAGCGTGATCGGGGCGGGCTGCGTGATCCGCAGCGATCTGCCCGAGGATACGACCATACGCGAGACACCGCGGAGGGCACCGTCGTGACGCAAGACGCAAAGGTTCTGGTCATCGCCGAGGCTGGCGTGAACCACAACGGCGATCTGGAGACCGCCAAGCGCCTCGTCGATGTCGCGGCAGAGGCCGGGGCGGATCTGGTCAAGTTCCAGACCTTCAAGGCCGAGAAGATCGCCGCGGCCTCGGCGCAGAAGGCCAGCTACCAAAGCCGCAATACGGCGGGCGCCGGATCCGATGACGACAGCTCGCAACTGGCCATGCTGCGCAAGCTCGAGCTGAGCGAGGCCGATCACGCCGCGCTGATCGCGCATTGCGAGGCGCGCGGCATCGGCTTTTTCTCGACCGGCTTCGATCTCGACAGTCTCGACTACTTGAACACCCTGGGCTTCCCGCAGTTCAAGATCCCCTCGGGCGAGATCACCAACCTGCCGTATCTGCGCAGGCTCGCCTCCTTCGGGAAAGACGTGATCCTGTCGACCGGCATGGCCACGCTCGGTGACATCGAGGCGGCCATCGTCGCGCTCGAAGAGGCCGGGCTGCCGCGCGCCCGCATCACCGTTTTGCATTGCACCACCGAGTATCCCGCGCCGTTCGACGAAGTGAACCTGCGGGCCATGCGGACCATCGCCGAGGCCTTTGGCGTGCCTGTCGGCTACTCCGACCACACCGAGGGCATCGAGGTGGCGATTGCCGCGGTCGCGCTGGGCGCGCGGGTGATCGAGAAACACTTCACGCTCGACCGCGCCATGCCCGGGCCCGACCATGCGGCGAGCCTCGAGCCCGAGGAGCTGCGCGATATGATCCGCGGCATCCGCCGCATCGAGCGGGCGCTGGGCTCGCCGATCAAGGCGCGCACGGCGTCCGAGGCGGCGAATTGCGCCGTCGCGCGGAAATCCATCGTGGCCGCCCGGCCGATTGCCCCGGGCGAGCGTTTCAGCGAGGACAACCTGACCGCCAAACGGCCCGGCACCGGCCTCTCGCCGATGCGCTGGGACGAAGTGGTCGGACAGGCGGCGCCCCGGGCCTTCGAGACGGATGAGGAGGTCCACCTGTGAAACGGGTCTGCGTCGTCACCGGCTCGCGCGCCGAATACGGGCTCTTGCGCTGGCTTATGCAGGGGCTGAAGGACTCGGCCTCTTGCGAGTTGCTGACCGTGGTGACGGGCATGCATCTCGCCCCGCAGTTCGGCGAGACCTGGCGCGCGATCGAAGCGGACGGCTTCAAGATCGACTGGAAGGTCGAGATGCTCCTGGCCTCGGACAGCAGCCCGGCGGTGACGAAATCCATGGGTCTCGCGATGTCGGGTTTTGCCGATGCCTTCCAGCACCTGGCGCCGGACATGGTGGTTCTTCTGGGGGACCGCTTCGAGATCCTCGCAGCCGCCTCGGCGGCGCTGATCGCCGGCGTGCCCATCGCCCATTTGCACGGCGGGGAGGTCACCGAAGGCGCCTTCGACGACGCGATCCGTCACGCCATCACCAAGATGGCGGACCTGCATTTCACCGCAAGCGAAGCCTACCGGCGGCGGGTGGTTCAAATGGGCGAGGACCCCGGACGTGTCTTTGACGTCGGCGGCTTTGGCCTCGATGGCATCGCACGGCTTGAGCCCATGGCGCGCGGCGAGCTGGAAGAGGCGCTTGGCCTGCCTCTTGGCGAGCGGAGCCTGATGGTGACCTTCCACCCCGAGACGGCCAGCGGCGCGGATCCTGCGGCGCAGATGCGCGAGCTGCTCTCTGCGCTGGAAGAGACGCCCGCGCAGCTGATCTTCACCATGCCCAACGCGGATTCCGGCGGTCAGCTGCTGTTCGAGATGATCGACGCATTTGTCGCCCGGCATCCCGGGCGCGCCTGCGTGCACCGCTCGCTCGGCCAGAGGCGCTATCTTTCGGCGCTGGCCCATGTCGACGGGGTGGTGGGCAATTCCTCCTCAGGACTGATCGAGGCGCCGGCCTTCAAGATCGGCACGGTCAATATCGGCAGCCGGCAGGACGGGCGGCTGAAGGCCGAGAGCGTTGTTGACTGCGCCGCAGACCGTGGCGCCATAGAGGCCGCGATCACCCGCATCCTCGCGCCGGAGTTTCGCGCGGGGCTCGAGGGTCTGGTCAATCCATACGGCGACGGCGGGGCCAGCGCCCGCACGCTCGAGGTGATCGAGAACTGGGACACCGAAGCCCGCCCCAAGGGCTTTTTCGACATGCCCTGGCCCGAGGAGCAGACCGCGTGACGGAACAGGACACGAAATGGCGTGGGGCGCTCTTGCCGCGCGACGCCACGCTGGGCGAGACCATCGCCAATCTGAATGAAACCGGCCTGAAGCTGGTGCTCTGCGTGGATGCGGAGCGGCGGCTTTTCGGCACGGTGACCGACGGGGATGTGCGCCGCGGCCTGCTGCGCGGCCTGACCATGGAGGACCTGGCCCAGGACGTGGCGAACAAGCGGCCTCTGGTCGTGCCGGAAGGCGCCGACCGCGCGATGATCCGCGCGATCATGCAGGCCAACGACGTCATGCAGGTGCCGGTGGTCGACGGCGAGGGCCACGTGGTCGGCCTGCATCTCTGGAACGACCTCGACCGGCCGATCGCGCATGACCATGCCATGGTGATCATGGCCGGCGGCAAGGGCACGCGGCTGCGGCCCTACACCGAGAATTGCCCCAAGCCGCTGCTGCCGGTGGCCGGCAAACCGATCCTGCAGCACATCATCGAACGCGCGCGCGGCCAGGGGTTCACCAAGTTCATCCTGTCGCTGAACTACCTTGGTGAGATGATCCGGGACCACTTCGGCGACGGGTCCCGGTTCGGGGTCTCGATCGACTACGTGACGGAAGATCAGCCGCTTGGAACCGCCGGCGCGCTGTCGCTTCTCTCGCCCGCGCCGACGCGGCCTTTCGTCGTGACCAATGGCGACGTGCTGACCGACATCGACTACCGCGACCTGATCGAGTTCTGCGAGCGGCAGGAGGCGCTGGGCGTCATGGCCGTGCGGATCTACGAGTGGACCAATCCCTACGGCGTGGTGCAGATGGACGGGCTGGAGATCACGGGCTTCGTCGAGAAACCGGTGTCGCGCAGCCATATCAACGCGGGGGTCTATGCGTTCGAACCCCAGGCCCTGGCGCATCTCCGGCGCGACGAGCGCTGCGACATGCCGATGCTGTTCGACCGCTTGCGGGAGGCCGGCGAGCGCACCGTGGCCTATCCGATGCACGAACCCTGGCTCGACGTCGGGCGTCCGGATGACCTCGAGAAGGCGAACTCCGGCGAAGAGGGGTGACGCGCGCTGCGGCTGGAGCTTTGGGTCGGATGGCAAAACGTCCGGCCCGACCCCGGCGTGAACGCGCAGCTTGCATAGCCCGGCGCAATGCACCGGTCGCGCTACCAAACGTCCCGTACTGTATTGAAATGCAGGCTTCTGTTGCCAGGTGCCTGCGAACCCCGCCAGCCCTTGCTAGAGGACTGGACTTAAGATTTCGGTCTTTCGCGCAGCATTAGGCTGCGAGAGCGACCGGAGCACGATTGTCGTTGGCAATTATGCTTTACGGACCGATAACGGTGGTACCTCACCGGGACAAAGCTACCCCTTTACACGTTCGTCGATCCTGTTTCGGCCCCAGGATCCCCCCAACGAAGGGTGTTTGGTGGAGCCGCCGGGTACCGCCCCCGGGTCCGATCCGCTTATTACGAGCGCGTTTATGTCCATAGTTCCGTTGCCGGAACACTTCGGAAGATAGGGGTTTGCGGCGGGCTTGCAAAGGGGGTGTCGAAATCTCGCGGAGATTTCGGGGCGGTTTCCGGACGCGGAAAACCTGGGGGCGCGGGTTGTGGTGGTTTGGTGCGTTTTGTGACGGTTGGTTCGCGCGCTGTGGTGGATTGGCGGGCATTTGGACCGGGTGGTCACCACAGTCGGGCGGCCGGACAACGCGCGCAGAAAGATCGCCCGGACCACGCAAGCGCGAATCCCTTCAGCTATCCCCCCGGAAATCCGCGTCGGATTTCCCCGAGGGTTCCGCGTGCGGAACCCTCAGACCAGCCGCGTGATCGGCGCGCGGTTGCAGAAGATCACCACCTGGCCCGAGTTCTCCACTGCCCGGTAGCCGCGCCGCGCCACCTCGGCCTTGAGCGCATCCATGCCCGCGTAACGCTCCACGTCCCGGCGCGAGCGGCGGATCACCTGGCCGCGCATGGCCGATTGCGAGCCGAAAAGCTCGGCCATCCAGGCTTCGGGCGAGAGGGCACCATAAAGACGCGGCATGGGCGCCAGCCTCTGTCCTCAAGGTAAAGAAGCCGTAAATCTTCCCCGGTCTTGCCAGCGGCGCGGCAAGCTGCTCGATTGGCGGCGGCAGAGGAGGCCGAGGCATGATCGACGCGGACTACGTGCGGCAGATGGCGCGCTACAACGCCTGGCAGAACCGCCAGCTCGGCGCGGCCTTCCGCGCGCTCGGCGAGGCGCGGCTGAAAAGCGCCGGCGCGGGCTTCTTCGGCTCGATCTTCCGGACCGCCAACCACCTGCTCTGGGGCGATACGGTCTGGCTCGCGCGCTTCACCGGGAGCCCGCTGCCCGAGGGCGGCATCCCCGAGAGCCCGGAGTTCACCGCGAGCCTCGAGGAGCAGGAGCGCGCCCGCGCCGCGCTCGACGCGCGGCTCACTCACTGGGCGCGGGGGCTGGAGAGCGCCACGCTCCAAGGCGACCTCAGCTGGTATTCCGGCGTCGCGGGGCGCGAGGTCAGCCGGCCCATGGCGCTCTGCGTCACGCATTTCTTCAACCACCAGACCCACCACCGCGGCCAGATCCACGCCATGCTGACCGAGGCGGGCGCCAAGGCGCCGGTCAGCGACCTCGTCTTCATGCCCGGGGAGGCCGACGCGCCCTGAGCCGCGGCGCGACCCACACCCCACCCCGCGCAGGGCCCCGAGAGGCCCCGCGCGGCGCGACCGACAAGGAGGAGGCACCATGTTCAAGGCCCTGATCGTCGAGAAGGACGCGGAGACCGGCAAGACCAGCGCCGGGCTGCGCGAGATCGCCACCGAGGACCTGCCCGAAGGCGAGGTCACCGTGGTGGTCGAATACAGCACGCTGAACTACAAGGACGGGCTCTGCCTCGGGCCCGGCGGCGGGCTGGTGCGCAGCTACCCGCATGTGCCCGGCATCGATTTCGCGGGCACGGTCGAGGCCTCCTCGGACGATCGCTACGCGCCCGGCGACAAGGTCGTTTTGACCGGCTGGCGCGTCGGCGAGGCGCATTGGGGCGGCTACGCCCAGAAGGCCCGGGTCAAGGCCGACTGGCTGGTGCCGCTGCCCGAGGGGCTCACCACACGCCAGGCCATGGCCGTGGGCACCGCGGGTTTCACCGCCATGCTGGCGGTCATGGCGCTCGAGGATCACGGGCTCACGCCGGGGCAGGGGCCGGTGCTGGTCACCGGCGCCTCGGGCGGCGTGGGCTCGGTCGCGACCGCGATCCTGGCCGAGCTCGGCCACGAGGTCGCGGCGGTCACCGGGCGGCCCGAGGGCGCGGATTACCTCAAGGATCTGGGCGCCACCGAGATCGTGGCCCGCGAGGAGCTGGCCGAGACCACCAAGCGGCCGCTCGAGAGCGAGCGCTGGGCAGGCGCGGTCGACGCGGTCGGCGGGCCGATGCTGGCGCGGCTCCTGGGGCAGCTGAAATACGGCGGCTCTGCCGCGGCGGTGGGGCTGGCCGGCGGGGCGGATCTGCCCGCCAAGGTGATCCCCTTCCTGCTGCGCGGGGTGAACCTTCTGGGCATCGACAGCGTGATGCAGCCCTATGACAACCGGCTGCGCGCCTGGCAGCGGGTGGCCCGCGACCTGCCGATGCAGAAGCTCGAGGCCATGGTCCATCCCGCGACCCTGGAGGATCTGCCAGAACTTGGCGCGCAGATCCTGCAAGGCCAGGTGCGCGGGCGGGTCGTGGTCGACCTCGGCAGCTAGGCGGGGGGCCGGGCCCGCGGCGGGCCCAGAGCCGCCTGACCGCGCGACTTACAGGACCGCGCGTGGCCGCTCCGGTCGCGCGCGGTCTGCTTTTCGGAGCGCACCCAACATCGCGCGCCGCCGCGCCACACCCGCCGTCGCAGCCCCAATTTCCCCCGTCGCCCGCCAGCAAAATGCCTAGGGATTAAGCATTTTTCTGGACAGAGCGATTCGACCCGGTAGGCTTCCCGGCCATGGAAGGCGCCTCCGGGGCCCACCGCGCCAGAGCGGCGGACCCTCGAGAGGGGCGCTCGCCTGCAACAGGGCTAGGGGAGAACAGCATGACCGATCAGAACGTCGCCGAAGGCGTGCCGGAACCGGAGGGGCACGCCGTCATCATCGACACCGAATACGACATCGGACAGGACAACATCGACGGCCAGGTCGGGCCTTTCGGCTTCGACATCCACAACCCGGTCTTCGTGATCTCCGGCGCGGCGGTGGTGCTGTTTGTCCTCTACGCGCTGATCTTCCAGGCCCAGGCGACCGAGTTCTTCGGCTGGCTGCGCCCGGCGCTGACCAGCACCTTCGACTGGTTCTTCCTTTCGGCGGCCAATATCTTCGTGCTCTTCAGCCTGTTCCTGATCGTCAGCCCCTGGGGCTCGGTCCGGCTGGGCGGCACCGAGGCGACGCCGGATTTCACCTATGCGGGCTGGTTCGCCATGCTCTTCGCCGCCGGCATGGGCATCGGCCTGATGTTCTTCGGGGTGCTGGAGCCGGTCTACCACATGGCCATCTCCGAACCCCTGGGCGTGGCCTCGCCCATCGCCGAGGACGGCTCGATCATCGCCGAGAACGTCGAGGCGGCGGCCCGCATGGGGCTGGCGGCGACGATCTACCACTGGGGCCTGCACCCCTGGGCGATCTATGCCATCGTCGCCCTGGCGCTGGCGCTTTTCACCTACAACAAGGGGCTGCCGCTCACCATCCGCTCGGCCTTCTACCCGATCTTCGGAGAGCGGGTCTGGGGCTGGACCGGCCATATCATCGACACGCTGGCGGTCTTCGCCACGCTCTTCGGGCTCGCGACCTCGCTGGGCTTCGGGGCGCAGCAGGCGGTCGCGGGGCTCGAGTTCGTCTACGGCGTGCCCAATACCGTCACCAGCCAGGTGGTGCTGATCGTGGCGATCACCGTGGTGGCGCTGGTGTCGGTGCTGCGCGGGCTCGACGGCGGGGTGAAGGTCCTCTCCGAGGTCAACATGGTGGTGGCCGCGCTGCTTCTGCTCTTCGTGCTCCTGGCTGGGCCGACGCTGGTGCTATTGACCGACTTCGGGCAGGGGCTCGTGGCCTATGGGCGGGATCTCCTGCCGCTCTCGAACCCGGTAGGGCGCGAGGATGACAGCTACCGCCAGGGCTGGACGGCCTTCTACTGGGCCTGGTGGATCTCCTGGTCGCCCTTCGTCGGCATGTTCATCGCCCGCGTCAGCCGCGGCCGGACGGTGCGCGAGTTCATCACCTGCGTGATCCTGATCCCGAGCCTGGTCTGCGTGCTCTGGATGGCGGTCTTCGGCGGCACGGCGATCGAACAGGTGCTCGCCAACCCCGAGACCAGCCAGGTGAAGGCCAATGTGATCGACAGCTATTCGCCGGAGCTGTCGCTCTTCGGGATGCTGGCGGATCTGCCCATGGCGGCGATCACCTCGACCATCGCGGTGATCCTGGTGATCGTCTTCTTCGTCACCTCCTCGGACTCGGGCTCGCTGGTGATCGACACGATCACCGCCGGCGGCAAGATCGACGCGCCGGTGCCGCAGCGGGTCTTCTGGTGCCTCTTCGAAGGCGCGGTGGCGATCGTGCTGCTCCTGGGCGGCGGATTGAGCGCGCTGCAGGCCATGGTGATCTCCACCGGGCTGCCCTTCACCATCGTGCTTCTTCTGATGTGCTGGGCGATCATCGCGGGCCTCAGAAGCGAAAAACGCGGCTGAGCCCGCCGCCTCCGAAGGGCCCGTGACGGGGCCCGCGCGAACCGGAAACCACCCGCCGCCCCGCATCCGAGTGATGCGGGGCGGTGTCGTTTTGCGGGGAATTTTCCCGTGTTTTCCGGGTGTCATCCGGTCAGAACCGCGTTAAAGGGCCGAATTCGCGGTTTTCGCTGGACCTTGAGGCTGAGGCCCTAGGTGAAGCGATAGGCAAAAATCCACTCATACCTGCAAGGAGGGTATCGTCCATGACGGATACGTCATCGGAAGGGCTGGATATTCCAAGCCCCGACGGAGAAGTCGACACGATCGACACATCCTACGAGGTCGGACAGGACAATGTCACCAAGAAGATCGGCCCGCTGGTCTTCGACATTCACAACCCCGTCTTCCTGATTTCCTCGCTGACCACCATGGCCTTCGTGCTGGTCACGCTGATCTTCCAGGATCAGGCATCGGCGGTGTTCAACTGGCTGTTCACATTCGTGACCACGACCTTCGACTGGTTCTTCCTGTCGGCGGCGAACATCTTCGTGATCTTCTGCCTGGCGCTGATCGTCAGCCCCTGGGGCACGGTGCGCCTGGGCGGCACCGAGGCGACGCCGGACTTCGGCTACCTGTCGTGGTTCGCCATGCTCTTCGCCGCCGGCATGGGCATTGGCCTGATGTTCTTCGGCGTGCTCGAGCCGGTCTACCACATGCAGGTCTCGGGCCCGCTTGGTCTTGAGGGGCCGCTCTCCGAGGACGGCACGGTCAACGAGGCTCTGGTCGCCGAGGCGCGCGCCCATGGCCTGGCCGCGACGATCTTCCACTGGGGTCTGCACCCCTGGTCGGTCTATGCGGTGGTCGCCCTGTCGCTGGCGCTGTTTACCTACAACAAGCAGCTGCCGCTCTCGATCCGCTCGGCCTTCTACCCGCTCCTCGGCGATCGCGTCTGGGGCTGGACCGGCCATGTGATCGACATCACCGCGGTCTTCGCGACGCTCTTCGGCCTGACCACCTCGCTGGGTCTCGGCGCGCAGCAGGCCTCCTCGGGTCTGCACTACGTCTTCGGCCTGCCCGAGGGGCTCAACACCCAGGTCATCGTGATCATCGGCGTGACCGCCGTGGCGCTGATCTCGGTGGTGCGCGGCATCGACGGCGGCGTGAAGGTCCTGTCGAACTTCAACATGTTCCTGGCCGGGCTGCTGCTGCTCTTCGTCTTCATCGCGGGGCCGACGCTGCAGATCCTGAGCGACTTCTGGACCGGTCTGTCGACCTATGTGCGTGACGTGATCCCGCTGTCGAACCCGGTGGGCCGCGAGGATGACAGCTTCCGCCAGGGCTGGACCTCGTTCTACTGGGCCTGGTGGATCTCCTGGTCGCCTTTCGTGGGCATGTTCATCGCCCGTGTGAGCCGCGGCCGCACCGTGCGCGAGTTCATCACCTGCGTGATCCTGATCCCGACCCTGGTGTCGGTCTTCTGGATGGCCACCTTCGGCGGCACGGCGATCAGCCATGTCATCGAGATGGGCACCGAGAGCGGCGTCTACCAGAACGTGATCGGCAGCTATAACGACTCCATCGCCATGTTCGCGATGTTCGGCGATCTGCCCTTCACGATGATCACCTCGACGCTGGGCATCGTGCTGGTGCTGGTGTTCTTCATCACCTCCTCGGATTCGGGCTCGCTGGTGATCGACACGATCACCGCCGGCGGCAAGACCGAGGCGCCCACCGCGCAGCGGGTGTTCTGGGCGACGACCGAGGGCGTGGTGGCCATCGTGCTCCTGATCGGCGGCGGTCTGACCGCGCTGCAGGCCATGGTGAACACCACCGGGATCTTCTTCACGCTGATCCTGCTGGTGCTCTGCTGGTCGACCCTGCAGGGCCTGCGCACCGAGCCGCGCTGAGCGGCAGGGTGAGCTGAGAGGCTTTTGGGCCCGGGCGCGTGGAGCGCCCGGGTCTTTTTGTGTGTGTGAGGGCAGGGGGGCTTGGCTCGGGGGGTGTTGGGGCGTCGCGCGTGACGTGCGCGTCTTGGGCGGTAGAGCACCCTAGCCACAACTGAACACCTAGCGTCGCCAAGCGTCGCTCTCCGCCCGCAGCGTGCCGGACCGCTCACCAAGTTCGCGCCCCCAACCCCCTCTCAAACTCACGCAACAAAGGGCGCGCGCCGGACCGGGGGCCGGCGCTACTGACCTCTGAGCTCAGCACTTTCTCCCAGCAAGGTCAGGGCTGGCTGTGAGCTAAGCACGCCACCCCAAGGAGCGCCGGCCCAAGGGGCCGGTCCGGCGCGCGCCCGGCATCTTCGATGCTATTCGGGCGCGAGGATGCGCCTAGCCGTGCTGTGAAGGCAAAAGCCCCGTCGGGGGGGCGTGCGGGTCGTGACGTTTTGTCCGTCCAGGCCAAATGCGCGGCTCTCGGGCTGGAGACGTCCTTTGGGTGAGCCGATCCTCCCTCAAAGGCCAGATCCCAAGCCCTCTCAATCTCTCCCGACAAAGGGCGCGCACCGGACCGGGGGGCGGCGCTGACGACCTCCGAGCGATGCACTTTATCCCAACAAGGTCAGTGCTAGGACTGAGCTAAGCACGCCACCCACAAGAGCGCCGGCCCAAGGGGCCGGTCCGGCGCGCGCCCGGCACCTTCGGTGCTATTCGGGCGCAAGGGGGTGCCTGGCCATGCTGTGAAGGCATTCGCCCCTGCGAAGGCGGGGGTCCGCGTCTCGGGGCTTCCTTCCGTTGGCTTCAGGCGGTCCCCACCTCCATCCGTCCCTTCAGCGCCTCCCGCCAGCCACCATCCTCCCAGCGCACCACGCGGTCACCCATCATCTCAGCACCCCACGTCTCAACCCATTGTCCGGGCGACCCACGCCAACCATCATTTTCCGTGCACCCCGCACCAACCACCAACCTCCGGGCGGCCCACTTCACCGCCCATCCTCCCAACGCCCCACACCACCACCCATCCTCCTAGCTCCCCCCCCAACAGTTGACCTCCGCCGCGCCACGCTAGCTCTCCTGCCAACCGCATCCTCCCTGTACCCCCCGAACCCCGCGAGGCGCCCTTGGCTGACACGAGACCGACGCTCCTATGGCACCGCCGCGACCTGCGGCTCTCCGACCATCCCGCGCTCGAGGCCGCCGCCCGCCGCGGCGGGCCGGTCATCCCGGTCTTCATCCGCGACCGGCTGGTCGACGGGCTCGGCACCGCGCCGGCCTGGCGGCTGGAGCTGGGGCTCGAGCATCTCGGGCAAAGCTACGCCGAGAAGGGCAGCCGGCTGATCCTGCGCGCGGGCCATGCGCTCAGCGTCCTGCAGGACCTGATCGAAGAGACCGGCGCCGGCGCGGTGCACTGGATGCGCGCCTATGACGCCGAGAGCGTGGAGCGCGACCGCGAGGTCAAATCCGCCCTCAAGGACCAGGGCGTCGCGGCCGAAAGCTTCGCCGGCCACCTGATGTTCGAACCCTGGAGCGTCGAGACCAAGACCGGCGGCTTCTACAAGGTCTATACCCCCTTCTGGCGCGCCGTGCGCGACCGCGATGTGCCCGAGCCCATCGCCACGCCGGGCCGCATCCCCGCGCCCGACAGCTGGCCCAAAAGCGACACCTTGCGCGACTGGGCGCTCGGCGCGGGCATGGACCGGGGCGCGGCGGTGGTGCGGCCCTACGTGCGCCTCGGCGAGGGGGCGGCGCAGTCCCGCCTCGGCGCCTTCACCGCCAATCTCATCGGCGATTACGACACCACGCGCGACCTGCCGGCCGAGGACGGCACCTCGAACCTCTCGGAGAACCTGGCCCTGGGCGAGATCACCCCGGCGCAATGCTGGGCCGCCGGGCGCCGCGCGCAGGAGGACGGCAAGGAAGGCGCCGGCACCTTCCTGCAGGAGCTGGTCTGGCGCGAGTTCGCCTATCACCTCCTGTGGCACACGCCGCAGCTCGACAGCGGCAACTGGCGCCCGGAATGGGACGCCTTCCCCTGGAACGAGGACGAGCGCCGCTCCGAGGTCATCGCCTGGAAGCGCGGCCGCACCGGCATGGCCTTCGTCGATGCGGCCATGCGCGAGATGTATGTGACCGGGCGGATGCACAACCGCGGCCGGATGATCGTGGCCTCCTACCTTTGCAAGCACCTGATGAGCCATTGGCGCATCGGCAAGGCCTGGTTCGAGGACTGCCTGATCGACTGGGACCCGGCCTCGAACGCGCTCGGCTGGCAGTGGTCGGCCGGCTCGGGCCCGGATGCCACGCCCTATTTCCGCGTCTTCAACCCCGAGACCCAGGTCGACCGCTTCGACAAGCAGCGCCGCTACCTCCGGCGCTGGATCGCCGAGGGCCAGGAGAGCCCGCCTGCCGAGGCGCTGAGCTATTTCGACGCGATCCCGCGGTCCTGGAAGATGGCGCCAGGGGATGCCTATCCCGAGCCGATCGTGGGGGCCAAGGAAGGCCGGGAGCGGGCGCTCAAGGCCTATGAGAACCGCGATTTCTGAGTGGCCCGCCGCATGACCGTTCGGCACGCCCCGCAAGGCCGGGCCGCCCGCCCGCGCCACCGCGGCGCGGGCAACGGGCCCGGCGGGGCAGGGCGCCACTGTGCTCTCGCCGCGTCACTTGCGCGGGGGTCGCCTTGCCGCGACGCCTCCGCCGCCTATAGCTTCTTTGGAAACTTCGCGCAGGGGCCCGTCGTGGTTCGCCGGAGAGATTGGTGATTTTTGAGGGGGATGCGCGGGAGATGATCCTGACCGATACCGCCGGGCAGAAGGATCTGCCCCGTTACTTCACGCAGGTCTTCGACATGGTCCGGGGCCTGGAGAACGGCCGCGTCGACTTCGTCCTGCCCGACGGCCGCCGCTTCCGCGCCGAGGGCAAGGCCCCGGGGCCGGTGGCCGAGCTCGAGATCCACAACCCCGACCTCTTCGCGCGGCTCATCCGCGAGGGCGACCTGGGCTTCTGCGACGCCTATCTCGACGGCTGGTGGTCGACCCCGGACCTGCAGGCCTTCATGGACCTTGTGCATGCCGACAACGAGGACATCTACGACGGCTTCCCCGGCATGGGGCTGGTGCGGCTCTACGAGCGCGCGCGCTTCTGGCTGAAGTCGAACTCCAAGACCCAGGCGCGGCGCAACATCGCCCATCACTACGACCTCGGGAACGAGTTCTACGGCCTCTGGCTCGACGACACGATGACCTATTCCTCGGCCAAGTTCGAAACCGGCCAGGAAAGCCTCGAGGCGGCGCAGGTGAAGAAATACGCCTCCATGGTCGACCAGATGGGCGCCAAGCCCGGCGACCACGTGCTCGAGATCGGCTGCGGCTGGGGCGGCTTCGCGGAATATGCCG
Organism: Roseivivax sp.; assembly: GCF_054552075.1. NCBI lineage: Bacteria > Pseudomonadati > Pseudomonadota > Alphaproteobacteria > Rhodobacterales > Roseobacteraceae > Roseivivax > Roseivivax sp. Next base: position 81,693 of record NZ_JBTOLZ010000011.1, read on the forward strand.
CGCGCGAACGCGGGCTGAAGGTCACCGGGCTGACGATCAGCCAGGCGCAATACGACTACGCCCGCGAACGCATGCGCCGCGCCGGGCTGGAAGACCAGGTCGAGATCAAGCTGCAGGACTACCGCGACGAGCAGGGCCGCTTCGACGGCATCGCCTCGATCGAGATGTTCGAGGCGGTGGGCGAGAAGTACTGGCCTGTCTATTTCGACACGGTGAAAGAACGCCTGAAGCCCGGCGCCCGGGCCACGCTGCAGATCATCACCGTCCAGCACCGCCGCTGGAAGGTCTACAAGCGCGGGCCCGACTTCATCCAGAAGTACATCTTTCCCGGCGGCATGCTGCCCTCGCCGGTGGTGCTGCGCGACGAGATCACCCGCGCCGGCCTCGAGGTGATGAAGAGCATCGAGTTCGGCGAAAGTTACAGCCAGACGCTGCGTCGCTGGCACGACACGTTCAACGACAAATGGGACCAGGTCGCCCAGTTAGGGTTTGACGACCGCTTCCGCCGAATGTGGAACTTCTACCTGACGTCCTGCGCGGCGACCTTCTCCTCGGGCAATTGCGACGTCACGCAGATCACGTTGTCACGTCCGGGTTAAGCCCCATGCCCACGGCACCGAAACTCGTGGCGGGCCTTCTGCTCGCCCTCCTGGCCTATGCGGTCACCAAGCTGGTGGTGGCCGATCTGCCGGACTCGGTGGTCGTGGGGCTCGTGGCCGAGGTCAACGCGGTCCTGGCCTTCATCGTCGGCTGGCGGGTGATCGGGCGCGGGATCGGGCGGGGCAGTGCCGCGGCGATCACCAATGGCATCACCGGCACCGCGGTCGCGACGATCCTCTGCCTTGGGGTTCAGGCCACCGACGCCATGGTCGAGGAAAGCCTGAAGAAGAAATACTCCTCGGTCTTCGAGGCGGTCGACGGCGGCATCGCCTTCTTCCTGGAATACGGCAGTTATCTGCTGGTCCCGCAGACCCTGGGCCTCATGGCGCTGGGCGCGGTGATTGCGGGCGTTGCAGCCGAAGTGGCGAGCCATTACTGGCGCTGACGTGACACATTATTTTCTGTTCGGAACCCTGCGGCACGCGCCGCTTCTGACCGCGGTCGCCGGCCGCGAGGTCGCCGTCACGCCCGCGCGTCTGCCGGGCCGGGCGGCGCATTGGGTCGCGGGCGCGGCCTACCCGGTGCTGATCGAGAGCCCCGGCGCCGCCGAGGGCCAGCTTGTGACGCTCGACGCCGAGGCCGCCCGGCGGGTCGACTACTACGAGGAAGGCTTCGGCTACCTGCCGCAGGACCTCGAGATCGAGACCGAGGCGGGCCGCTGCCTGGCCCGGGTCTATGTCCCCGCCGAGATCCCCGAGACCGGCGCGCCCTTCGAGATCGCCGACTGGTCGGCCCGCTGGGGCGCCATCGCGACCTCGGCGGCCGAGGAGATCATGACCCGCTTCGGCCAGGAGGAGGCCAGCGCCGCCCATGCGCTCTGGCCGGTCTTCGCCGCGCGCGGCTGGGCCCGCGAGATGGGCCGCGACCCCGCGCCCGCGGCGCTGCGCACCGACATGGGCGAGCGCGGCGCGCCAGAGGTGAAGTTCCGCGAGGGCGGGCACGACGGCTTCTTCCGCCTCCGCCGCTTCGACGTGCGCTTCCCGCAATACCAGGGCGGGCAGTCCCAGACCGTCACCCGCGAGGCCTTCTGCGCCTTCGACGCGGCCCTGGTCCTGCCCTACGATCCGGTCACCGACCAGGTGCTGCTGATCGAGCAGTTCCGCTATGGCCCGCTGATGCGCGACGACCCGCGCCCCTGGGTGCTGGAACCCGTCGCGGGGCTGGTCGACGCGGGCGAGCCGCCGATCGAGACCGCCCGCCGCGAGGCGCTCGAGGAGGCGCATCTGGAGCTCTCCGACATCCGTCCGATGCTCAAGGTCTATGCCTCGCCGGGCTATTCCTCGGAGTTCTTCCACTGCTTCCTGGGGGTCGCCGACCTGGTCGGGCGGGGCGTCGTGCACGCCGGGCTCGACCAGGAGAACGAGGACATCCGCAGCCACGTCGTGGCCTTCGAGGAGGCCCTGGCCCATGTCGAGAGCGGCGAGATCAACGCCGGACCGCTGGCGATGATGCTCCTCTGGCTCGCACGCGAACGCGCGGGCCTCCGCGCGGGCGCTTGAGTTCCCGGGGTCCGCGTCCTACACCCAAGGACACCCGAGCGGGAAATCAAAAGGACGCCGCCATGCGCATCGCAAAGGACCTGGCCGAAGCCGTCGGCAACACCCCCCTGATCCGCCTGAAACGGGCCAGCGAGGAGACCGGCTGCGAGATCCTCGGCAAGGCCGAGTTCATGAACCCCGGCCAGTCGGTGAAGGACCGCGCGGCGCTCTACATCATCCGCGACGCGGTCCAGCGCGGGCTCCTGGAGCCCGGCGGCACCATCGTCGAGGGCACCGCCGGGAACACCGGCATCGGGCTGGCGCTGGTCGGCGCCTCGCTGGGCTTCAAGACGGTGATCGTGATCCCCGAGACCCAGAGCCAGGAAAAGAAAGACATGCTGCGGCTCGCCGGCGCCGAGCTGGTCGAGGTGCCCGCGGCCCCTTACAAGAACCCCAACAACTACGTGCGCTACTCGGGCCGCCTGGCCGAGGAACTGGCCAAGACCGAACCGCATGGCGCGATCTGGGCCAACCAGTTCGACAATGTCGCCAACCGCCAGGCCCACGTCGAGACCACCGGCCCCGAGATCTGGGAACAGACCGGCGGCAAGGTCGACGGCTTCATCTGCGCGGCGGGTTCCGGCGGCACGGTCGCGGGCGTCGGCATGGCGCTGCAGCCCAAGGGCGTGAAGGTCGGCCTCGCCGATCCCGAGGGCGCGGGCCTTCTGAAGCTCTACACCGGCGAGGAGAACCCCGGCGACTCGATCACCGAGGGCATCGGGCAGGGGCGGATCACCGCCAACCTCGAGGGCTTTACCCCCGATTTCACCTGCCGCGTGGCTGACGCCGAGGCGCTGCCCATCGTCTACGACCTTCTGAGCGAAGAGGGCCTCGTCATGGGCGGCTCGACCGGCGTGAACGTCGCCGGCGCGATCCGCATGGCCAAGGAGATGGGCCCCGGCCACACCATCGTCACGATCCTCTGCGACTTCGGCAACCGCTACCAGTCGAAGCTCTTCAACCCCGAGTTCCTCGACAGCAAGGGCCTGCCCAAGCCGCCGTGGATGGACCGCGCGCCGGCCTCTATCCCGGGCGTCTTCGAGGACGTATGACCGCCGCCGCCCGCTGGCTTCGCGCCGCCGGGCTGGCGGCGCTCGTGGCGCTGGCGCCGGGCGGTCTTGCCGCGCAGGAAGACGGCAGCGCCGCCGAGACCGCGGCTGAATCTGCCGAGGAGATCGGCCAGGCGGCCACCGGCCGCGGCGGCGCGGTCGAGGACAGCAGCCCCGATCCCGCCCCGCGCGCCGAGACGGTGGATTTCGACGCCTGGAACGAAAGCGCCGAGCGGATCGAGAAGACCCTGGCCGACGGCCAGGCCTCGACCAGCCTTCTCGAACGCATCCGCGGCGACCTCGTGGCCTACCGCGAGCGCTTCAGCATCCTTCAGAACGAGCAGAACGCCCGGGTGCAGACCCTGCAGGCGCAGCTCGACGCGCTGGGACCGGCGCCCGAGGAAGGCCAGGAAGAGGCCGCCGACATCGCCGAGCGCCGCGCCGCGCTCAGCCGCCAGCTCGAGGAGGCGCGTGCCCCGGTCCTGACCGCCGAGGAGGCCTATACCCGCGCCGACGGGCTGATCCGCGAGATCGACGGCCGGATCCGCGCCCGCGCCGCCGAGCGGCTGTTCTCGCAGGGGCCGACGCCGCTCAATCCCGCGCTCTGGCCGACCGCGGTCGAGGAGCTCCTGCGCTCCTTCCGCGCCTTCGTGGTCGAAACCGAGGGCGAGTTCGCCGATGGCGCGCTCTCCACCGACCGCGAGAGCCTGCCGATCGCGGTGGTGCTGATCCTCCTGGGGCTCCTGCTCCTGGCGCGCGGGCGGCACTGGGCCGAACGCGGCGTGCGCTGGCTGCGCAACACGATCTCGCGCCGGGCCTCGGGCGTCTGGCGCTTCGCCGCCTCGCTGGGGATGATCGTGCTGCCGCTGATCGGGATCATCCTGATCTCCTACGGGCTGCGGCTGACCGGGCTGATCGGCGCGCGGGGCGAGCTGATCCTCGAAAGCCTGCCGGTCTGGGTCGGCATCCTGGTCTACGTGCGCTGGCTCGCCCAGCAGAGCTTTTCCTCGGACGACGACGAGGCGACGCTGCCGCTCGAGAACGCGCGGCGGACCGAGGCGCGGGTCTATTTCTCGGGCCTCTCGGTGCTGGTCGTCCTGGGCGCGATCCTGAACGTCTTCACCGAGGCCGACGACTATGCCTCGGACGTGGTGGCGGTGCTGTCCTTCCCGATCATCGCGGTGGCCTCGCTGCTCCTGTTCCGGCTCGGCATGATCTTCCGCGGCGCCGCGCCCGAGGCCGAGGCCCAGGGCGAGGAGGACGACCCCGACCCGGTGCTCTTCTGGTTCCGCGTCGCGCGGCTCCTGGGGCGGATCCTGATCGTCACCGCCTTGGCCGCGCCGATCTTCGCCGCCGCGGGCTACCTGCAGGTGGCGCTGGCGCTGACCTTCCCGATGATCGCCACGCTGGTCCTGGCGGGCACGCTCCTGGTGCTTCTGCGGGTGATCGCGGATGTCTACCACCTGGTGACGGGCCGCACGGCGCGGGAATCGAACAGCCTGGTGCCGGTCTTCGCGGGCTTCCTTCTGATGCTCTGCGCCTTCCCGGTGCTGGCCTTGATCTGGGGCGCGCGGGTCTCGGATCTGACCGAGCTCTGGACCGCCTTCACCACCGGCTTCCAGCTCGGCGAAAGCCGCATCTCTCCGGCCGATTTCCTCTATTTCATCGCCGTCTTCCTGATCGGCTTCGCGATCACCCGGGGCCTTCAGGGCGGGCTGCGCTCGAGCGTGCTGCCGAAGACCCGGATCGACATCGGCGGGCGCAACGCCATCGTCGCGGGCATCGGCTACATCGGTATCTTCACCGCCGCCATCGTGGCCTTCACCGCCGCCGGCATCGACCTGTCGTCGATCGCGCTGGTCGCCGGTGCGCTGTCGGTCGGCATCGGTTTCGGCCTGCAGAACATCGTGTCGAACTTCGTCTCGGGCATCATCCTTCTGATCGAACGGCCGATCAGCCAGGGCGACTGGATCGCCGTGGGCGACAACATGGGCTTCGTGAAGGACATCTCGGTGCGCTCCACCCGGATCGAGACCTTCGACCGTTTCGACGTGATCGTGCCGAACTCGGACCTCGTCTCGGGCACGGTGACGAACTACACCCGCGGCAACACGCTGGGCCGGCTGATCGTGCCGATCCGGGTGGCCTATGGCTCGGACACCCGCAAGGTGCAGCGCATCCTTCTGTCCATCGCCCGGGCGCATCCGCTGGTGCTGATGAACCCCGCGCCCTACGTCTGGTTCAAGGGCTTCGCCGAAAGCGGCATCGAGTTCGAGATCCGGGTGATCCTGACCGACATCCTGGAGATCTTCGAGGTCCAGACCGAGATGAATCACCAGATCGCGGAGCGCTTCTCCGAAGAGGACATCCAGATCCCCTTCCCGCAGCGCGACCTCTGGCTGCGCAACGCCGAGGCGCTGACCGGGCAGGGCGTGCCCGACCACCGCGCCTTCGCCGCCGAGGGCCAGACCCCGCAGAGCATGGAAGACAAGGGCCCGCTGTCGAAATCCGTGCGCAGCTCCACCGGCGGCGGCGACCCCGACGGGGGCGAGTAGGGCACATGCGGGCGCGTCCTGCGCCCGCGGCGCGCCCTGGTCCGAGCGTCGCGTGCCGGCGTCAAAAATAAGGAAAAATAACTGCCCCGAGGCCCCTTGCACCCGGCCCCGGACTTCCGCTAGACACCGCCGCGGAGAGGTGGCCGAGTGGTCGAAGGCGCACGCCTGGAAAGTGTGTAGGCGGGAAACCGTCTCGAGGGTTCGAATCCCTTCCTCTCCGCCATTTACCCCTGATAATATTGCATAAAAATCAGGCCATGCGGGCATACCCGCCTATATACCCACCAAAAAAATTGCGCTTGGATGCAGCGGGATAAGACATTCAAGATCGAGGAAGACCTACCAATCCAATCTGAGTGATTCCGGGTGTCTATTCTGGCTTGGTGGCTTAGGCGCAATCTTGAAGACGCTGGTGCAATGATCCCTACATGCTTGTGTGATTTCATCGATGCTAAAGCCCCCGCGTGGCGGCTGACCCTCTTGTCCGACACAGAGTGCCGTTTCCGGCTTCTCGTGATCCTCGCACTGACGCTCGTGCCGCTTGCAGGTCCCGGTATAGCGCAGGAGCGAGGCGCCTCGGCAGCGCAGGCAACGGTTCCCGCCGCGGCCGAAGCAGGCGGCATCCGGCGCTGGCGGCTGTTGGGCGAGGCGCCCGTTCCCCTGCGCAGCGCGCCCAATGAGGAGGCCGCCCCTGCCGCCAGCCTCGCCCCGGGGACGATCCTGTCCAATCTTGGCTGCGAGAGCGTGGCGAGTGTCATCTGGTGCAGGGTCGCGCCGCTCTCAGGCGGCCCGCGCGGCCATCTGCCAGCCGCGCAGCTGGCACCGGTCGAAGGCCCCGATGGCGTGGTCGCGCGCGGGCTCGACGACAGCGCCGCCCGGGCCAAGCGCGGCGATTTCGACCTCCGCGCCGAGGTCGCCTGCGCGCAGAACCCCGGCGAGCCGATGGGCCGCTGCACGATCCGCTCCGCGCGCGGCAGCGGCGGCGATGCGACGCTGGTCGCGACCTTTCAGAACGGCTTCCGGCGCACACTGATCTTCGCGCATGGCCAGTTCCTGCGCGGCAATGCGACGATGTCGGGGGTCGGCACAGACACCGATTGGCGGCTCGAGGACGGCATGCATGTCATCCGGGTCGACGATCAGCGCTTCGAAGTGCCGGACAGGCTGATCTCGGGCGAGTGAGGTTGCCCGCGCCGCCCCTTGAGGCGGCGCGGATTGGTCCCGGATTACTGTCCAGGTGTCAGCTTGTGGATCATGCCCTCGTCCACGGCGGTATAGAGGCTGCCGTCGGGCCCCAGCACCACCGAGCGGAAGCGCCCCGCATCCATCGGCAGGGTCATCTCGGTCACGTCCTCAACGCCGGTGTTGTCGTCGTTGAATTGGATCACGTCGATGCGCTGACCGATGGGCGTGCCGCCAAAGCCGATGCCCATGATGCCGACAACCATGGCACCGTCCCAATCGCCCCATGCCTCGCCCTCGAGGAAGGCGGCCGAGGAGGTGCCCTGCGACCAGCCATTGTTGGTCCAGATTGGCGGCATGGCGTCGGGATAGGTCTCGAAATCCGTCATCGGCATGAAGGCCGCGCGCTCGTAACGGTTCATGCCCTCGTTCTGGTTGGGCATGTAGCCGCAATAGCCGTCGGGGCAGTCACCGCGACCGGCCATGTTGTCGCGCGGATCCCATCCGGCGTTGCCACCGTTCTCGAGGATGGTGATCTCGTCCGAATGCCAGGGCCCGTGCTCGGCGGTGATTGCCGCGCCGGTCTCCGGATGAAAGGCGATGCCCTGCACGTTGCGGTGACCATAGGTGTAAGTGCGCGGATCGAAGCCCTCGGGCGGGCTGTTGCCCTCGGCGGCATTGCCGTCGGTGTCGAGCCGCAGCACCTTGGAGCCCATAAGCGTCGGGCTCTGCGGGACCTCCTCGTTGTGGTTGTCGCCGGTGGTCAGCCAGAGGTTGCCCTCGGAATCAAAGCGCACCCTTCCGCCGTTATGCGCACCGGGACCGCCGAAGGGATGATCGGAGGCCTCCATCTTGTAGGGCACGTCATCGACGATATCGGTGCGATCGGAGACGCCGGAAAAATCCTCGTTCACGGTGAAGCGCATCAGCCGGTTGGTGTGCGGATCCGACATGTTCGAGGTCGAGTAGACGTAGATCCGGCGGTTGTCCGAGAAGCTCGGATCGAAGGCGACGCCCATCATCCCGGCCTGGCCCTCGCAGAAGAGGTCCGAGCCGTTCGAGGGATAGCCCTCGGTGTCGCCAACCCCGTAGAGGGCGTTGACGGTGCCGTCCGGCATGCGGACCGAGAGGCCCTTGCACTTCTCGGTGAACAGCATCGTGCCGTCATCGAGGAAGGCCATGTCCCAGGGGTTCTCGAGCCCCTCGAGCACCACTTCATGTTCGAGCGCGGTGGTGTTCATGCCCGTCTGGGCGACGGCCGGCGCGGCGGTCAGGGCGCATCCTGCGGCGACCGGAATGATATAGGCAGCGGTTGTCCGGAGAGATCTATAAAGCATCGTATCCTCCCTTTGCTTTATGGGCCGGCGGCCCCGATCCGCCAAGCGGACGCTAGGTCAACCGGCACCACTGGAGGCTAGGCAGATGTCCCGGGTCCCGTAAACGAAATCTGCATGTGAAACCCCGCTCACCCGACCAAAGTAGGGGGGCGGCGGGTCCGCGTCTCACTCGAAGGCGGTGGTCACATAGACCGCGATGTTGAGGATCTCCTCGTCCGACAGCTCCTTTGCATGCGGGATCATGAGCATCGAGTTCGGGCCGATCTTCTCTCCCGAGCGATAGGTTTCGAGCCGATCGACCAGATAAGCGACCTCCTTGTCCGACAGGCGCGGATAGCTCGCGACGCCCTGGGCCTTGGGGCCGTGGCAGTTGCGGCAGACCGCCTGGTATGCCTTCTCGCCTTGGGCGGTATCGGCTTCGGAGACGTCGATGTCCTGAATTTCGGCGGTCTCCGCGCCGGTGGCCGCGCCTTCCGCCTCGGCGGTGTCGGATGTGTCGCCGGCCAGGGCCGCGCCCCCGCCGAAGGCGGTCAGCGCCGCCAGAAGCAGTGGTAGTCTCATGGGGTCCTCCTCCTGAATTGGCTCTGCCAGGCCGGTGCCTCGTCGGGCTCCGGGTACGGGCGGGCCGCTCAAGGCTCCAGTGCTACGCATTCGGCCACACCGTTCAAGCCGCTTCTGCCCGACCGGAGGATGCGCGAGGCCGACCGGCGGATAGCTTGCGCAACGGGAGACGTCGGAAAAGGACGTGCTCGATACTCATTTGATTCAGCATCGACACATTTGGTGCCGAGGATCACATGACCGGCAGTCCCACCGCCCGCCGGATCGCAGGAGCCGTCTCAGCCTTGATTTTGGGCATGAAATGACCGACTCCTTTATCATGCTGGCAAAGAGAATAAAAATTTTACTTTTGAGGTGGGCCGTTCTCCGAGTGCTTCAGCGGCCTATGCCGGAGCGCTACCCTCTAAGCGGAGACGCAGTTCGTTACCATAACTTTTATTCGGTGTGGATTGGTCAGAATCAAGAAAATTATGGACTGCTGGTTCAGAGCAAGATTTCAAAGGGATTTGAGGGCATAACGCGTTTCTCCGATGGTCAATTTTGCAGGATCTGCATCTCTAATGAGTTGGCTGCTGATAGCTCACTTGAAATCACTCATCAGTACAAAGATATCAGAATTCGATACGATACACTGTCTTCATATTTTTGGGGTGAATTTACTGGATATGCACCTAGAATCAGAGCTTGGCGCAAATCATTCGAATATTCTTTGGGTGTATTCCAGAAGCTTGAAGGGGGTAGAATAAAGATATTGCGCCAGATGTTGGCTTACGAAACAAAGCACTGGGGTGATGAAGAGCTAATTCTTGGTCAAGGACTTACTGTAAGGGAGTGGCTCAGGAGGCTATATGGGAGCAATGCAAACAGGAATCCAAAGCTAATTTACGCCGACCGTGAACTTGAATTCATCCTCAGTTCCCTAGTTGAAACTCAGGATGTGATAAGGACTGGCAATTCTTATAAAGCTGCTCCCATTGGTCTAAAGACTGTCCAAGAGTATGATAAAGAGCGGAGAAAACACAGGCAGCTTTTATTTGCTAATTGGGCTCTAATTTTTGTCTCCTTTGGCTTGCTCGCAGCAACAGCCATGACCACTCTCGCAGAGCTCTCCGCCCAGCCGAAACTTAAGTGAAAGACCGTTGCGTCCCGCAATTGGTGAATCGGTTGACCAGTGGATTACGCGGTTGCGGCGAACGGCAGGTTTGACGGCTCCGCGCCACACTACACACCTTTGCCTCGAACGTCAGGAGGCTTCACCTATAATGCGAAACCCGAATATCCTGGCATCCCCAAGTCCTGTTCGAAGGAGCAACGAAAGATACCGTGCAGCGAGCAAAGCCTGCCTTTTCCGCCAGCCTCAGGTGACGCACACCTCTACAAAATAAAACCCTGACATGCAGACGCATCCCGCGCGCCTCTCCGGCACCGCCTAGTTTCGATCCGCGCCGCCAGCGGTGAGCCTGTGCCCAACCGAACGCCATCGGCGCGGACAGCCGGTCGACCCACCCAATCCGAACCGTGCCGCCCGCCGGCTCAATACAGCCCGTTCAGCTCCAGCGGCAGCTTCTCGACCTTGCGCTCCTTCAGCAGGCTGCGCGGTTGTTCGGCGGCGTCGGCCTTGCGCAGGCGCTGGTAGCGGCGTTCGGCGATGGCGCGGGCCTCATGGGCGCTGTCGAGGACGGTCGGGCGCATGAAGACGAACAGCGTGCGCTGGGTCTCGTCGCGCGACCGCGAGCGGAAGAGGTTGCCCACCACCGGCACGTCTCCGAGCCCCGGCACCTTCGAGGTGGAGCTCTGCGAGTCGTCGGTGATCAGCCCGCCCAGCACCACGGTGCCGCCGTCGCGGGACTGGACCGTGGTCTCGATTACCCGGCGGTTGGTGATCAGATCGGCGGCACCCTGGACGTTGGCGTTGACCAGCGAAGAGACCTCCTGCGAGATGTCCAGCCGCACCACGCCGTTCGAGGTGACCCGCGGCAGCACGTCCATGGTGATGCCGACGTCACGCCGTTCGATCGTGGTGAAAGGGGTGAGCGTATTTCCGTCGGTGGCGAAGCTGCCGGTGCGGAAGGGCACGTTCTGGCCGACCACGATGGTGGCGGCTTCATTGTCCATCGTGGTGATCGAGGGCGTCGAGAGCAGCTTGGCCCGGGTCGACTGGCCAAGGGCCTGGACCAGCACCCCGAAGTCGTCCGAGGTGCCCGCCAGGGTCAGCCCTGGCGCGATCCCGGAGGCGCCGGGCACCCCGAGCGCGGCCAGCACCGAGCCAAGCGAGGTGCCGCCGTTGGAAAAGGAGGTGGAAGCGAAGCCGGTGCTGGGCAGCTGATCTCCGAAGCCCAGCTGCACCCCGAGCCGTTCGGCCACATCGCCCGAGACCTCGACGATGGCCGCCTCGATCATCACCTGCGGGCGCTCCTGGTCGAGCGCGCCGACGATGGCGATGACCTCGCGGATCTGCTGCGCGGTGCCGCGGATCACCACGGAATTGGTCGCGGTGGAGGCCTGCACGGCGACGGCGGGGGCAGGGGCCGCGGGCTCCGCGACGCCGGGCTGCGCGCCCTCTTCCTGCGCGCCGACCGCCTCGGCGACGGGATTGGCCAGATCCGTCGCCCCGCCCAGCGTGCCGTTGACGATCTCGGCCACCACCTCGGCATCGGCGTATTGCAGCTCGTAGACATGGGTGCGCAGCTGCGCCTGCGGGCTTTGGCGCGGCGCCACGTCCATGTCCTGCGCGAGGTCGCGGACCATGTTGATCTCGGCCTCGGTGCCGCGCACCAGGAGCACGTTGGAGGCCGGGTCGACCGACAGCCGCGCGCCGGTGCCCGAGGTGCCCAGTACCTCGCGCAGCGCCTGCAGGACCGCGTCGGCCTCGGCGTAGGAAAAGCGCACCACCTCGGTTCTGAGGTTCGCCGGGCCGTCGAAGGTGCTGGCGATCTCGACGATGCGGTCGACGTTGGCGCGGGTGTCGGTGATGATGATCGCGTTCGGGTCCTCGAGCGCCTCGAGGTAGCCGGCCTCCGCCACCAGCGGGCGCAGCACGCGGACCGCCTCGGCGGCGGGCAGGCGGTCGAGTTCGAGGATCCGCGTCGTGGTGTCCTGCCGCCCGCTCAGCACGCTGTCCACGGTCATGCCCTTGGCGCGGGCCTCGGCTTCGCCGACGATTTCCCAGACGACGCCGCTTTCCACCGCGACGAAGCCCCGCACGCGCAGGATCGACTGGAACAGCTCCCAGACCCCGGATTCCGACAGCGGCTCGGCCGAGATCACGGTGACATCGCCCGAGACCTCGGGGGCCACCACCAGCGTGCGGCCGGTGATCTCGGAGACCTGCTCGGCCAGAGTGGAGATATCGGCTGCGCGCAGGTTGATGACGTAGTCGCCCTCCTCCGAGAGGCTCTGGCCTGCGGCCGGCAGGGCCAGCGTGACGGCCAGCGCGCCGGCGGCGGCCAGATGGCGAAGAATGCGGCGGATCGGATGCACGGGCGCGGGTCCTCTTTACCGGAGCGGGAACGACATGAGCAGGGTCTCGCCGTCCCGCACAACTTCAAGCCTGGCCTGCCCCGAGGCGGCGACCTCGTCGTAGAAGGTGCGGTCCTCGTCGGGATCACCGACAGCCTGTCCGTTCACCTTGGTGACCAGGTCGCCGGGCTTCAGTCCCGCCAGGGTCACGCCGATGTTCGGATTGGCGTCGATTCTATAGCCCTCGGGCCCAGGCACCAAGCCTATCGTGTCGAGCACCGATTGCGGGTCCTCGATGATGCGCCCGCGCCACAAGTCGATGTACTCCTGGGTGGTCTCGGGCGGCGGGGCCTCGCGCAGATCGAGCGAGCCGCGCCCGGGCACGATGGCCGCGCGCAGCCGGTCGAGCGGCGAGGCGGGGGCGTCCGCGGGCGCGGCCTCCGCGGTGGCCTCGGGCGCCGGGGCGCTGCCGTCGAGCGCGCCGTCGAAGCCGAAGCGCCTGGCCTCGCCGTCGATCTCGACCTCGATGGCCTCGGGGCCGATGGCGGTGAGGCGCACGCCCTCGGAGAGGCTGTCCCCGATCCGGTAGCGGTCGACGTTGCCCGCCACGGCGATCAGCGCGCGCGATATCTCGGGGTCGGTCGAGACGAGAACGCCGTGCAGGTCGATGTCGATCTCGCGGCCCGGGGCCTTGGCTTCGGTCTCGGCGGGCGGGGCGTTGGCCGTGCCGAAGGGCGCGAGGGCCAGGATATTGTCGGTGCCGACGGGGGCGCGCGCGGTATCGCGCGCCTCGGCACTGGGCGCATAGGAGGCCGGCAGCACTCCGGTGTGGCCCGAGAGGTGCCAGGCGAGCTGCGCCGCCGGCGGGCCGAGCGTCGCGGCAAGGGCCAGGATCGCCAGGCCCGCGAAAAACCAGGGCCGCGGGATCATGGTGCCCCTCCGTCGGGCAGATAGCCGGTCAGCGTCACCAGGCGTTCGCCGGGTGGACCGGCAGCCACGCGCACCTCCAGGAGCCCGCTGCCCTCGAGCGCGCGGCGCGCGGTCCGGGTCTCGATCCGGCGGTCGAGGGCGCTTTGCCAATCCGGGCGCATCTCGAGGCCCAGCTGCTGCGCCACCAGCGCGTTCTCGGCCACCCAGCGGGCGAGGATGCGGTCGGAGAGGCCGCGTGTCTGCGCCACATGCCGTTCGGCGGCGCTCAGCAGCGTCACCGCCGAGACGGCGAGGACCGCCATGGCCACCAGCGCCTCGATCAGGGTGAAGCCCGCCTCGGGATCGCGCCGCCCGGTCATGGCGCCTCCACCCGGGCCGTGACCCCGTCGAAGATCACCCGCGCGCCCCGGGCGCCGCCCAGGGCGAAGACCGCCGGGCCGGTTGGAGGCGGCAGGGCGCCGGGCGTGATCATCAGCCGGCCTTCGCGCTCGGCCAGCTCCGCGCCTTCGCGCGACAGCCCGCTGCCACCGACGCTCTGCCAGGTGCCGAGACGCGGGTTGGGGTGGGCCGACCATGCCCCGTCCCGCCGCTGCATGAAACGGTAGCTGCCGTCTTCCCAGTCGAGCGCGGCGACGTGGCCGCCCACCATGCTGCCCTCGAGCGCGATGGAGAGCCGGGCGGCCAGAAGCTCGGCCTCCTGCGCGCCGCCCCGCCCCGCGCGGTCCTCGGGGCGCAGGCTGATCGCCGCGACCCCGGCGGTGACACCCAGGAGCGCCAGCACCACCAGCACCTCGACCAGCGTCACACCCGCCTCGCGACCGCGACCGCGACGGGGGCGCGGCGCGCGCGCAGCGGGGCAGGGCGTGGCACGGCTGGGCCGGGCCTGGCCAAATGTGACAGGAGGCGGCGCGGCGATGACCATCTCAGTTCGACGCGCTCTGGCGGTCGTTGAGCAGGATGTCGGCGTTCACATCCTCGCCCCCGGGCCGTCCGTCGGCGCCAAGGCTCATCAGGTCAAAGGGCCGCGACTGGCCGGGCGAGCGATAGCTGTAATCGTTGCCCCAGGGGTCTTCGGGCATGGCATCGAGATACCCTTCAGCCGGAAAGTTCTCGGGCACCGGCGGGGCGGTGGGCGGCTCGACCAGCGCGGCCAGGCCCTGCGAGGTGGTGGGATAGACGCGGTTGTCGAGGCGGTAGAGCTCAAGCGCGCTTTCTATGCTGCGCAGGTCGGTCCGGGCGACGGTCACCCGGGCCTCGTCAGGCCGGCCCACCACGTTCGGCACGATCATCGCCGCGACGACGGCGATAATGACGAGCACCACCATCATCTCGATCAGGGTGACGCCTGCCTGCCTGTCGCGCCGCCTCCGGGGCCGGCGTGTGAGGACGCATATCATGAAACTTTCACTTTCCGTTGGGCGTGGATGAAGGGCCACTTCGCAAACCTGCCACAACGGAGTACGGTCTGAATATAACGAAAAACACCTGATTGATAAGAGGAAATCTGCGTGAGGCACCGGCTTTTGCGCTCCCTGAAGGCCCCGCGCGAGGCGGCGGTTTCCGCGCGGCCAAACGACCCCGGACCGGCCGGCGCCAAGGCGCTTCGGGCCCGGCTGGCGGCCTCTTCGGGCCGCGCGCCGCAGGCCGCGATCCTGCGCGCCGAGGACGTGAGCCTGCACGCGGTCGACCTGCCCCCCGCCTCGGAACGGCAGCGGCGCGCGGCCTTGCCCTTCGCTCTCGAGGACCGGCTGGGCGAGCCCTTAGAGGCGGTGCATATCGCCATGTGCCGGACCCTGCCGGACAAGCGCGTCCTCGCCGCCGTGGTGCGCCGCGAGATCATGCGCGAGGCCGTCGACGAGGGGCCCGGCGGCGCGATCCGGCCCGAGCAGTTCGTGCTGCCCGCACCGGAGGCGCCCGAGGCCGGCGTGGCCTGGGCGGTGCTGCGCGACGGCGAGCGGGTGCTGGTGCGGGTCTCGGACGGCACCGGGTTTGCCGTCTCCGTCGCGGGCCTTGACCACCTCTGGCAGCTCGCGGGCCGGCCCCGGGTCGAAAACCACGGCGCGCCGCTGCCCGACGGGATCGCGCATGTGCCGGCAGAGCCGATGGGCGACGCGCCAGACCGCGCCGACCGCGCGGTGGATCTGCGGCAGGGAGAGTTTGCCCCTCCGAGCAACCTGGTGCGGCCGCTGAAGGCGGTGGCCGCGGCGCTTGTCTGCGTCGGACTTCTGCATCTGGCGCTGGCCTGGGCCGACCTGCGCGCGCTGCGCGGGCTCGCGGCGGAGACCGGCGCCGAGGCCGCCGCGCGGCTCGCGGAGACCCTGCCCGAGGCGCGGCTGTCCGACGACCCCCGGCTGCTGTACCGTCAGCTCACCGCACGGGCGGTCTCGGCGCGGGCGGAGAGCGGCGTGATCGGATTGCTCGACCGCGCCTCGGCGGCGCTTCTCGAGGCGCCGGAGCCGGTCACCGTCGATCGGCTGGTCTGGTCGGCCTCCCCCGCGACGCTGACGCTCGAGGTCACGGCGGCGGGGCTCGAAAGCCTGCAAAGCGCCGAGGAGCGGCTGCGGGTGGCCGGGCTCTCGGTCTCGGCGGGCACGGCGACCGCGGGCCCCTCGGGGGCGCAGGCCGCGCTGACCTTAAGGCCGGGAGAGGGCGGATGAGCCTGCTTGCCTCCCTTTCGGCCCGCGAACGGGTGATGGTGATCGGCGGCGGGCTGCTGCTCGCGGGGCTCTTGCTGTTCCGCTTCGGCTGGCAGCCGATCCAGGCCGAACGCGCCCGGCTCAACACCGAGATTTCGCGACATCTGGCGCTCTCGCGCCTGGCCGCGGACGCGGAAGACCTGCGCGGCGGCAGCGCGGCGCCGGCGCCCGCCCAGGAGGCCCCGCTGGCCCAACGTGTCACCCGCAGCGCCGAGGCCGCCGGGGTGGCGCTCGCGCGGATCGAGCCGCAGGGCGGGCGGCTGTCGCTCTCGGTCCAGGAGGCGGCCTTTCGCGACGTGCTGGATTGGATCGTGGCGCTCGAACGCGAGGAGGCGGTGCAGGCCACCGCGCTCGAGATCGACCGCCAAACCGCGCCGGGCGTCGTCAGCGCCCGGCTGACCGTGGAGGCCATGCGATGACCGAGACCGCCGATCCCGCACTGCGGCCTGACGAGACGCCCGTGCCCGCAACGCCCGAGCCGGCAGCGAGCGGACCCGCAGCGCCCGAGCCCGCGCGCAGCGCCGCGCTGAGCTACGCCTTCGCCAAGGCGCATGGCGCGGTGCTCGACCCGGATGATGCCGCTCCGGAGGCCGCGCCGTTCTGCCGGCATCTGCCCACCGCCACGCCCGGCGCGCTGATCGAGGCGCAACGCGTGGCAGGCCGGCTCATCGGCTTCGAGGAGGTGGACAGTGCCACCTTCGAAGAGACGCTCGCCCGCGTCTACCGCAACAGCGCCAGCGAGGCCGCCGAGATCGCCGCAAGCGACGGCGACGACCTGTCCATGCTGGCCGAAAGCGCGGCCTCGGTGGACGACCTTCTGGACCAGAACGACGATGCGCCGGTGGTCCGGCTGATCAACGCGCTCCTGCTGCAGGCGGTCAAGGAGGGCGCCTCGGACATGCACATCGAGGTCGAGGAGCGGCGCTTCGTGGTGCGCTTCCGCGTCGACGGCATCCTGCGCGACGTGATCGAACCGAAGCGCGCCCTGGCGCCTCTCCTGGCCAGTCGCCTGAAGGTCATGGGCAAGCTCGACATCGCCGAGAAGCGCTTGCCGCAGGATGGCCGCGTCAGCCTGCGGGTGGGCGGTTACGAGCTGGACGTGCGGATCTCGACCCTGCCGTCGCAATTCGGCGAACGGGTGGTGCTGCGCCTGCTCGACCGGGGCCAGACTCAGCGCGGGATCGCGCATCTCGGCATGTCCGAGCGCGACCGGGCGACCTTCGAGCATGTGATCGCGGCGCCCGAGGGGCTGGTGCTGGTCACCGGGCCCACCGGCTCGGGCAAGACGACCTCGCTTTATGCCGCGCTGCACCATCTCAACGACCGCAAGCGCAATATCCTCACCGTCGAGGATCCGATCGAATACTCGATGGACGGGATCGGGCAGATGCAGGTCAATCCCAAGACCGACCTGACCTTCGCGCGCGGGCTGCGCGCGCTTCTGCGCCAGGATCCCGATGTCATCATGGTCGGCGAGATCCGCGATGCCGAGACCGCGCGCATCGCGGTGGAAAGCGCCATGACCGGGCACCTGGTGCTGTCCACGTTGCATACCAATACCGCCATCGGCGCGGTGTCGCGGCTGATCGACATGGGGGTCGAACGCTTCCTGCTGGCGCCCATGGTGCGCGGGCTGGTGGCGCAGCGGCTGGTGCGCCGGCTCTGCCCCGACTGCCGCGTCCCAGACCGTCTGAGCGCGGCCGAGGCCGCCTTCCTCTCGGGCGGGCTGGCCGAGGGCGCCGAGATCTGGCGCGCCGGGGGCTGCGCGTCCTGCGCGCAACAGGGCTATCTCGGGCGGCTGCCGATCTACGAGATCGTGGCCGCCGACCGCCGTCTCGAGCATCTGATCCACCAGGGCGCCTCGGAGGCCGAGCTGGTCGCCGCCGCGCGCCAGGCCGCGCCGGGCATCCTGCAGGACGGGATCGACAAGATCGCCGCGGGGCTGACCACCGTTGAGGAAGTGGTCCGCGCCGTCCGCGAGGACCAGGCCGGCGCGCCGCAGGCGCCCGCGCCGGCCGACAGCTCTCCGCAGCGGACGGACTGAGGCGATGTCGGCGTTTCTCTACAAGGCGGTCGATGCGGGCGGGCGCAAGTCGCGCGGGCTGATCGAGGCCTCAAGCGCGGCGGCGGCACGGGCGCAGCTGCGTCGGCGCGACCTGCTGCCGCTCTCGGTCGAGCCGACGCGGCGCCGCGCCGCGCCCGGCGCCGGGCTCTCGCGCGAGCTGGGCTTCGGACAGGCGCGGCTGGGCCAGAAGCGGCTGGCGCTTGTCACCCGGCAGCTGGCGACATTGGTCGGGGCCAACGTCCGCATCGAGGATGCGCTGAAGATCGTCGCCGATCAGGCCCGCAGCGCGCGCGAGGGCTCGGTCCTTCTGAACCTGCGCAGCGCGGTTCTGGACGGGCGCAGCTTCGCCGCCGCGCTCGAGGATCACCCGGCCAGCTTCGGGGAGTATTACCGCGCCTCGGTGCGCGCCGGAGAGACCTCGGGCCGGCTTGCCGCCGTGCTGGAGCATCTCGCCCAGAGCATCGAGGACCAGGCGCGCAACCGGCAGAGCCTGCAGCTCGCGCTGATCTACCCGGCATTGCTGACGCTGGTCTCCATCGCGGTGATCGCGGCGCTTCTGGCCTTTGTCGTGCCCGACATCGTGCGCGTCTTCACCTCGCGCGGGGCCGAGCTGCCGCTTCTGACCCGCGCCCTGATCGCGGCTTCGGACGCGCTCAACCGCTGGGGGCTTCCGCTGCTGGCCGCGGGGCTGCTCTGCGCCGTCACCGGGGCCTGGGCGCTGCGCCAACCGGCGCTCAGGGCGCGCTGGCACCAGGCGCTGGCGCGGATGCCGGTCCTCGGCGGAGCGGTGCTGAAGGTCAATTCCGCGCGGTTCTCGGGCACGCTGGCGACGCTGGTGCAAAGCGGCGTGCCTCTGGCCGATGCGCTGCGCGCCGCGGCGGGCACGGTGCCCAACCTCTACCTGCGCGGCAAGCTCACCGCGTTGACGCAGCGCGTCTCGGACGGCGCGCCCCTGTCGCGCGCCGCCGAGGAGGCAGGGATCTTTCCGCCGATGCTGGTCGCGATGATCGCCAGCGGCGAGGCCGGCGGCACGCTCGGCCACAGCCTCGAGCGCAGCGCGGCCGAGCAATCGGCCGACCTCAAGGCCAAGGTGGCAACGCTGGTGGCGCTGGTCGAGCCGGGGGTGCTTCTGCTCATGGGCGGGATCGTGATGCTGCTGGTGCTTGCGATCCTCATGCCGATCGTCAGCCTGAACGACCTGGCCGGATGAGGGGCTCAGAAGTCATAGTCCAGCGCGATCGGGGCGCCCCGGGGCAGCACCGGGTAGACGCGCCCCGCCTCGGGCGAGATCCTGAGATGCGCGCGGCGCGCGGCGGTGACCTCGAGCGCCGCGATTTCACCCAGATCTCCGGCCCGGAGCCGCGCGCGGGCGCTCTGGTCGCCGGTGCCGAAGTCCAGGCGCTGATCGGGCAGGGCGATCTCGACCCCGCCTTTGGTGCAGCGGCCCGCCGGCAGATCCAGCCCGCCACCGGCCCGCGGTGCGCCACCCTGCCAAAGCAGCGTGACACCGCTGAGATCGGCGGCCCGCTCGCAGCTCCAGGCGCCGGGGACGAGTGCTGCGAGCCCGGGCCCGGCGCGGCCCGAGAGCCCCTCGACGCCCAGCCGCCGCCAGTGCAGGCGCAGCCTGCCCGCGATCTCCGTGCGCCCGCCCTCGAGCCGGATCTCTCCCAGAAAGCCGGGCCAGGGGCCCAGACCGGGGCGGGTGCGCCAGCTCAGCTGATGCCCGCTCGACAGCACCGCGCGCCCTTCGCGCAGCGAGCCGTAGAGCGCCTCGACCTGTGGTGGAAGATCGCGCGAGGATGTAAGGATCGTCACCGGAGCGAGATAAAGGAGCGCGCCGCCCAATGTGCCTAGACCCAGACCGGCCGCGAGCAGCCCGAGCCCCGCACGACCCAAGCCGCCCAGCCCCCGGCGGAGCCACCCGGCGCGGTCTTCTGAAGGGGGTCGCGGCGACATCCGTCTCTCTCCTCGCGGGTTGCGGCGTGACCGAGCGCCTGGCCGGGGCCGGCGGCTCGGAGGGCGCCGGACCGGGCCGGGCGGCGCTGCTTCTGCCTCTCTCGGGGGCGTCGGAGGGACTAGGCCAGATGCTGCGGAGCGCTGCAAGCCTCGGCGGAGGCCCGGGCATCGGGATCGACATCTTCGACAGCGGCTCGACCCCCGAGGATGCCGCCGCCGCGGCGCGCAATGCCGTGGACGCGGGCGCCAACATGCTGATCGGCCCGGTCTTCGGCGCCCAGGCGCGGGCGGTGGCCGGTGCCGTGCCAGGACGGGTGCCGGTGGTGAGCCTCTCGAACGACGGCTCGCTCGCGCAGGAGGATGTCTTCGTCTTCGGGATCACCCCGGCGCATTCGGTGCAGGCGGTCTTCAGCCTCGCCGCGCAGCGCAACCTGCGCGACCTGGCGATCATCGTGCCGCCCGGCGCCTATGGCGCGCAATCGGTGGCCGCCGCCCAGGAAATCGCGCCGCGTCTCGGGCTGAACCTGCGCGCGCCCATCGTCACCGAGGCGCCCGCGGGCATCGGTGCCGCCCTGGCCGATGGCGGGGGCAGGCCCGACGCGGTCTATCTGCCGGCGGCCGATGCGACGCTTGCGCCTTTCGCCCGGGCGCTGGCGGGCCAGGACATCCAGCTTATCGGCTCGACGCAGTGGTCGGCGCTCGATCTCGAAAGCGATCCGGCCTTCGACGGCGCCTGGTTCGCGGCCCCGGACCCGCTGCGCTTTGCGCCCTTCCGCGACGCCTTCGCCGAGGCCACGGGCCAGAGCGCGGGGATCATCGCGGGGCTGGCCTATGACGGCACCGAGCTTGCGCGGGTGCTGGGCCAGCGCGGCGCGCAATCGCGGCGCGGCCTTCTGGACGAGGACGGCTTCTCGGGCGTGCTCGGCCCCTACCGGTTCCTGTCCTCGGGACTTTGCCAGCGGGGCCTGGCGGTCCTGAAGGTTGGCGCGGGGGACTTTTCGCTGATCGGGGCGACATCGGTATGATCGCCGCGCCCGGCCGGTCGCGCGATGCCGGGCTGACGCTGGTCGAGGTGCTGGTCGGGCTCGCGCTCTTCGCGTTGGTCAGCCTGGCCGGGGCCAACCTTCTCAACACCGTCCTGCGGGTCAACGCGGGCACCGAGGCGCGGCTCGAGCGGCTGGTCGAGATCGACCGCGCGCTCCTGGTGCTGCGCCGAGATCTGGCGCAGCTGGCCCCGGGCGCGGTGACGCTGGGCCCCGAGGTCTTCAGTTTCCTGCGTGCCGAAGGCGAGGGGCTGGCCCGCCAGGACCTGCGGCTCGAGGCGGGCCGGCTGCTGCGCGTCCTGCGGGCAGAGGAGGGCGGGGCCGTGGATCAACGCCTGCTCGGCGGCGTCGCGGGCGCGCGCTGGCGGCTTCTCGACAGGGGCGGGCGCTGGCGCGACAGCTGGCCGCCCGCCGGCCAGTCCGAGGCCGAGGCGCCGGGGGCGCCGCCGGTGGCTGCCGAGCTGACGCTGCGGCTCGACGCGCCGGGGCAGGTGGAGGCGGCCGACCTGGTGCGCCTCTTCGCGTTGCCCGGGGCGGCGCAGCGATGAGACGGCGGCGCGACAGCGGCGTTGTGCTGGTCAACGTCCTGGTGATCATCGCGCTCAGCGCGGCGGTGGTGCATCTGATGCTCAGCAGCCGCGAAAGCGCCATCGACCGCGTCACCGGGCTGTCGCGGGCCGGCGATGCCGAGCTCATCGCGCTGGGCGCCGAAGCCTCGGTGGTGGCGGCCCTGCGCCGCGACCTCGACCAGGCGCCCGATGTCGACCACTTCGGCGAAGCCTGGGCCGCCATCGCGCAGGAGGAGGTGCAGCTCGTCACCGGCCGTTTCTCGGTCGAGATCCGCGACCTGCAGCGCAAATACGACATCAACAGGCTGGCCCTGGGCGGGCTTGGCCCGGTGGAGGTGCTGGCCCGGCTGCTCGTGGAGCTTGACCAGCCGCCCGAGCTGGCCCGGCGCATCGCCGCGATCCTGAGGCGCACCGGCCCGGTGGGCTCTCTGTCGGACCTCGAAGCCTTTGGCGTTCCCGCCGCCGCGATCGAGGCGCTGTCGCCGCATGTGGCCGTGCTGCCTTCAGATGCCACGGTGAACCTCAACACCGTCGAGCCGCCGCTGCTGCGCGCCATGCTGAACAATCGCGCCATCGCGGCGCGGCTCATTGCCCGGCGCGATCGCGAGGGGCAGATCACCCGCGAGGCGCTGCGCGGCGCGGGCGCGGTCCGGCCCGATCACTCGGGCTTCACCTCGAACCTCTTCGATGTGGTGGTGCTGGCCGAGGCCGACGGCGCGGCAGTCCGAATGGAAAGCCGCATCCGGCGGAGCGATGCGCTGTCTGCCCAATCGGTGAGCGTCGTCTCGCGCCGGTTCCTGCCGCTGCCGTCAGAGCGGCAGGACGCACCCGATCCCTGACGAAAAGGGCCCCCGGACGGTTGTCCGGGGGCCCGATCATGGCCGTGTCACCCTGAGCGGATCAGGGATTGAACGGCTGTGCCTGTGGCGTCAGGACGAGATTGGTGCTCTGCGCGTTGACCGGCTGGGAGTTGCGCGGCTGGTTGAAGGCGGCCACGAAGGCCTGGCCCAGCGACGCGATCCCCTGCGCGTTGTCATCGTCCCCGTCGCCTCCGCCTCCGCCGCCGTCACAGGCGGCCAGAAGCAGCGCGCCGGCCAGCAGCATCGGCAGTTTCGGATAAGTCCACATGGTCTGTCTCCTTCCGATCAGCTGTCGCCGCCTGCGCCCGGAAGCGGGGTCCGCAGGTAGGGGAAGGTGGCGGTCACGTCAAAGGCATCGACAGGCGCGCCGTCGATGAAGGGCTCGTCGCCCACCGGCGCATCCTCAGGCGCGCAGAGACCGAGGTTGATCATGTCGCTCTCGGTGTCCTCCTCGGCGCCCTCGACGCCCAGTTCCGCCCCAAGCGGCACCGGGTGGCAGAGCCGGCCCATGGCCACGCGCAGCGCGAGGTCGACGACATCGTCGCCCGGACGGCGGCCGTTGGGGAAGCCCGCGAGATCCTCGGCCAGCACACCGTAGTTGTTCTGCGAGCCCTGCGGCGTCGCCGGAATGCCGGTGTTGAGGCGCATCATCTCGGAGGCGGTCACCGTGCTTTGCTGGTTCAGCCCCGGGAAGCCCTGGAGGAAGGCGGTGACCAGATCCTGGCGCGGCAGGTTCGAAGGCGCGATGTTCTCCTCGGCGCCCAGAGCCTCGCGGAAGAGGATGTCGATCAGCGCCGGCAGGGTCGGGTTCGTCACATAGGTGGCGAGCGCGGAGTCCTGCGTCGGCTCGGCGGCGTTGAAGAGGTCCTTGTCGGGCAGGCCGATCACCACTTCGTTGACCAGCGGCGCCGAGAGGCGCGACTGCTGGACCCAGGCGCCGCCAAAGACCGAGGTGCCCTCATAGGTGGGCGAGGGGTCTTCGACCTCCGCCTGCGGCAGGCTCGAGGTCGTCCAGCCGCCGATCACGCCGTTGCCGTCGCCGGTCACGCAGGCGATCGGCAGTTCCAGCGCCAGCGAGGTGACGTTGAACTGGCCGATGAGGTCGTCGTTGGCCCGGGTGTTCTCGATGCTGCCCTCGAGCGGCACCAGGTTCACCAGGTCGAAAACCTCGCCGAGGTTCACCGCGAAGGCCTCTTCGCGCTGACCCGCGAAGACCCGGCCCGGCAGGTCGCAGCCCGGCACGTCGACCTCGTAGATGTACTGGTCGGCATAGGCCTCATAGTCGGGAATGGTCTTCGTCCCGATGTTGTCGAGCGGCTTGGTGAAGGTTGCACCGCCCTCGGTCATCGTCACGGCGCTGGCGTTGCCGCTGCGGCGGTCACCAGTGACCATGTTGACGGTATAAGTCTCGACCTCGTTGAGCGGATCGTCCTCCGCGCCGCTGATCTGGCCCGCGGTACGCAGCGGGATCGCCACGGTCTCGTCCCCGATGGGCAGCGCGATGCCGGCGCCGTCGGCGCCCAGCGTGTTCTCGAACTCGAACTGGAACGTCAGATCCTCGATCGCGTCGCCATCGTTGTCGATGTGGATTTCGTAGATCGCGTCGGAATCCATGGTGAAGTAGTTCGGACCGCCGTAGGGCGCCTGCAGCGGCTGATAGTTCGCGATCAGCGTGACATAGCCGTCCCGGCCGGTCTCGTAACTGTTGAACATGTAGAAGTCGGTCGCGTCGATCTTCGGGGTCTGGGTGATGCCAGGCGCTTCGCGGTGGGAAGAGGCATGCACCCCGCCCGCCCCCGCAGCAAGCGCGGCCAGGAGCGCGCAGCCACCGGCTGTCTTGATCGGAAACGTCATTTACTTCTCCCTGTTGTCACTGTTCTTGTCACGCATGCCGAGCCGGAAGGGCCCGCATCGGGCGGCGGAAATTCGCTCACCATGCCAACTCACGAGGGCGAGGCGGCTGGGGTTTCAAAAAACGGCAATTGTTTGGAGGTCCGGCCGCAAGTGAGCGTTGAACTTCTCGTGACACCGGTCCTGGCTGCGGCGCTTGGGTATCTTGCCTGGCGCGATCTGATCGACCACCGGCTGCCAGATGCGGTCACCCTGCCGCTACTCGCGGCGGGCCTCGCGCTGGCCGCGCTCACGCCCGGGCTGGAGCTGCGCGCCGCGGTGCTGGGCGCGGGGGGCGGCTTCGCGGTTTTCTGGGCTATCGGGGCGTGGTTTTTCGCACGCCACGGGCGCGAGGGCCTCGGGCTGGGCGATGCGAAGCTCTTCGCAGGGGCGGGCGCCTGGCTCGGCTGGCAGGCCTTGCCGAGCCTCTTGCTGATCGCCTCGCTCGGTGGCCTGGCCGCCGCGCTTTTCCGGCGTGAGGGGCGGGGGGCGGAGCTGGCCTTCGGCCCCTGGTTGTGCCTGGGTTTTGCGCTGCTCTGGGGGGCGCGGCTGGCCGGCTGAGCGCGGATCGGAGCGCATGATCGCCGCCCGCCCCGCGCCACTCACCCGGTGAGCCGCCGCTTCCCCGCCTCCTGCATGAAGTCGATGAAGAGCCGCAGCTTGGTGTCCTGCAGTCGCTTGTGCGGATAAAGGCACCCGAAGAGCGCGGGCGGCGGCGGGCAGTCGGGCAGCACCTCGACCAGCGCGCCGCTGTCGAGATGCCCGGCCACGTCGAAGCGCGGCTTCATCGCGATGCCCCGCCCGGCGAGCGCCCAGTCGGTCAGGATGTCGCCGTCGTCGGCGTCGTAGCGGCCCGCCACGTCCAGCTTGCGCGGACCCTCCGGCGTGTTGAGCACCCAGTAATACTCGGGCGAGCGCGGATAGCGCAGGAGCAGGCAGTTGTGCGCCCCGCCCAGGAGGTCGTCGGGCCGCCGCGGGCTTCCGTGACGCGCGAGATAGGAAGGCGCGGCGACCAGCACCCGCGGGCAGTCGGCGATCTTGCGCATCTTCAGGTTGGAATCGCGCGGATTGCCGAGGAAGAAGGCCACGTCCATCTCCTCGCCCAGGATGTCGACCCGGCGGTCGGAAAGCCGCATGCGCACCTGCGTCTCGGGGTAGGCGTCGGTGAACTCCGGCACCAGGGGCGCCACCAGCCGCCGCCCGATGCCCAGCGGGGCGCTGACGCGGATCGCCCCGCGCGGGGTCTGCGAGTAATTCGCCACAGCCGCCTCGGCGCGGTCGAGCCGTTCGAGCACCTCCTTGGCCTCTTCGTAGAAGACCCGGCCGACCTCGGTCGGGGTGAGCGAGCGCGTGGTGCGGTTGAAGAGCCGCACGCCGAGCTTCTGTTCGAGCTCCTTGATCCGCTTGCTGGCCACCGCCGGGGTGAGCCGCAGGTCGCGGCCGCCCGAGGTGATACTGCCCAGCTCCACCACACGGGCGAAGACGCGCAGGCTTTCCACGTAAGGCATCGGGCCCTCCCTCTCAGGCCGGTCTGGCCAGGCCCTTCTAGCAGATCCCCGGGCGGGGGTATTTTCAACACTTCGTTGAAAGAATTTGCCGATTGGCTCTGTTATCGGTCGGGGTGCTCCGGGCGTATGGTCTGCCGCAGAGTCCACAGATCCGCGACGGGAGAGAGCCATGGCGCATCGCACGGAGATCCGTTTCCTGCTGAACGACCGCGAGGTCGTGCTCGAGGGCGTCGGCGCGTCCGACACGCTTCTGGACCATCTGCGCCTGGCGCGGCGGCTGACCGGCACCAAGGAAGGCTGCGCCGAGGGCGACTGCGGCGCCTGCACCGTGCTGGTGGGCCGCCTGCAGGACGGGGCGTTGCGCTACGAGACGGTGAACGCCTGCATCCGTTTCCTCGCCTCGGTGGACGGCTGCCACGTGGTCACGGTCGAGCACCTCTCGCCGCGCGGCGGCGCGCTGCACCCGGTGCAGCAGGCCATGGTCGATCACCACGGCAGCCAGTGCGGCTTTTGCACGCCGGGCATCGTGATGTCGCTCTACGCGCTCTGGATGGCCTCGCCGCGGCCCACCACCGAGGAGATCGAGACGGCGCTGCAGGGCAACCTCTGCCGCTGCACCGGCTACGCGCCGATCCTGCGCGCGGCGCAGGCGGTCCATGCCTACGGCACGCCGGAGAACGACCCCATCGCCGCCGAGCGCGAGGCCATCGAGGACCGCTTGCGCGCCATGCGCGACGGGCGGCGCGTGGTCAGCGGGCCCGCGGACAACCGCGCCATCCTGCCGGGCTCGGTCGACGACCTGGCGGAGGTGCTGGCCGAACTGCCCGAGGCGACGGTGATCGCCGGGGCCACCGACGTCGGGCTCTGGGTGACCAAGTTCCTCAAGCCCATCGGCCCGGCGGTCTTCATCGGCCATCTCGACGGGCTGCGGCGCATCGCGGTCGAGGCAGACGCCATCGAGATCGGCGCGGGCGTCAGCTATTCCGGACTCGAGCCGGTGATAGCCGAGCACATCCCGCATCTCGCGCCCTACTGGGCCCGCATCGCCGGCTGGCAGGTGCGCAACATGGGTACCATCGGCGGCAACATCGCCAATGGCTCGCCCATCGGCGACACGCCCTGCGTGCTGATCGCGCTGGGTGCCACGGTCACGCTGCGGCACGGGCAGGGGCGGCGGACACTGCCGCTCGAGGACTTCTTCATCGATTACGGCAAGCAGGATCGAGCGCCGGGCGAGTTCGTCGAGAGCATCCGCCTGCCGCGTCCCGCAACCGGCCAGCGCGACGCCGCCTACAAGGTCTCGAAGCGGCGCGACGAGGACATCTCGGCGCTCGCCGCGGGGATCAGCGTGACGGTCACGGACGGGGTGATCACGGGCGCGCGCATCGCCTTCGGCGGCATGGCGGCGACGCCGCGCCGGGCGCCCGGCGCCGAGGCGGCGCTCTTGGGCCAGCCCTTCGGCGCAGCGGCCTTCGAGGCGGCGGCCAAGGCTCTGGCGCAGGATTGCCAGCCGCTCACCGATTGGCGCGCCTCGGCTGAGTACCGCGCGCTGGCGGCGCAGAACCTCTTGCGCCGCTTCCATCTCGAGCATGCCGACGGGGCCGCGGCCCGCGTCCGTCTCAGCGCCTGAGGGGAGGGGACCCGATGACCGACATGAAGACCATCCGCGCGCCGATCCGGGGCGCGGTCCACACCAGCCTGGCCCACGACAGCGCCGCGAACCACGTCACCGGCCGCGCTGCCTATACCGACGACATCGCCGAGCCGGCGGGCACGCTGCACGCCTATCTCGGCGTCTCGGAGGTGGCCCACGGGCGCATCCTGTCACTGGACCTCGCAGCCGTGCGCGCCGCCCCCGGGGTGGTGGACGTGCTGACCGCCGCCGAGATCCCCGGCGAGAACGACGTGAGCCCGACCGGCAAGCACGACGACCCGGTCTTCCCCGAGGAGCTGATCCAGTACCACGGCCAGCCGCTCTTCGCGGTGATCGCCGAGAGCCGCGATGCCGCGCGCCGCGCCGCGACGCTGGCGCAGGTCGAGGTCGAGGCGCTGCCGCATGTTCTCGACCCCGAGGCCGCCATCGCGGCGGGCTACCCGCATGTGACCGAACCGCTGACGCTCAAGCGCGGCGAGGTCGCCGAAGGCCGCGCCCAAGCACCCCGCCGCATCGCCGGGCAGGTCCGCATCGGCGGGCAGGACCATATGTACCTCGAGGGCCAGATCTCCTTCGCGGTGCCCGGCGAGGACGACACCGTCACGGTGCACTGCTCGACCCAGCACCCGAGCGAGGCGCAGCACATGGTCGCCCATGTCCTCGGCGTGCCCTCGAACGCGGTGGTCGTGCAGGTCCGGCGCATGGGCGGCGGCTTCGGCGGCAAGGAAAGCCAGATGAACCTCTTCGCCGCCGTCGCCGCGGTGGCCGCCAAGCGGCTCGACCGGCCGGTGAAGATCCGCCCCGACCGCGACCAGGACATGACCGCCACCGGCAAGCGCCACGACTTTGTGGTCGACTACGACGTGGCCTTCGACGGTGACGGCGTGATCGCCGCGGTCGAGGGATGCTTCGCGGCGCGCTGCGGCTTCTCCGCTGACCTCTCCGGGCCGGTGACCGACCGGGCGCTGTTCCACGCCGACAACGCCTATTTCTACCCGCACGTGCGGCTTGAGAGTCGGCCGATGAAGACCAACACGGTCTCGAACACCGCCTTCCGCGGCTTCGGCGGCCCGCAGGGCGTCGTCGCCGCCGAGCGCATGATCGAAGAGATCGCCTACGCCCTCGGCCGCGACCCGCTCGACGTGCGCAAGGCCAATTTCTACCGCGAGGGCCGCGACCTCACCCCCTATCACCAAGAGGTCACCGACAACGTGATCCTGCGGCTGGTGGAAGAGCTGGAGACCAGCGCCGACTACCGCGCGCGGCGCGCCGAGATCCTCGCCTTCAACCGCGAGAACGCGGTGATCCGCCGCGGCATCGCGCTGACGCCGGTGAAGTTCGGCATCTCCTTCACCGCCACGCATTTCAACCAGGCGGGCGCGCTGATCCACGTCTACAACGACGGCTCGATCCACCTGAACCACGGCGGCACCGAGATGGGGCAGGGCCTCAACACCAAGGTGGCACAGGTGGTGGCCGACGCCTTCCAGGTCGACATCGACACCATCCGCATCACCGCGACCACCACCGAGAAGGTGCCGAACACCTCGGCGACGGCGGCCTCCTCGGGCTCGGACCTGAACGGCATGGCGGCGCTGGATGCCGCCGAGCAGATCAAGGCGCGGCTGGTGGGCTTCGCCTGCGAGAGCCGCGGCGTCGCCCCCGAGGCGGTGCGCTTCCTGCCGAACGCGGTGGCCATCGGCGACGAGGTGGTGCCCTTCGCGGAGTTCGTGAAATCCGCCTACATGGCGCGCGTGCAGCTCTCGGCGGCGGGCTTCTACAAGACCCCGGACATCCACTGGGACCGCGCCAGCGGCACCGGGCGGCCGTTCTACTACTACGCCTATGGCGCGGCCTGTTCCGAGGTCGAGATCGACACGCTGACCGGCGAATACCGGGTGCTCAGGACCGACCTCCTGCACGACGTCGGCCGCTCGCTGAACCCCGACCTCGACCGCGGCCAGGTGGAGGGCGCCTTCGTGCAGGGCATGGGCTGGCTCACCACCGAGGAGCTCTGGTGGGACGAGGCCGGGCGGCTCCGCACCCACGCGCCCTCGACCTACAAGATCCCGCTGGCCTCGGATGCGCCGCGGATCTTCAACGTCGATCTCGTCAGCTGGAACGCCAACGCCGAGCGCACCATCAAGCGCTCCAAGGCGGTGGGCGAGCCGCCCTTCATGCTCGGCATCTCGGTGCTCGAGGCGCTGTCCATGGCGGTGGCGAGCGTCGCCGACTACCGGACTTGCCCGCGCCTCGACACGCCGGCCACGCCCGAGCGCGTGCTCATGGCGGTCGAACGGCTGAAGGGGCAGGGGGCATGAGACCGCTCGAGGACTTCCTCGCGGCCCAAGGCGCGGTGGTGCGCGTCGCGCTCGACCGGGTGCGCGGGTCCTCCCCACGCGAGGCCGGGGCCGCGATCTTCGTGGCGCCCGAGGACCTGCACGGCACCATCGGCGGCGGGCGGCTCGAATACATGGCCGTCGCCCGCGCCCGTGAAATGCTCGAAACAGGCGTGCTCTCGGACCGGATGGACCTGCCGCTCGGCCCCGAGATCGGCCAGTGCTGCGGCGGGCGCGTGGAGATCACCCTGACCCGCATGAGCCGGGGCGACCGGCGCGCCGCCTGCGAGCGCGCGGCCCGGGCGCGCGCGGCCTGGCCCGAGGTCTTCATCTTCGGCGCGGGCCATGTCGGCCGGGCGCTGGCGGATCTGATGCAGCACATGCCGGTGCGCACGGTTCTGGTGGACATGCGCCCCGAGGAGCTGGCGCTCTGCACCGCCCGGGTCGAGACGCGGCTCGCCGTCCTGCCCGAGGCGCTGGTCGAAGCCGCCGCTCCGGGCGCGGCCTTCGTGGTCGCCACGCATGACCACGGGCTCGATTTCCTGGTCACCGACGCGGCGCTGGCGCGGGGTGACGCGGGCTATGTCGGGCTGATCGGATCCCGGACCAAACGGGCGAAATTCGACCGCTGGGTGCGCCAGACCGGCGAGGCCAGTTCGACCGCCGGCCTGACCTGCCCGATCGGCGCGGGCCCGAGCCGCGACAAACGCCCCGAGATCATCGCCGCCTGCGTCACCGCCGAGGTGATGGGCGCGCTGACCCGGGAAGAGACCGCGGCCCGCGCGCCACGACACCCCACCCCATGCCCAGGCATGGAACGGACCCGCGCCGCGGTCCGGGAGGACCCGCACGGCTGAGGGCCGGCGGGAGAGACCAAGGCGCAACCACCCAGGGAGGAGACCTGACATGGACACCGGACACTCTAGCTACAGGCTGTTTTCACGCAGCGATTTCAGTGCCTTCTGGGCGCTGTTCACAGACAACCTGGTCAATCTGATCGTGCTTTCGGGGATCTGCCGCTTCGTCTTCGGCATGCCCTCCGAGATCGTCTTCGGGCGCATCCTGCCCGGCGCCGCCATGGCCATCATCGCCGGGGTCGCGGTCTACGTCTGGCTCGCCAAACGCACCGCCGCGCGCACCGGTCGCGATGTCACCGCGCTGCCCTACGGCATCTCGACGCCGGTGATGTTCGTCTATCTCTTCGGCGTCATCGGGCCGATCTACTGGGCCACCGAGAATCCGCTCCTGGCCTGGCAGGTGGGCATCGGCGCGGGCTTCATCGGCGGCATCGTGGCGGCCATGGGCGCGCTCGTCGGGCCCTGGCTGAAGCGCGTGACGCCGCGCGCCGGCATGCTCGGCACGCTCTGCGGGATCGCGCTGGTCTTCATCGGCACCGTGCCGCTCGCCACCGTCTTCGAGGACCCCTACGTCGGCTTCGCCTCGATGATCATCATCCTCTGGGGCCTCGTCGGGCGCTTCCGCCTGCCGGGCAACGTGCCGGCGGGCCTTCTGGCGCTGGTCGCGGGCACGCTTGTGGCGCTGGCGCTCGGCAAGTCCGAGATCGACGTCTCGACCGTCGGGGTCTACCTGCCGATGCCCTACCTCGGCGACCTCTTGGCGGGCATCCAGCACCTCTTCGCCAACCCCGAGCTGTTCCTCGTCCTGGTGCCGGTGCAGATCTACAACTTCATCGAGACCATGAACAACGTCGAGAGCGCCGAGGCGGTGGGCGACAGCTACCCGGTGGGGCTCTGCCAGGTGACCGACGGTGCGGGAACCATGGTCGGCGCGCTCTTCGGCTCGCCCTTCCCGACGACGGCTTATATCGGCCATCCCGCCTACAAGCGCATGGGCGCCCATGCGGGCTATGTGATCGGCGTGGGCACGGTGATCCCGCTGGCGGCCTTCACCGGGCTTCTGGCCTTCCTCAACGGGCTGATCCCCGCCGCCGCCGCCGCGCCGGTGCTGGTCTTCGTGGCGCTGAGCCTGATCACCAATACCGCGCAATCGGTGAAGCCCTCGCATATCGCCGCGGTGAGCATCGCGATGATGCCGCATATTTCGAGCTTCCTGGTGACCAAGTGGAACTCGATGATGAGCGCGCTCGGCGCCTCGGGCGTCGAGGGGCTGCCGAGGCTGGGCGACGCGGCGCTGACCGCCGAGCTGATGACCCAGGGCGCGCATTACCAGGGGCATCTGCTGCTGAGCCAGGGCGCGATCCTGACCGGGCTGATCTGGGGCGCCATCGTCGCCAGCGTGATCGACGGGCACTTCCGCACCTCCGCCGGGTTCGCCTTCGCGGCCTCGGTGATGTCGGCCTTCGGGGTGATCCATGCCGCCGGCCTGCAATGGCCCGAGCCGACGCCGGTCGCGATGGGCTACCTGATGGCGGCGGCCTTCCTGGCGATCTACCCGGTCTTCCACCGGCAGGAGAGCGCCGGCGAGCCCTCTGACCCGGTCGACCCGGTCGGAATGCAGCCCGGCGAATGATCCAAGGCCGGACGGGCGCCCACCGCGCCCGTCCGCAGAACGAGGCAAGAGAGACGATGACACAGACCGACCAGATCATCCGCGGGCGCCTTCTGAGTTTCCACCGCGCGCCCATGGGCCCCGAGGACCACGCGGCCTTCACCTATCTCGAGGACGGCGCTTTGCGGCTTTCGGATGGCCGGATTGCCGCCTGCGGGGACTGGGACCAAGTGCGCGCCGAGGCGCCCGCGCTGCCGGTGGTCGATCACCGCCCGCATCTGATCCTGCCGGGCTTCATCGACACCCACATCCATTTTCCCCAGATCGAGATGATCGCCTCCTGGGGGGCGCAGCTTCTCGACTGGCTGAACGGCTACACCTTTCCCGCCGAGCTGCGCTACGCCGACCCCGACCATGCCGCGGCGATGGCGTCGGAATTCTACGACCTCATCCTGTCGCATGGGACCACCACGGCGGTGGCCTTCTGCTCGGTCCATCCCGCCTCGGCCGAGGCCTATTTCGCCGAGGCCGAGCGGCGCGGCATGCGGATGCTGGGCGGCAAGGTGATGATGGACCGCAACGCCCCCGAGGGCCTCCGCGACACCGCGCAGAGCGGCTACGACGAAAGCCGCGCGCTGATCGAGCGCTGGGACGGCAGGGGCCGGGCGGGTTATGTCATCTCGCCGCGCTTCGCGCTGACCTCGACGCCGGAACAGCTCGAGGCCGCGGGCGCCCTGGCGGCGGAGCATCCGGGCTGTCCCATCCAGACGCATCTCTCCGAGAACCTCGACGAGATCGCGGCGACCCGCGCGCTCTTCCCCGAGGCCCCGGATTACCTCGGCGTCTACGAGGCGCATGGGCTGGTGCGGCAGAACACGCTTCTCGGCCACGCCATCCACCTCGAGCCGCGCGAGATCGACCTTCTGGCCGAGCGCGGCGCGACGCCGGTCTTCTGCCCGACCTCGAACCTGTTCCTCGGCAGCGGGCTTTTCGACGACTCGGGCCTGCGGGCCCGCGGGATCACCCCGGGTGTGGCCACGGATGTCGGCGCGGGCACGAGCTACTCGATGCTGACCACGCTGGCCGAGGCCTACAAGGTGCTGCAGCTCCGCGGTCAGAAGCTGCATCCGCTGGCCGCCTTCGACTGGATCACCCGCGGCAACGCCGAGGTGCTGGGCCTGTCGGAGCGGATCGGCACGCTCGCGCCCGGAACGGAAGCCGACCTTGTGGTGCTCGACAGCCGCGCGACCCCGGCGCTGGCGCTGCGCAGCGCGCGGGCGACCAGCCTGTCGGAAGAGCTCTTCGCGCTGCAGATCCTGGGCGACGACCGCGCCGTGGCCGAGGTCTACGTCGCGGGGGCGGCGCAGAAGGGCGGTGTTGCGCGCGGCCAGGGCACGGATACCGAGGGCCCCGCCGCGCGAGATCCGGCGCTCGTTCCCTGAAACGGGGACCGGGAAAATCAGCCTCAGCGCGGGAAGCACGCCGGTCCGACCGGCACGCTTGCCGCCGAGGCTCCCGCCCCCTCAGGCCGCCGCTTCCTCGGCCAGGTGGTGCAGGATCTTGGCGTAGTTCTCCTCGCCCTGGGCGCCGGTGACCAGGTGCTTGCGGGCGAAGATCATCGCGGGCACGCCGGAGATGCCGCGCGCGGTCCAGAACTGCTCTTTCTGGCGCACCAGGTCGGCCAGCTCGCCGCTTTCGAGGACCGCCAGCGCCGCCGCGCGGTCGAGCCCGATGGCGGCGGCCTCATCGGCCAGCACCTGCGCATCGTCGAGGTTCTCGCGGCGGGTGAAGAACGCCTCGAAAAGCGCCATGTTCATCTCGTGCCCGCGGCCCTCGCCGGTGGCCCAGTCGATCAGCTGATGCGCGCGGAAGGTGTTCACCATGCGCATGTCCTCGGCGTAGTTGAAGGTGAAGCCGAGCGCCGCGCCCATCTCG
This sequence comes from Roseivivax sp., assembly GCF_054552075.1. Taxonomy (NCBI): domain Bacteria; kingdom Pseudomonadati; phylum Pseudomonadota; class Alphaproteobacteria; order Rhodobacterales; family Roseobacteraceae; genus Roseivivax; species Roseivivax sp. The sequence continues at coordinate 115,948 of NZ_JBTOLZ010000011.1, forward strand.
GTCAGCCGGTCGCGGGCGCGGGCGGAGTCCTCGGGCGCGGTGCCGTATTTCTCGGCCAGATGCTCGCGTAGGTTCTGGCCCTCGGGCGGCATCTGCGGGTTCAGCTCGAAGGGGTGCCACTGCACCTCGATCTCGAAGCCGGTCTCTTCGGCGGCGCGGGCGAGCTGCGAATAGCCGATTACGCACCAGGGGCAGACGACGTCGGAGACGATATCGACGCGGATGGGGTCAGGCATGGGGTCTCTCCAGAAACTTGGGGCGGGGCAGGGCGCGCGTCAGACGGGCGCCGCCCCGGTGGCAGGGATCGCGGTCCGGCTCACCGGAACCGCGCGGCGTTTTCCTCGGCGGCCCGGGCCACGTCGCCCTCTCCGAAGGCCGAGGGCCGGGGTTCGGGCAGCTGCAGCGCCTCCTGCACCCGGGGCATGGCGTCGAGCCGGTCGAACCAGGCCTGCAGGTGCGGCAGCCCCTCGACGCTGACGGTGGCCCAGAAATGGCTGCGCGCCCAGGGGTAGGTGGCGATATCGGCGATCGAGAGCGCCTCGCCCACCAGCCAGTCGCGCCCCGCGAGCCGGGTGTCCAGCACCTCGAGCAGGCGGCGGCTCTCGGTCACGTAGCGGTTGATGGCATAGGGCACCTCGTCGCCGTTGGGCTTGGCGATGCGCTGGAAGAACATCGCCTGACCCATCATCGGGCCGATGCCGCCCATCTGGAACATCAGCCACTGCATGGTTTCCGAGCGTTCCTTGGGGTCGTGGCTCAGGAAGCGGTCGTATTTCTCGGCGAGATACCAGAGGATTGCGCCGCTTTCGAAGACGGCAAAATCCTCCGCGCCGCGGTCGACGATGGTCGGGATGCGGCCGTTGGGGTTGAGCTTGAGATATTCCGGCGCATTCTGCTCCTTCTTGCCGAAGTCCACCGGCGCGAGCTCGTAGTCGATCCCGGCTTCATGCAGGAAGAGCAGGGGCTTCCAGCCGTTCATCGTGTTGGCGGTGTAAAGCAGGATGTCAGGCCGCGACATGGGCGTCCTCCGCGAGGGCATGGGCAAGATGGGCGTCGAGGCGGGCAGGGGCGCCCGCGCGGGTTTTCATCACGTCGACGCCGTGGAAGCTCGGCGCCGGCGTCGTCCCGAAGAACTTCGGGTCGAGAGGCCGGCTTCGCAAGAGGTCGGCGGGCGAGAGGCCGTCGAAGACGGCGCGCGGCGGGCCCGTCGAAGGCATAACATGACGCTGACCACTCGGCGGGCCCCGATCCCCCCTCACGGCTCCGCCGCGATCTCGCGCAGCCAGTCGATGATCGCCCGCATCCCGTAGCGGTTCCGGTCGGCGCTGGGGGGCACCACGATGAAATGCCCGTGCCGCGCCTCGAGCTCGGCGGGGCAGGAGCGCACCAGCCGCCCGGCGTCGAGATAGGGCCGCGCGAAGGTATCGGCGACCAGCGCATGACCGAGGCCGCGCTCGGCCAGGTCCAGCGCCACCAGCGAGGTGTCGACCACGTAGCGGGGCAGGGGCGGGGCGACACCTTCGAGGTGCATCCCGAAGAAATGCTGCCAGGTGTCGACGACGCCCGCCATCTCGATCAACGGGCCCTCTTCCAGCGACGCCAGCCCGCCCGCGAGCCCCGGCGCGCAGACCGGCTGCACCGCGTGGCGCATCAGCGGGATCACCTCGCCGTCGGACCAGAGCCCCTCGCCGAAGCGGATGTCGAGGTCGATCAGCGCGCTGTCGCCGCCCTCCGCCCAGGAGGAGGACAGAAGGCTCAGGGTTATGTCGGGATGCCGGGCCTGGAAGCTCTCGATCCGCGGCACCAGCCAGAGCATGTTGAGCGAGGTCATGCAGCGCAGGGTGATCCGCTCGCCGCCGCTGCGCCCGAAGACCCCCGCGGTGCTGGCGTCGATGTCCACGAAGGCCTTGCTGACCACCGGCAGGTAGGATTGCGCCAGCCGCGTCAGCACCAGCGCGCGCCGCCGCCGCTCGAAGAGCTTGTGGCCGAGCCGCGCCTCGAGCGCGCGGACCTGGTAGCTCACCGCCGAGGGCGTGAGGTTCAACTCCTCGGCGGCGCGGGTGAAATTTCCAAGCCGCGCCGAGGCCTCGAAGGACCGCAGCCAGCCCAGCGGGGGAAGCTCGTCGAACATGGTGGCAGCCTAGCCCTTACCGCGAAATTTTTTAAGGTTGCTGCAAATTTTTTTTCGTTAGGGGGTTCCGGCCCGGTTCTGACACCCTGCGGCCAAAGGCGAAGGCAAGGCAGGCCCGGTTTGGCAAGCTACGACTACATCATCATCGGCGCGGGATCGGCGGGCTGCGTGCTGGCCGAACGGCTCAGCGCCTCGGGGCGGCACAGCGTCCTGGTGCTCGAGGCCGGCGGGCGGGACCGCTCGCCCTGGGTGCGGCTGCCGCTCGGTTACGGCAAGACCTTCTTCCACCCGGAGATGAATTGGCGCTACCAAAGCGAGGCCGACCCGGGCCTCGGCGGGCGCAGCGACTACTGGCCGCGCGGCCGCGTGGTCGGCGGATCGAGCTCGATCAACGCGCTGGTCTGGGCGCGGGGGCTGCCGCATGACTTCGACGACTGGGCCGCCGCCGGGGCCACCGGCTGGAGCTGGGAGGTCGCCCGCCGCACCTATGACGCCATGGAGACCCGCGTCTCCGCCGATGGCAGCCGCGACGGGCAGGGGCCGCTGCACGTCCAGGACGTCTCGGACCAGATCCACAAGGTGAACCGGCATTTCTTCGCGGGCGCCGAGGAGGCCGGTCTGCCCCGCACCGAGGATTGCAACGGTGCCACCCCCGAGGGCGCGACCACCTACCGGATCACCACAAGGGACGGGCTGCGGCACTCGGCGGCGCGGGCCTACCTGGCCCCGGCGCTGAAGCGCCCCAATGTCACCCTGCGGACCGGCGTCACCGTGACCCGCATCGGCTTCGAGGGCCGCCGCGCGACATCGGTGCACCTGCGCCATCACGGCCGCGAAGAGGTGCTGCAGGCGGGCCGCGAGATCATCCTCTCGGCGGGCGCGGTCAGCTCGCCGCGGCTCCTGCAGCTCTCGGGCGTGGGGCCGGCGCAGCTTCTGCGCGAGCATGGCATCGAGGTCCGGGCCGACGCGCCGCATGTGGGCGGCAACCTGCAGGATCACCTCGGGCTCAACTACTACTTCAAGGCCAACGAGCCGACGCTGAACGACCAGCTCCGCCCGCTCTGGGGCAAGGCCCTGGCGGCGCTGCGCTACGCGCTGACGCGGCGCGGGCCGCTGGCGCTCTCGGTCAACCAATGCGGCGGGCTCTTCCGCTCGACACCCGAGGCGGCGGTGCCGGACCAGCAGATCTACTTCAACCCGGTCAGCTACACGACGACGCCCAGCGGCACGCGGAACGTGGTCAATCCCGACCCCTTCCCGGGCTTCATCATCGGCTATCAGCCGACCCGGCCCACGAGCCGGGGGCGGATCGACATCTCCTCGGCCGATCCCGAGGCGGCGCCGCGCATCCGCCCGAACTCGCTGGCCACCGAGGAGGACCGCGCGGCGGTCATCGCGGGCGGCACGCTCTGCCGGCGGATCATGCAGACCCCGGCGCTCGAGGGGCTGATCGAGAGCGCGCTCGACCCCGATGTGCGTGAGCTTCAGGGCGAGGAGATCCTCGAGGACTTCCGCCGCCGCTGCGGCACCGTTTTCCATCCCGTCGGCACCTGCCGGATGGGCGCGGACCCCGCAAGCTCGGTGGTCGATCCGCGCCTGCGCCTGCACGGCTTCGAGGGGCTGCGCGTCGTCGATGCCTCGATCTTCCCGAACATCACCTCGGGCAACACCAATGCGCCGACCATGATGGCCGCGCATCACGCCGCCGAGCTGATCCTGGAGGCCACATGACCGCAACGCCCTATTCCGCCTCCGGGGCGGTCCCGAAGCCCGGGCGCGGCGCCGGGGACAGCGGCCCGCGCATCACCCGGCTCGAGACCTTCTCGACCCCGCTCGTGGGCTTCGTGCGGTTGACCACCGAGGACGGCGCCCAGGGCTGGGGCCAGGTCTCGACCTATAACGCCGATATCACCGCGCAGGTCTTCCACCGCCAGATCGCCCCCTGGGCGCTGGGCCGGGGCGTCGATGCGCTGGAAGCGATCGTGGACGAGATCCCCGAGCGCGAGCACAAGTATCCCGGCACCTACCTGATGCGCGCGCTGGCGGGGCTCGACACCGCCGCCTGGGACTGGCGCGGCAAGGTGGCGGGCCAGCCGGTCGCGGCGCTTCTTGGCGGGTCGGCGGGCGAGATCCGGGCCTATGCCTCTTCCATGCGGCGCGACATCACCCCCGAGGCTGAGGCCGAGCGGATGCTGCGGCTCCAGGGTGAACAGGGCTTCGACGCCTTCAAGGTCCGGGTGGGCGCCGAATGCGGGCGCGACCTGGACGAATGGCCGGGCCGCACCGAGGCGATCCTGCCCGCGATGCGCCGCGCGCTCGGCCCCGAGGCCGCGCTCCTGGCCGATGCCAATTCCGGCTTCTCGCCCGCCCGCGCTATCGAGGTCGGGCACCGGTTGGAGGCCGAGGGCTTCGAGCATTTCGAGGAGCCTTGCCGCTACTGGAAGCTCGAGGAGACCGCAGAGGTCACCCGCGCGCTCGACCTCGACGTGGCGGGCGGCGAACAGGACTGGGACCTCGAGAGCTGGCAGCGGATGGTCGCGCTCGGCGCGGTCGACATCCTGCAGCCCGACATCCTCTATCTCGGCGGCATGACCCGCGCCATGCAGGTCGCCCGGATGGGCGCCGCGGCGGGCCTGAGTGTCACGCCCCATGCCGCCAACCTGTCCTTGGTGACGCTGTTCACCATGCATCTCATGCGCGCCCTGCCGCTGCCCGGCCGCTACCTCGAGTTCTCGATCGAGGGGCCGGACTACTACCCCTGGCAGGACGCGCTCTTCGTCGAAAGCCCCTATGCCATCGACGCGGGCCGGGTCCGCGTGACCGAGGCGCCCGGCTGGGGCGTCGAGATCGCCCCCGACTGGCTGGCACAATCCACCCATCAGACAAGCGAGGCTGACATATGACCGCCGAGGAGCTGATCACCACCTATTTCGAGACCGGCACCCTGCCGCATCTGCCGCAGGGCCATTTCATCGACGGCGCCTTCACCGCGCCCGCCTCGGGCGCGACGATGGAGAGCTTCGACCCGGGCCAGGGCCGCGCCTTCGCCAGCTTCGCCGCCGGCGGGGCCGAGGACGTGGACCGGGCGCTGGCCTCCGCGCAGCAGGGCTTCGCGCTCTGGTCGCGGCGCAGCCCGGCCGAGCGGTGCGGTATCCTCAACGAGATCGCCCGCACCCTGCGCGCCCATGCCGAGCGGCTGGCCGTGGTCGAGGCGCTCGACAGCGGCAAGAGCCTCGACGAGGCGCGGGGCGATGTCGCGGGCTCGGCGCGGCTCTTTGAGTATTACGCCGGGGCCGCCGACAAGCTCGATGGCCGCTCGGTCAACCTGGGCTCCGACGCCGCCGCCTTCACCCTGCGCGAGCCGGTCGGCGTGACCGCTCATATCGTGCCCTGGAACTACCCGACCTCGACGCTGGTGCGCGGCATCGCCCCGGCGCTGGCGGCGGGCTGTTCGGCGGTGGTGAAACCGGCCGAGACGACGCCCTTCACCGCGCTCCTGATCGCCGAGCTTATGATCGAGGCGGGCCTGCCCGCGGGCGTGGTCAACGTGGTGACCGGCACCGGCACCGAGGCCGGCGCGCCGCTGGTCGCCGATCCGCGCGTCGCCCATGTGACCTTCACCGGCTCGGTCGCGACCGGCGTCAACGTCATGCGCTCGGTCGCGCCGAATGTCACCGGCCTGACGCTGGAGCTTGGCGGCAAGTCGCCGCTCGTGGCCTTCGAGGACGCCGACCCCGAGGCGGTGGCCGACGGCGCGCTCTGGGCGATCTTCTCGAACTCCGGGCAGATCTGCTCGGCGGGCTCGCGGCTGATCCTGCACGAGAGCCTGCGCGACGCGGTGCTGCCGCGCCTCGTCGAGAAGGCCCGCGCACTGAAGCTCGGCCACGGGCTCCGCAACCCCGAGATGGGGGCGATCAACTCCGCCGCGCATCTCGACAAGGTGGCGGGCTTCGTCTCCCGCGCCCGCGCGCGCGGTATCGAGGTGCTAACCGGCGGATCGGTGACCACCGACCCCGAGACCGGCCTGGGCTGGTTCTTCGAGCCGACCATCCTCGACACGCCCGATCCCGAGGACGAGGCCGTCCTGCAGGAGATCTTCGGCCCGGTCCTCGCGGTGCAGAGCTTCTCCAGTGAGGAAGAGGCCGTCGCCCGCGCCAACGGCACGGAATTCGCCTTGAATGCAGGCGTTTACACGCGCGATACGGGCCGCGCCCTGCGCGTCGCCCGCGCCATCGACGCGGGCCAGGTCACGGTCAACGACTACTGGGCGGGGGGCATCGAGCTGCCCTTCGGCGGCAACCGCAAATCCGGGTTTGGCCGCGAGAAGGGGCTCGAGGGCCTCGACGCCTACACCCGCGCCAAGGCGATCACGCTGGCCGCCTGAGCCAGCCCGGGCGGCTCCGCCGCCCCGACGCGCCCGAGCGCGCGCCAGACAGGCCCCCGGCGGCATCCGGCTGCCGGGGGAGCACACAACAGAGGAGGGATCCGTTTGACCCAGTTTTCCAGCTTCACCATGCCCAGCCGCCGCGGCTTTCTCGCAGGCAGCGCCGCCGCCGGCATGACCCTTGGCCTGGGGCTCACGCCCGCGCGGGCCGCGACGCCGCAGAAGGGCGGCACCCTGCGGGTCGGCTTCACCCAGGGCAGCACCTCGGATTCGCTTGATCCGGCGACCTATTCCAACGACTTCATGTTCGCCACGAGCTACGCCGTCTTCTCGACGCTGGTCGAAGTGGCCCCCGACGGCAGCGCCACGCCGGACCTCGCCGAGAGCTTCGAGGCGACCCCCGACGCGGCGACCTGGACCTTCCGGCTGCGCGACGACGCCACCTTCTCGGACGGCAAGACGATCACCGCGCAGGATGTGATCGCCTCGGTCCGCCACCACATGGGCGAGGGCTCGAAGTCCGGCGTGAAGCCGCTCCTGAAGCAGATCAGCGACATCAAGCCCGACGGCGACAAGGTGGTGGTCTTCACGCTGGAGACCGGCAACGCCGATTTCCCCTTCATCTTCAACGACTACCACCTGACCATCCGGCAGGATCAGGGCGACGGCACGATCGACCCCGACAGCCGGATCGGCACCGGCGGCTATGTCATCGAGGCCTTCGAGCCCGGCGTCCGCATCGAGCTAGCGCGCCGCGACGACTACTGGAAGGAAGGCGCCGCGCATTTCGACCGCGTGGTGATCCTCAAGGTCGGCGACGCGGCGGCGCGGATGAACGCGCTGATGACCGGCGAGGTCGACCTGATCGACCGCCCGGACCTCAAGACCATCCACATGCTCGAGCGCAACCGCGACGTGCGCATCCACACCCAGAACGGCACGCTGCATTACACCATGCCGATGCATGTCACCACGGCGCCTTATGACGACGTGAACGTGCGGCTGGCGCTGAAGCATGCGATCGACCGCGAGGCCATCGTCGAGAAGGTGCTCAAGGGCTACGGCACGGTCGGCAACGACCACCCGATTGCCAGCTCCATGCCCTTCTACAACGCCGAGCTGGAGCAGCACGCCTATGACCCCGAGAAGGCCAGGCACCACCTGAAGAAGGCCGGGCTCGAGGGGCTCGACGTGACGCTGCACACCGCCGACGCGGCCTTCAACGGCGCGGTGGATGCTTCGGTCCTGTTCTCCGAGGCGGCGAAATCGGCGGGGATCAACCTCAAGGTCTCGCGCGAGCCCGATGACGGCTACTGGTCCAACGTCTGGCTGCAGAAGCCCTTCTGCACCAGCTACTGGGGCGGGCGCCCGACGCCGGACCTGATGTTCTCGGCCGGCTATGCCGCGGATGCGGACTGGAACGCCACCAAGTGGCAGAACGAGCGCTTCAACGAGCTGCTCGTCGGCGCCCGCGCCGAGCTCGACCAGGACCGCCGCGCCGAGATGTACGGCGAGATGCAGAAGCTCTGCCAGACCGACGGCGGCGCGCTGATCCCGGCCTTCGGGCAGTATGTCTCGGCGATGAACAAGCGGGTCGCCATGCCCGAGAAGGTCTCGGAGATGTGGGATCTCGACAGCCAGCGCTTCATCGAACGCTGGTGGTTCGCCTGATCCGCCCCTAGCCCTTCCTTGCGGCGGCTCCGGCGACCCGGGCCGCCGCGCTTCTTGACCGGCCCGTCCGCCCGGGCCGCGGAGACCCGCCATGACCCGCCTGAACAAGCTGATCCTCAGCCGCCTCGGCCTGGGGGTCGTGACCCTCTTCGCCGTCTCGGCGCTGATGTTCATCGGCATCGAGCTTCTTCCCGGCGACCTCGCCCAGCAGATCCTCGGCCAGTCCGCGACACCCGAGACGCTGGCCGCCTTCCGCGCCGAGCTCGGCCTCGACCTGCCGCCGCATGTCCGCTACCTCGACTGGCTCGCGGGCGTTGTGCAGGGCGACTTCGGCCAGAGCCTCGCTTCGGGGCGCGAGGTCACGGACCTGCTGTCGACCCGGCTCGCCAACACGATGTTCCTCGCGGGCTATGCCGCGGTGATCGCGGTGCCGATCGCGGTGAGCCTCGGGCTCCTGGCCGCGCTCTGGCGCAACTCGATCTTCGACCGGACCGCCAATATCGGCGCGCTCAGCGCCATCTCCATGCCCGAGTTCTTCGTGGCCTACCTGCTGATTCTGGTCTTCTCGATCAAGCTCGGCTGGTTCCCGACGCTGGCGCGGATCGACACCGCCGAGAGCCTCGGGCAGGCGCTGCGCGTCACCTTCCTGCCGGCGCTGACGCTGATCATGGTGGTGATCGCCCATATGATGCGGATGACCCGGGCGGCGATCATCAACGTGCTGGCCGCCCCCTACATCGAGATGGCCCGGCTGAAGGGTGTGCCGCGCTGGCGGGTGATCCTGCGCCACGCGCTGCCCAATGCCATGGCGCCGATCATCAACGTCATCGCGCTGAACCTCGCCTATCTGATCGTCGGCGTGGTGGTGGTCGAGGTGGTCTTCTCCTACCCGGGGCTGGGCCAGCTCCTGGTCGACGCGGTGGCGAGCCGGGATTTCCCGGTGGTGCAGGCGGTCGGGCTGTTCTTCGCGGGCACCTACATCCTGTTGAACACCGGCGCCGACATCCTGTCGATCCTGTCGAACCCGCGCCTGCGGCAGACGGGCTGAGGGGGGGCGCACCATGACACTTCTCCGTTCCGCCCCGCCCACCGCCATCTTCGGCCTCCTGGTGCTTTCCGCGACGCTCCTTCTGGGGCTCTTCGCGCCGCTCGTCGCGCCCTACGGCGAGACCGAGATCGTCGGCGCCGAATACCTGCCCTGGAGCGCCGCGCATCCGCTGGGCACCGACAACCTCGGCCGCGACATGCTTTCGCGGATGATCTACGGCGCGCGCAACACCGTGGGGCTCGCGCTTCTGACCACCGGCATCGCCTTTTCCATCGGCGCCGCGCTCGGCATGTTCGCCGCGCTCAAGGGCGGCTGGGTCGACCAGGCGCTCTCGCGCATGGTCGACGTGGTCATGGCGGCGCCGCCGCTGATCCTGGCGCTGATGCTCTTGGCGATCATCGGGCCCTCGATCCCCAACATGGTCGGCGTGATCGCGGTGATCTACCTCGCGCCGGTCTTCCGGCTGTCGCGCGCCGCGGCGATGAACGTCGTGGCGCTGGATTTCATCGGCGCGGCGCAGCTTCGGGGCGAGGGCACGCTCTGGCTCCTGCGCCGCGAGATCCTGCCGAACATTTCGTCGACGCTGGTGGCCGAGGCGGGGCTGCGCTTCTGCTTCGTCTTCCTCTTCATCGCGGCCCTGTCCTTCCTGGGCATCGGCATCCAGCCGCCCACCGCCGACTGGGGCTCCATGGTGAAGGAGAACGCCACGCTGATCACCTTCGGCGACGTCACGCCGCTGATCCCGGCCGGGGCCATCGCGCTGCTGACCGTCTCGATCAACTTCATCTTCGACTGGATGCTGCACCGCGCCAGCGGTCTGAAAAGCTGAGGAGGACGCCATGGGCAATCTGCTGACCATCCGCGATCTGCGTCTCGAGGCCGGGCCGCCGCGCGCGCCCAAGGTGATCCTCGAGGGGCTGGACCTCGATCTCGACCGCGGCGAGGTGCTGGGCCTCGTCGGCGAAAGCGGCGCAGGAAAAAGCTCCGCCGGGCTGGCCGCCATGGGTTTCACCCGCGACGGCGTGCGCATCGCCGGGGGCGGCATCCAGTTCGACGGGATCGACCTGGCGCGGGCCTCGCAGGGGCAGCTCCGCCGCCTGCACGGGCGCCGCATCGCCTATGTCGCGCAATCGGCGGCGGCGAGCTTCAACCCCGCGCACCGGCTGATCGACCAGTTCGCCGAAGGCCCGCTGCTGCATGGCACCGCCGATGCCGGGGCGGCGCGCGACGACGCCCGCGCGCTTTACCGCCAGATGCAGCTGCCGAACCCCGACCAGATCGGCTTCCGCTACCCGCACGAGGTCTCGGGCGGGCAGCTGCAACGCGCCATGACCGCCATGGCCATGGCCTGCCGCCCGGACCTGATCATCTTCGACGAGCCGACCACGGCGCTCGATGTGACCACCCAGATCGAGGTGCTGGGCGCCATGCGCGACATCACCGAGCGTTACGGCACCGCGGCGATCTACATCACCCATGACCTTGCCGTGGTGAGCCAGATGGCCGACCGGATCACCGTCATGCGCCATGGCCGCGAGGTCGAGACCCAGCCGACCCAGCGCATGCTTGAGGCCCCCGAGGAGCCCTATACCCGGTCGCTCTGGGCGGTGCGCGGCATCCAGAAGCCCGCCGCGACCGGCAGCGCGCCGCCGCTGCTGACGCTCGAGGGCGCAAGCGCGCAATACCGCGGGTTCAAGGCGCTCGACGGCATCGACCTGGCGCTGGCCAAGGGCCGCACCACCGCCGTGGTGGGCGAAAGCGGCTCGGGCAAATCGACGCTGGCCAAGGTGATCGCCGGGCTCATGGCGCCCTCCGAGGGGCGGGTCCTCTGGGAAGGCGCGCCGCTCGCCGGTCACCACGGCAAGCGCGACAAGCGCCAGCTGCGCGACATCCAGATGATCTACCAGATGGCCGACACCGCGCTGAACCCGCGCCACACCGTGCGCGAGACGCTGGAGCGCCCGGTGGGTTTCTTCACCGGGCTGCGCGGCGCGGCGCGGCGGGCGCGGGTGCGCGAGCTGATGGAGCTGATCGAGCTCGATCCCGAGGAGTTCCTCGACCGCCGCATCCCCGAGCTTTCGGGCGGCCAGAAGCAGCGCATCGGCATCGCCCGGGCGCTGGCCGCCGAGCCCCGGTTCATCATCTGCGACGAGGTCACCTCGGCGCTCGACCAGATCGTCGCGGAGGGCATCCTGAAGCTCCTGATCCGGCTGCAGGAGGAGCTGGGGCTGAGCTACATGTTCATCACCCACGACCTCGCCACGGTGGAGGCCATCGCCGACGAGGTGGTGGTGATGAAGGACGGGCAGATCATCGAGGCCGGCCCCCGGGCGCAGATCTTCGAGGCCCCGCGGCAAGCCTATACCCGGCGGCTCCTGGCCTCGGTGCCGCAGATGGACGCGGGCTGGCTCGACCGCGCCCGCCGCGACGCCGCCGAGGCGAAGTCGCTGGAGGCGGCGGGCTGAGGGGGCTGAGCGGGCTCGGGCCGAGGGTCCGGGGCGCGGGGCGTGCACCCGCTTTTGGCTGGTGACCTGCTCCCCGTAGAGTCCGCGTTCTTTAGTTCGCTCTGTTCAGGTTTTGGTCCCCTTTCGACCGTTGGTGATATTCCCACGGGGTGAGCCCGTCGAGGCTCGTGTGGGGGCGGTGGTGATTATAGTCGGTGCGCC
>NZ_JBTOLZ010000012.1:0-119605 GCF_054552075.1 Roseivivax sp.
CAAGGTCAGGGCTAGCGGCGATCTATGCGCATCACCCACAAGAGCGCCGGCCCAAGGGGCCGGTCCGGCGCGCGCCCGGCATCTTCGATGCTATTCGGGCGCAAGGGGGGCTGTGACATGACTTACGCCAACACCCTCACCCCGACGCCTTCCGCGCCCGGGCCAGCGTGAAGAGCCCCGCGCCCACGATGATCGCCGCGCCGATCGCGACGTTGGTCCGCAGCGTCTCTCCGAAGACGAAGATCCCCAGCGCCGAGGCGAAGGGCAGCTGCAGGTAGGCGAAAGGCTGCACCGCACTGGCCTCGGCGGCCTCATAGGCCTTGATCAGGGTCCAATGCGCGAAGGAGGCGGTCAGGCAAAGGCAGCCCATCCAGGCCCAGTCGGTGCCGCTCATCGGCTCCCAACGCCAGATCCCGAGCGCGGTGGTGACCACGGCGCCCACCACGCCGGTCCAGAAGAAGGTCGTCGCCGCGCTGTCGCGCCGGGCGACATAGCGGTTCAACAGCCCGTAGAGCGCGAACATGAAGGCCGCGAGCAGCGGGATCGCCGCATAGGGCGAGAAGACCCCGCCCGAGGGCTGCAGGATGATCAGCACGCCGACAAAGCCCACCGCGATGGCCAGCGCCCGGCGCCAGCCGACGTATTCGCCGAGGACCGGCCCGGCCATGAGCGCGATCAGCAGCGGGTAGACGGCGAAGACCGCGTGGCTCTCCACCAGCCCGAGGTAGACGAAGCCCTGCACCATCACCAGGACCTCGAGCGCCAGAAGCGCGCTGCGGAAGATCTGCACCAGGGGCTGGGCGCTGCGTGCCGCCACCCGGATCGAGCCCGCCTGCACCCGCGCCAGCCCGATCACGAAGGCGGCGAAGAACCAGTAGCGGATCATGATGACCATGTAGACGTTGTAGGTCTCGGCCAGGTGCCGCGAGATGCCGTCCTGCATGGCGAAGACGAAGGTCGTCACCACCATCAGCATGACGCCTCGCCGCGTGTCGTTCTGGGTCATGCGTCGTCCTTCCGCGCGGTGGTCATATGGCGCTTGCGCCCGTAGCCGGGGCTGCGGGTCACGGTGAAGCCGGCCTCGGCCAGCGCGCGGCGGACCGCGCCCGCCGCCGAATAGGTGGCCGCGCTGCCGCCCGGGGTCGTATGCTCGGCCACCTGGGCCAGAAGCGCGGGCTCCCAAAGCTCCGGGTTCTTGGCCGGTGAGAAGCCGTCGAGGAACCAGGCATCCGCCCGCTCGTGCCAGGCGGGCAGGGTCTCGCGGGCGTCGCCGGTCACCTGGGTGAATGCGAGGTCCCGCGTCGTGAAGGCGGTCTCGCCCGCGCGCCAGAAGGGCGCCAGCTCCTCGGCGATGGCGGCCAGCTCGGGAAAGGCGGCCTGGGCGCGGATCATGTCCTCGGCGGCCATGGGAAAAGCCTCGAAGGTGGTGAAGCGCAGCCGCCCGGCCGCACCCGAAGTCCGCCAGGCCGCAAGCGCGGCCAGGAGGTTCAGCCCGCTGCCGAAGCCCAGTTCCGCGATGTGGAAGCCGTCGCGGAAGCGCCCGGGCAGCCCGTTGCCCGCCAGGAAGACGTGGCGCGTCTCGGCCAGCCCGTCCTCGATCGAGAAATACGGGTCGTCGAATCGGGTGGAGACCGGCACGCGGCCGTCGCGCCAGTCCAGGAGGGCCGTCTTGTGCATGTCCCGGGGCCTCGGTTAGCTGAGCGGCGCGAGACTGCGACGGGGACTTCGGAATGACAAGGGACGCCACCATCATGGGCGCGGGGATCTTCGGGCTGAGCCTGGCCTGGGCGTTGGTCAGCCGCGGCGCGCGGGTCGTCGTGGTCGATCCCGCCGGGCCCGCGGCGGGCGCCTCGGGCGGCATCGTCGGCGCGCTGGCGCCGCATGTGCCCGAGAACTGGAACCCCAAGAAGGCTTTTCAGCTCGACAGCCTTCTGATGGCCGAGGTGTTCTGGGCCGAGGTGCAGGCCGCGGGCGGGCGCGATCCGGGCTACCTGCGGGGCGGCCGGCTGCAGCCCCTGCCCGACGCCGCGGCGATCGACCGCGCGCGGGAGCGGGGCGCGGGTGCCGAGGCGCTCTGGCAGGGCCGCGCGCGCTGGGAGGTGATCTCGTCCGAGGCGGCGGGCGACTTCGCGCCGGAGAGCCCCACGGGATACCTCATCCACGACACGCTCAGCGCCCGCATCCATCCCGCCGAGGCCTGCGCCGCGCTGGTCGCGGCGCTTGCCGCGCGCGGCTGCCCGGTGCTGCCCGAGGCCGCGCCCGAGGGGGCGGTGATCTGGGCCACCGGCTGGCAGGGGCTCGGCGCCTTGAGCGAGGCGCTGGGCAAGCGCGTCGGCACCGGGATCAAGGGGCAGGCGCTCTTGCTGGACCACGCCGCCCCCGAGGCGCCGCAGCTTTTCGCCGACGGGCTGCACATCGTGCCGCATCGCAACGGCACCACGGCCATCGGCTCGACCACCGAGCGGGAGTTCGACCTGGCCGATCAGACCGACGAGGCCGCCGAGGCGCTTTTGCCGCGCGCGCTCGCGGCGGTGCCGGCGCTCTCGGGGGCCAAGGTCATCGCCCGCTGGGCCGGGGTGCGCCCGCGCGCCAAGAGCCGCGCGCCGATGCTCGGGGCCTGGCCTGACCGGCCGGGGCATTTCATCGCCAACGGCGGCTTCAAGATCGGCTTCGGCATGGCGCCCAAGGCCGGCGCGGTCATGGCCGAGCTGGTGCTCGAGGGCCGCGACGCGATCCCCGAGGGCTTCCGGGTGGAGGACAACCTTTAGGGTTCCGGGTGGAGGACAACCTCTGGGGCAGGTGAGCGGCGGGGGAGGTCGAGGGCGCCGGTGTGCCGGGGCCCTTCCCCGAGGGTCAGGCTGCCACAGCCCTGCGCCAGGCCATGCAGCGTCTCGCCAGAAGCGCCGAGGCTCCGCACCGACCGCCGGAGCGCCGAGCCCCACGCCGATCCGCGGAGCACCAAGGCCCCGCGCCGAAACCCGGAGCACCAAGGCCCCGCGCCGCCCTCCCCGGAGCGCCGGGAGCCCTCCCAAGAAAGGCACCCCCGCGCGCACCAATCCCCCTTAGCTCGACACCTGTTCGCGCAGGATCGAGGCGGTCAGCGATATCATCAGGTAGATCCCCGCGAAGACCAGGAAGGCCAGGATCGTGTTCTCGAAGCTGCGCGGGTAGCTCGGGTCCTCCGAGGGCACCGGCAGCACCGAAGTGGTCAGGTAGCGCGCCTGGCTGTCGGCCTCGCGGCGGGCGCTTTCGAGCCGTTCCATCGCCGATTGCAGCATCAGGTCGCGGGTCGCGAGGTCGGCCTGCGCCAGCTGCGTCTGGATCGCCACCTCTGCCAGGCTGTCCTCGCCCGAGACCTCGGTGGTCATGCGCTGGTTCAGCGTGTCCAGCAGGTTGTTCAGGCGCCGGATGTCGCCCTCCACGCCTTCGACGCGGCTCTGGTTCGGGCGGGCGTTGTCGAGCAGCGCCTGGCGCTGCAGCTCCTTCTCCTGGAGCTGCACCTCGATGTTGTTGATCTGCCCGCGCAGCGCGGCGATCTTCGCCTCGGGGTCGAGCAGCGCGTTCTCCTGCTGGAGCCGCACCAGCCGTTCCTGGGCCTCGACGCGCTGGGCCTCGGCCTCGGCCAGCCCCTCCTCGGCGTCAAGCACGGCGTTCTCGCGCTTGCGCTGGGTGAGGTTGTCGACGCGCTCCTCGGCGTAGTCGATCAGCGCCTCGGAATAGCTGGTGGCGGTCATCGGATCGGCGGCGCGGACCTCCATGCGGATCACGCCTTCGGTCGGGTCGTAGCCGATCTCGACGTTGCGCTGGTAGACCTTGTAGGTGTCCTCGATCGAGGCGTTGGGCTCGAGCCGCTGGATCGGGTCGATCTCGTCCTGCGAGAAATGCGACAGGAAGCCCACGTCCTTGTCGAGCCGCAGCATGGCGTCCTTGGAAGACAGGTAGGACTGCACCGCGATGGCGTCCTGGTTGGTGGCGAACTGGGTGCCCGAGAACAGCCCACCCATGCCGCCGCCGCCGCCGCCGCCGTCGTTCTTGAGGATCAGGAACTCCGAGTTGGTGGCATACATCGGCGTCGCCACGGCGTAGAAGTAATAGCCCGCGATGGCGGTGGGCATCATCACGAAGAAGGCCAGCCGCGCCAGCAGCAGCCCGAAGCGGCGGCGGCGACGGCGCGCGAGGTCCTTCTGCACCTTGGCGACCTCGATGGCGCGGCGCTCGGCCGGGCTCATGGTCTGGGTCGAGGGGACCTGCGGCTTCTTCATCTGGATGGTCTGGGGCAGCTTCACCCCGTCGCCGGTGGTGGCCGGATCGACCGGGTTGGCGCGGGCGGGCACCCCGGCGGCGCCGGTGGTCTGTGCTTCGCCCTCGTCGCGGCCGACGACCAGCTCGAGCATATTGGCGCGCTGGAAGGGGTCGATGCCCTTCGACCGCAGAAGCCGCACAGCGTCGAAATCCGAGGTCGGCGCCAGCCCGTGTTTCTGCGCCATGCGCCGGGCCATGCGGAGCTGGCGGCCGGTCAGCCCCTCCTGGCGGATCTTCTGGATGTCGGTTTCGCCGGCGACCTGGGCGGCGCTCGAGACCTCGCCCGCGCGGGGCCCGCTGCCGGCGCTGCCGCCGGGTGTCGCGCCCGAGCCCGCAGCCGAGCCTGCGGTGCCGCCCGAGGCGGCGGCCTCGGCGGCGCTGCGCTGCTCCTCGGCCACGGCGCGCAGGCGGCGCTGTTCGGGAGAGGGGGCCTCGGCGGGGGTCGACGCGCTGCGTGAGGCGGCGCCCGACGAAGAAGACGCGGACGAAGACGCGGAGCCGGGCGCGGCGCCCTCGCCGGACCCCGCGCTGTCGCTGCGACGGATGCGAAACTTCTTAGCCTTGGGTTTCGTAGTCATACAGCCGCTTGGCCTCTTCCAGAGTGTCGAACATATGCAGGTGCCCGTTCATCAGGACCCCCGCCTTCCGGGCGAATTTCTCCAGCAGCGCGGGCTGGTGCGAGACGATCACCAGGGTCGAGCGCTGCAACCGTTCGGCCAGAAGATCCCCCGCCTTCTTGTTGAATTCCACATCGGTGGAATTCGGCATCCCCTCGTCAATGAGATACATGTCGAAATCCAGCGCGAGAAGCAGCGAAAACGTGAAGCGCGCCTTCATCCCCGAGGAATAGGTGCCGAGCGGCTGGTCGTAATATTCCCCGAGCCCGCAGACCCAGCGCGAAAACGCCTCGGTGTAATCGGGATCGAGACCGTAGATCTTGGCGATGAAGCGCGCGTTCTCGGCGGCCGAGATCCGGTTCACCACGCCGCCCATGTAGCCCAGCGGGAAGGAGATCCGCCCTTCGCGGCGGATCGCGCCTTCGTCGGGTTTCTCGAGCCCGGCCATCATGTTCACCAGCGTCGTCTTGCCGGTGCCGTTCGGGGCGAGAATGCCGATGCTCTCGCCCATTTCCACGCGGAACGAGGCCTGGTTCAGGATCACCTTGTGGTGCGACCCGGTCCAGAAGGACTTACTGACGTTCTCGAATTCCAGCATGGCTTACCCGAGATGACTCATCACCCGCCTTCGGCCACTCGGGGCCGCAGTGAGCGTGAACTAGGCGCGAATTTTGGTGATATTATGGCTCATTCTGGAAACAAAAGACAAACGCCGTGGCGCTGTGGCCGGCGTGTCGCGAGGGGAATTGAAGCGGGCGGGACACGGGCTACCTGCCGGGACGAGGAGAGATCCCGCAATTGATCGCCCAGGAGAAACGATCCATGACCCAGAGCCGCCGCAGATTCCTTGTCACCGCCGCCGCAGGCGCGGCGGGCACCGCCGTCATGCCCTTCGCCGCCATGGCCGCCGCGCATATGTCCAACACCTTCGAGACCGAGGCCGGTGCGATCACCGTGCACCCGGTGGAACATGCCTCCTTCGTGCTCGAGACGCCCTCGGGGGTGATCTATGTCGACACCGTGGGGGACGCGGAGCGTTACGGCGATTTCCCCGCCCCGGACCTCGTGCTGATCACCCATGAGCACGGCGACCATTACAACGCCGAGACGCTCTCGGCGCTGGTCGGCGAGGGCACGCAGATCGTCACCAACCCCGCGGTCTTCGACATGCTGCCCGAGGAGCTGGCCGCCAAGGCGACCTCCATGGCCAATGGCGACAGCGGCGAGATGCTGGGCATCGCGATCTCGGCGGTGCCCGCGCATAACACCACCGAGGAGCGGATGAACTTCCACCCCGAGGGCCGCGACAACGGCTATGTCCTCGATTGGGACGGCTTCCGGATGTATATCTCGGGCGATACCGAGGTGACCGACGAGATGCGCGCGCTCGAGAACATCGACGTGGCCTTCGTCTGCATGAACCTGCCCTTCACCATGGGCGCCGAGGCCGCCGCAGAGGGCGTGAACGCCTTCCAGCCGGCGGTGGTCTATCCCTACCACTACCGCGGCCGCGACGGCGGCACGCAGGACCCCGAGGCTTTCGCCGAACTGGTGGATGGTAGCGAGGTCCGCATGGGCGAGTGGTATCCCAACGGGCTGGGCTGATCCGGTCTGGGGGGCGGGCGCCTTGGCGCTGCGCCCCCGAGCCTTCACCCCCGATAAGCGGGGGCAGGGCGCGCGGCGGAACGGGGGCCGGCGCTGCACCGATTGAGCGGCGGCGCTTTATCGTGGTCGCATGCCTCCAACAGGTGGGCGGTGCGCGCGGATGACGGAGCGCCGGACCGCCGGGCCGGTCCGTCGCGCGCCCTGCGCCTGCTGCGCGCGCCGGGCGCTTGGCGTGTTTTGAGGTTGTTTTTTTTGAGTAGGGCGGTGTCGCGCTTGTGGCGCTCGGGCTGTTCCAGGGCCGCCGACAGACTGTCCGTCGCGCCCGACTTCAGCTACTGGACGCCTTCCGCCGTCCTCTGCCGCGCCCCTAGCCGCCCGCAGCGTCCGCCGCCCCGTCAGCCCCCTTCAGCCGCGTGAAGCTCATCGAGACATGCGCCCGGCGCACCAGCGCGGCGGCCATGACGTCACCGGCCTCGAGCGCCGCCAGCGTCTCGCGGATCTCGGCGACGAAGCTTTCGCATTCCCGCGACAGATCCAGCGCGCCGATCCGCGCGAGCCAGATCCGGGCGGTCTGGAAATAGAGCCGCTCGGCGGTCTCGGCGAGCGGGGTGTTCCCGGTCAGCGCCAGGCTCTCGTCGAAGAAAGCGGCGTTCAGCTCGGCGAAGGCGCGGGCCTCGGGGTTGCGGGCCAGGGCCTCGGCGCGGGTCAGCATGGCGCGGATGCGATCCAGCATCTCGGGCTCGGGCGGGCAGGGCGACAGCCTTCCCACCAGCTCGGCCAGCTCCATGCGCAGCGCGTAGACATGGGCCAGCTCGGCGGGTTCCACGTCGGTGACGATGGTGCCGATGCCGTGCCGTGTCTCGACCAGCCCTTCGTCCGAGAGCCGCGCCAGCACCCGGCGGACCGGCGTGCGCGAGACCCCGAACTCGGCGGCCAGCGCCTCTTCGCCGAGCTTGGTGCCCGGCGGATAGTCGAGCAGGCAGATCCGCGCCCGGAGCGCGTCGTAGAGCCGGTGGTGCCGTGTCTCGACCTCGCTCATGGGCTCATCCGCATCCCTCAGGCCGCCAGCTGCGCGCCCAGCCCCCTGAGCATGTCGAGACATTGCGACAGCTGGTCCCGGCTGACGAATTCGTCCGGCTTGTGCGCCTGGGCGATGGAGCCCGGCCCGCAGACCACCACCGACATGCCGAGATCCTGCAAGAGCCCGGCCTCGGTGTTGAAGGGCACCAGATCCGCGCCGTTCGCCCCGGTCAGCTTGGCCACCAGGTCGCGGGCGGCGTTCTCGGGCAGGGGCTCGAGGCCGGTCACCTCGCCGATCACCTCGGTCACCACGTCGGCATCGGGATGCACCGCGCGCATCTGCGGCAGCAGCTCCTCCTCGACATAGGCGCGGATGTTGTCCTTCACGTAGCGGGCATCGGCGGGCTGCACCGGGCGCATCTCCCATTGCACCTCGGCGAAGCCGGGGATGACGTTGTGGGCGTGCCCGCCGGCGAGCTTGCCGATGTTGATGGTCGACCAGGGCGGATCGAAGCGCGAGCCCTCGGGCGCGCCGGACTTCAACCGGTCGGCCAGCAGCAGGAGCCGCGTGACGTAGAGCACCGCGTAGGAGACCGCGTTCACGCCTAGGTCCGGGGCCGAGCCGTGGCCCTCGAGCCCGGTGAAGGTGGCGGTATATTCGCAGCAGCCCTTGTGGCCCTCGATCAGGCGCATCTCGGTCGGCTCACCGACGATGGCCATGGCGGGTTTGACCGCGCGGGCCTCGAGCTCGGGCACCAGCGCCTGGGCGCCGAGGCAGCCGACCTCCTCGTCGTGGGTGAAGCAGAAATGCACCGGGCGGCGCAGCGGCAGCTCGGCGTAATGCCGCGCCATGGCGAGGCTCGCGGCGATGAACCCCTTCATGTCGCAGGCGCCCCGGCCGTAAAGCGCATCCTCCCAGGCCGACATGCGGAAGGGGTCGGTGGTCCAGTTCTGATCGGTCACCGGCACCACGTCGGAATGGCCCGAAAGCACCACCCCGCCCGAGCGCTCGGGCCCGAGCGTGGCGAAGAGGTTGGCCTTGCCGCCGCCGGGGTCGGCGAAGACCTCGACCCGGGCGCCAGCGTCCTCGAGGAGGTTGGCCATGAAGTCGATCAGCGCCCGGTTCGGCTCGGACGAGACCGTCGGATGCGCGATCAGGTCGGCCAGCAGGGTCTCGGTGGTCCAGAGGTCACTCATGATTTCACATACATCTTGCGGGGGCGGTTGCAGAAGGTCTCGGCCGGGCCGTCCTCCTTGATGAGGATCGATTCGGTGATCTCGAGGCCCCAGTCGGACATCCAGAGGCCGGGCATGAAGTGGAAGGTCATGCCGGGCTCCAGCACGGTCTCGTCCTCGGAACGCAGCGAGATGGTGCGCTCGCCCCAGTCGGGCGGGTAGCTCAGGCCGATCGGGTAGCCGCAGCGCGCGCCGCGCTCGATGCCGGCGCTTTCGAGCGGCGCGGCCAGCGCATTGGCGATGTCGCAGGCGCGGTTGCCGGCGCGGGCGGCCTCGAGCCCGGCCTCGAGCCCCTCGACCAGCGCCGCCTCGGCGCGTTTGAAGATGTCCGAGGGCTCGCCCAGGAAGATCGTCCGGCAGAAGGGCGCGTGGTAGCGGCGGTAACAGCCGGCGATCTCGAAGAAGGTGGCCTCGCCTTCGCGGAAGGGCTCGCCGTCCCAGGTCAGATGCGGCGCGGCGGCGTTGGAGCCCGAGGGCAGAAGCGGCACCAGCGCCGCGTAATCGCCCCAGAAGTCGCCGACCCCGTTGATCGCGTCGCGGTAGACCTCGGCCACCACCTCGTTCTTGCGCACGCCCGGCTCGACCCGCTCCAGCAGGCCGTCGACGATCTTCTCGGAGATCATCGCCGCGCGGCGCATGAAGATCAGCTCTTCCTCGCTTTTAACCGTGCGCTGCCAGTTCACCAGCCCGGTGGCGTCGATCAGCGTCGCCTCGGGCAGCTCTTCCATGAGAGTCTGATGCGCCTTGGCCGAATAGTAGTAATTGTCGAGCTCGACCCCGATCCGCGCCTTGCCGAGCCCCATGCCGATGATCCGGCTGGCGAGGTCCTGCATCGGGTGGCGTTCGGTCGACTGCACGTAGTTGTCGGCGTAGCCGATCACCCGGTCGTCGCCCATCCAGACCGTGCGCACCGCGCCATTGGCGTCCTGGTTGCGGCCCCACCAGATCGGGTCGGCGTCGGGAAAGACCAGGAGGCCCTGGTGCACGTAGAAGGACCAGCCGTCGTAGCTCGAGAGCCATCCGATGTTCGAAGGGTCGGTGACGAAAAGCAGATCGACGCCGGCGCGGTCCATGGCCTTGCGGGTCTTGTCGAGGCGGCGATTATACTCGGCCTCGGAGAACGGCAGGTCCTTGGTAAAACGGTGAAACACCATCGGCGCGCCCTCCTGCAGAATTGCGACTGACCTCAGTGTCCTGCCCGATTGTGTACATCCGGGCCGTTCGAAAAGCGACATCTGATGTCGAAATCCAGCTAAGGCCCGAATTTCATGCGGGTCAATCCGGGGGTCTGCGCGGAATTTGTGCGAGTTGTACACAACCACCCCGCCCGCCCCGGCCCGCGAGAATCGCGCCGGCGCCGTTACGCAATGGCAGGCGGCGGGCGATTTTCCCGAATGACGCCAAATGCCGGGCCAAACGCTTCGAATGCCTAGCGATAAGGGCGGAAAGCGACTTCATCGCGCAAAACTGACCCAGGGGGCGTCCAAGAATGTTGCAACGACAGTCCTCACCCTATTTAGTTTGCTCAATACGCGCGGAACCATAATCCGCGGAGATACGCACAGGGGGAGCCGGAGATTTGGCGCAGACGGCCGCTAGCGACGCATTCGTCGCCTTTGAACGAGTGCAAAAGAGCTACGACGGGGAAACGCTCGTCGTGAAAGACCTCAACCTCGCGATGCCCAAGGGCGAGTTCCTGACGATGCTCGGGCCCTCGGGATCGGGGAAAACCACCTGCCTGATGATGCTTGCGGGCTTCGAGACCGCCACCCACGGCGAGATCAAGCTGGACGGCAAGCCGATCAACAACATCCCGCCGCACAAGCGCGGGATCGGCATGGTGTTCCAGAACTACGCGCTGTTCCCGCATATGTCGGTGGCCGAGAACCTGGCCTTCCCGCTCGAGGTGCGCGGCATGTCGAAAAGCGAGCGCGAGGAGAAGATCAACCGCGCCCTCGACATGGTGCAGATGCGCGCCTTCGCGAGCCGCCGTCCGGCGCAGCTTTCGGGCGGTCAGCAGCAGCGGATCGCGCTGGCCCGGGCGCTGGTCTTCGAGCCCGAGCTGGTCCTGATGGACGAACCGCTCGGCGCGCTCGACAAGCAGCTGCGCGAGAACCTGCAGTTCGAGATCACCAACCTCGCGCACCAGCTCGGCATCACCGTGGTCTATGTGACCCACGACCAGACCGAGGCGCTGACCATGTCGGACCGCGTGGCGGTCTTCGACGACGGCCGCATCCAGCATCTGGCGCCGCCGGACGAGCTTTACGAGAAGCCGCAGAACAGCTTCGTCGCGCAGTTCATCGGCGAGAACAACACGCTCGAGGGCGTGATCGAGGAGATCAGCGGCAACAACTGCACGATTAAGCTCGACAGCGGCGAGATCATCGACGCGCTGCCGGTCAACGTCTCGGCCAAGGGCGAGCGCACCAAGGTCTCGATCCGGCCCGAGCGCGTGGAATTCAACAAGGAGCGCCTGCAGGAGGGCGCCCACCTGCTGAAGGCCACGGTCAAGGAATTCATCTACATGGGTGACATCTTCCGCACCCGCGTCTCGGTCGCGGGCAACGAGGATTTCATCATCAAGACCCGGAACGCCCCCGACCAGCGGCGCCTGATCCCCGGCGAGGAGCTCGAGATCGGCTGGCTGGCCGAGGATTGCCGCGCGCTCGACGCGTGATGCGGAATACCCCGCCGCGCCGCCCGCACCGCCCTCGGGCGCCGGGCGGCGCGACGGGGATGCAATGAGGGTCCGAACGTCCGACCCGTGACGCGGGCCCCTCGAAACCCAAAAACGGGCAACTAGGGAGATCGTAATGAAGTTCTCGAAGACATTGATGGCAACGACGGCGCTGACCGTCGCTGCGGCGGGCACGGTCTACGCCGCTGCACATGCCGAGATGGCGGATTCGATGACGCTCGTGAGCTGGGGCGGCGCCTATCAGGCCTCGCAGCAGAAGGCGTATGTCGAGCCCTATCTCGAAAACAACTCCGACGTCTCGATCAGCTGGGACGAAAGCTCGGCCGAGGCCGTGGCCAAGCTGCGCGCCATGAACGAAGCCGGCAACGTGACCTGGGACCTCGTGGACGTGGTGGCCGCCGACGCCATCCGTCTGTGCGACGAGGGCCTGGCGATGGAGATCGATCACGACGAGTCGCTGGCCGCCGCGCCCGACGGCACCGAGGCTTCGGATGACTTCGGCGACCTGATCGTCTCCGACTGCTTCATCCCGCAGATCGTCTATTCGACCACCTTCGGCTACCGCACCGACATGGTGCCGGAAGGCGCCGAGGCACCGAACGACATCTGCGACGTCTGGGACCTCGAGACCTACCCGGGCAAGCGCGCGCTCGAGAAGCGTCCGATCAACAACATGGAATGGGCCCTGCTCTGCGACGGCGTCGCCAAGGAAGAGGTCTATGACGTGCTGGCCACCGAAGAAGGCCAGGATCAGGCGCTCGCCAAGCTCGGCGAGATCAAGGACGAGGTGATCTGGTGGTCGGCCGGCGCGGACACGCCGCAGCTGCTGGCGGATGGCGAGATCTTCATGGGCTCGACCTACAACGGCCGTCTCTTCTCGGTCATCGAGGAGCAGGACCAGCCGGTCGGCATGATGTGGGACGCACAGGTCTTCGACCTGGACGGCTGGATCGTGCCCGCGGATCTTCCCGAGGATCGTCTGGCCCGCGTGATGGACTTCCTGAGCTTCGCCACCGACACCCAGCGTCTGGCGGATCAGGCCAAGTACATCTCCTACGGCCCGGCACGTGAGAGCTCGGCACCGCTGGTCGGCCAGCACGCCGAACTCGGCATCGAGATGGCGCCGCATATGCCGACCGATCCGAACAACGCTCAGAACACCTTCCTCTACAACTACGAGTTCTGGGCCGACTACCGCGACGACATCGACGCCAAGTTCCAGGCGTGGCTCGCGCAATAAGGCCTGAGGCCTGACATCTCGCACCGGGGCGGTCCTCCGCCCCGGTGTCTTCCAAAGAACAAAGACAAGCGGCGCAACCTGCCGCGACAGGGACGGATAGCGACGATGCCCAAGGGCTATATCATCGCGCATATCACGGTGGAGGACCCCGAGGCCTACCGTGAATACGTGGAGCGCGACACACCCATCCTCGAGGGGCTCGGCGGACGCTTCGTGGTCCGCGGCGGCACCGGAGAGGTGGTCGAGGGCGCCGCCCATGACCGCCACGTGGTGGTCGAGTTCGACGATTTCGCCGCCGCCCGGCGGGCCTATCACGATCCCGCCTACCAGGAGGTGGCCGAAATCCGTCGGCGCACCGCCCAAAGCACGATCATCCTCGCAGAAGGGGTCTGAGCCATGAGCGACGCCAGCACCGATCCGGACAAGATCGAGGGCCCGACGCCCGACAACGCCATGCGTGCGGCCGCCGCCGCCGACCGCGACGACGGCCCGATGCTGGCCGCCGACGGCACGCCGTTGAAGCGATCGCTCGCGCGGTCGCTCCGGGTGCAGAAGATGCGCGCGCTGATGCTGATCGCGCCCTTGCTGATCTTCGTCCTGGTGACCTTCATCGCGCCGATCGGCGACATGCTGTTCCGCTCGGTCGAGAACCAGATCGTCTCGGAGACGCTGCCGCGCACCACCCGCGCGCTGGCGGACTGGGACAGCACCTCGGGCGATCTGCCCGAAGAGCGGGTCTACGAGGGGCTTTTCTACGACCTCTTCATCGCCGAGGCCCGCAAGGAGCACACCCGGCTCGGCACGCGCCTGAACTACGAACAGACCGGCATGTCCTCGCTGTTCCGCCGCTCGGGCCGCAGCCTCGACGATGTCTCCGACATCTACCTCGACCAGTTCGAGGACCTGGACGAGGCCTGGGACGAGGGCCGGCCCTGGGCCGAGCTGATGGGCGACCCCGAGTGGATCTCCGAGCAGGAAGCCTTCGACGCCGCCGAGGAAGAGGGCCAGATGCCGCGCTTCCAGCTGCGCGACGGCATCGAGGACGTGCTGCCGCGCGCCGCCTCCACCTATGAGACCTTCGCGCGCTTCGCCCAGGTCGAGGACGAGGACAGCCCGCTCGACGAGGAACCCTGGGGGCTGGTGCATACCGCGCTCTATTACGACCTGATGGAGGCCGACGTCGCGAGCTACGCTGGCCCGCAGGCGGATCTTCTCCAGGCCGCCGATGCCGCGGTCGGCGAGTTCGAGAGCGTCACCTTCAAGGAGGGCCTCCTCGAGATCGACGAGGACTGGGGCAGCACCGAGACCTGGACCACCCTGCAGATGTATTCGCCCGATTACACGTCGGGCTACTTCCTGAACGCCGTCGACATGCAGAAGACCGCGGACGGCCCGGCGCTGCGCGACGCGGACGAGCGGATCTACGGGCTCCTGTTCCAGCGCACGCTCTTCATGTCGCTGGTCATCACCTTCAGCTGCATCATGCTGGGCTACCCGGTGGCCTACCTCCTGTCGACCTTGCCGGCGCGCAGCGCGAACCTCCTGATGATCCTGGTGCTCCTGCCGTTCTGGACCTCGCTGCTGGTGCGCACCTCGGCCTGGAAGGTCATGCTGCAGCAGCAGGGCGTGATCAACGACGTGCTCGTGTGGCTGGGCCTCGTCGGCGACGGCTCGCGGCTGGTGATGATCAACAACCAGTTCGGCACGATCGTGGCGATGACCCACATCCTGCTGCCCTTCATGATCCTGCCGATGTACTCGGTGATGTCGACGATCCCGCCGTCCTATGTGCGCGCGGCGAAATCGCTCGGCGCCACCAATATCACCGCCTTCCGAAGGGTCTACTTCCCGCAGTCGGTGCCGGGCATCGGGGCGGGGTCGATCCTCGTCTTCATCCTGGCCATCGGCTACTACATCACCCCCGAGATCGTCGGCGGCACCACCGGCACATTCATCTCGAACCGGATCGCCTACCACATCTCGTCCTCGCTCAACTGGGGCCTGGCCGCGGCGCTTGGTTCGATCCTCCTGGTGGTCGTGCTGGTGCTCTACTGGGCCTACGACCGGATCGTGGGCATCGACAACGTGAAGCTCGGAGGCTGACGCCATGAACGATGTTGTTCTGACCGACGCGAAAACCCAGCCTCTGGGATTCACCACCGGCGTGATCGCCGCCGCGGGGGCCTTCTTCGGGCTCTTCGTCGGCACCGCCCAGGGCTCCGGCCTGCTGGGTGTGGTCGCCGGCGGGGTGATCTGCGGCGCCCTGGCGGTGCTGGCCATGAAGGTGCTCGGCAACGAGATGGAGCGCGGCTTCAAATGGGGGCTGATCGTCCTCTTCCTGGTCGCGGGCTACCTCTTCGGCGGGCTCGCCGGGCTGATCGTGCTGGGGCTCTTCGCCTGGTTCCTGGGCTGGTTCGTCTACTGGATCGGCCGGCGCCGCTACCGCGAGTTCCTGCCGCCCTATCTGACCGGCGGGCAGATCCTCTGGCACTACAGCTTCCGGGTGATCTGCGGGGCGATCCTGGTCTTCCTGATCACGCCGATCCTCGTGGTGATGCCCTTGTCCTTCAACGCCGAGGACTTCTTCACCTTCACCCCCGAGATGCTGCGCCTCGACCCCGAGGGCTACAGCCTCAAGCACTACCGCGACTTCCTGACCAACACCGAATGGACCAACGCGGTCTGGAACTCGGTGACGGTGGCGCCGGTGGCAACGCTCCTGTCGGTGACGCTGGGCACGCTGGCGGCCATCGGCCTCAGCCAGAGCCATGTGCCCGGGCAGCAGGCGATCATGGCGATCCTGATCTCGCCGATGATCGTGCCGCTGATCATCTCGGCCACGGGGATGTATTTCTTCTACTCGAAGATCGGCATCGTCGGGACCTACTGGGGCGTGGTGCTGGCGCATGCGGTGCTGGGCATTCCCTTCGTGATCATCACCGTGACCGCGACGCTCGTCGGCTTCGACAAGAGCCTGGTGCGGGCCTCGGCAAACCTCGGGGCGAACCCGGTGCGGACCTTCTTCAAGGTGCAGATGCCGCTGATCCTGCCCGGCGTGATCTCGGGCGGTCTGTTCGCCTTCATCACCTCCTTCGACGAGGTGGTCGTGGTGATCTTCATCGGCTCCGCCGAGCTGCAGACGCTGCCCTGGCAGATGTTCACCGGCCTGCGCGAGCAGATCTCGCCGACCATCCTGGCGGCGGCGACGATCCTGGTCTGCATCTCCATCGCGCTGCTCTCGACGGTCGAGGTGCTGCGCCGCCGGTCGGAGCGCCTGCGCGGCCTCAGCCCGAGCTGATCCCGTGAAGGCGGCGCTCGCACGGGTCCTGCACCCGGTCGAGCGCGGGCTCGACCGGCTCCGCCCGAAGCGGCGGACCGAGCGGCTCGTGATCGATCCCTATCTTGGCTATGCGAGCCCGGAGGAAATCATCTTCCGGGGCCGCGTCCTGACCGCGCTGCGGCGCACCGCGCCCTCGCCCGAGGGCTCCTGGTGGACCAACCTGCGGCAGATGGTGTCGCTGTTCCTCACCCGCGAGGTCGCCGACGTGCGGGTCACCGCGGGCGCCGCCGAGGCGCAGACCGACGAGGAGGGCTACTTCGACCTGCACCTGCCGCGCGACGGCAGCGAGGCGCCGGGCTGGTGCACCGTGACCGCCCAGGTCGAGGCGGGCGAGAGCCAGGAGCTCGAGGCGCTGATCGCCGCGCCCGAGACGCCGCTGGCGGTGATCTCGGACATCGACGACACGGTGCTGGAGACCGGGGCCTATTCGCTTCTGCGCAACCTCTGGACCTCGCTCACCGGCAATGCACTGACCCGGCATGTCTTCCCCGACGCCGTGGCGCTGATGCGGGGCTTCGAGGCGGCGGGGGCGCCGATCTTCTTCGTCTCCTCCTCGCCCTGGAACCTGCATTTCTTCCTTCGCCGGATCTTCCAGCGCCACGACCTGCCCAAGGCGCCGGTCTTCCTGCGCGACCTGGGGCTGTCGCGCACGCAGTTCATCTCGGGCACCCATGGCGACCACAAGGGCGCCTCGATCGACGTGCTCATGGCGGCGCTGCCCGAGACGCGCTTCGTGCTGGTGGGCGACACCGGGCAGCACGACCCGCAGGTCTACCGCGCCGCCGCCGAGCGTCACCCCGGGCGCGTCGCGCGGGTGATCCTGCGCGAGCCGGGCAAGGGGCCGGGCCCCAAGGCCGCGGCGGCCATGGCGGCGCTGCGCGAGATGGGGGTCACGGTGGAGAGCGGACGGGATTACCGGGAGATCGCGGCCTGAGAGGGGTGGGGCGCTAGAGCGCCGCTTGGCCACGCGTTAGAGCAGAGACCGGTCTCGCTTCAACATTTGTGCCGCGCGGCCCGGCGTCAGACGAGGGCACCGCCCGCTTTAACAGGTGAGCCGCCCGGCCCAGGCCCTCAGCCCAGGCCCGCCACCAGGTCCGAGCCCATGCGCAGGGCGGTGGCCAGGAGGAACAGCCCGAAGGCCAGCCGCAGCGCCCGGCGCGGGATGGCATGGGCGATCATCACCCCGACCCGCGCGAAGCTGGTCGAGAGCGGGATGATCACCGCCGCCAGGAACAGGTTCACGAAGCCCAGCGAGAAGGGCGGCAGCCCCTCGGCGCCGAAGCCGGTGACCATGTAGATCAGCGCCCCGGGCAGGCCGATGATGAAGCCGATCGCCGCCGAGGTGCCCACCGCCTTGCGGATGTCGTAGCCGAGGAAGTTCAGAAGCGGCACGCAGACCGTGCCGCCGCCGATGCCCATCATCGCCGAGACCGCCCCCGCGACGACGCCGAGCCCGGCCCAGACCGGCTTGGAGAAGCTGCGCGGGTTCGGATCGGCGCTGGGTTTGCGCAGGATCATGTCCGCGGCCACCATGAGCGCGACCACCGTGAAGACCGCGATCAGCGCATAGCCCGAGACCAGCCCGCCGAGGATGCCGCCGGCGAAGACGCCGACGAGGATCGCCGGGGCCCAGAGCTTCAGCACCGCGAAGTCGATCGAGCCCTTGCGGTAGTGCCCCCAGCCCGAGGAGAGCGAGGTGAAGACGATGGTCGCCAGCGAGGTGCCCACCGCGACCTGCATGGTCAGCGCCGGGTCCATCTCGGTCAGCGACAGCGCCACATAGAGCGCCGGGACGATCACGATGCCGCCGCCGACCCCCAAAAGCCCCGCCAGAACGCCGCCGACCACACCGGCCGCCGCGGCGACGCCTGCCAGCGTCAGAAGCGTTTGAAGATCGAGCGTCTCGAGCATGGCTGTCCCCTTTGGCCTGTCACGCAAAACGCCCGCACGCGGGGGTGCGGGCGCAATCCGCGCGACCCTAGGCCGGGGGCGCGCGGAAAGACAAGACGATCAGGCCGATCAGGCCCGGACCTTGTCCTCGTAGGCCTGGGCGATCTCGCGGGCGAGCGCGCCGACCTCGAAGGTGTAGTCGCCGATCTGGCCGACCGGGGTGACCTCGGCGGCGGTGCCGGTGAGCCAGCACTGCTCGAAGCTTTCCAGCTCCTCGGGCAGGATGTGGCGCTCGTGCACCTTGACGTTGCGCTCCTCGAGCAAGGAGATCACCGTCTGCCGGGTCAGCCCGTTGAGGAAGCAGTCGGGCAGGGGCGTGTGCACCTCGCCGTCCTTGACGAAGAAGATGTTGGCGCCGGTCGCCTCGGCCACATAGCCGCGGTAATCCATGAAGAGCGCGTCGGAACAGCCCTTGTTCTCGGCCTCGTGCTTGGAGGTGGTGCAGATCATGTAGAGGCCCGCGGCCTTGGCGTGCACCGGGATGGTCTCGGGCGAGGGGCGCTTCCACTTGGAGATGTCGAGCTTGGCGCCCTTCATCTTGGCGTCGCCGTAGTAGCTGCCCCATTCCCAGGCCGCGATGGCCAGCCGCACGGGGTTCTTGCGCGAGGCGACGCCCATGTCCTCGCCGACGCCGCGCCAGGCCAGCGCGCGGACATAGGCGTCGGTCAGCCCGTTGACCTCAAGCACCTTGGCCTTGGCCTCCTCGATCTCGTCGACGGAATAGGGGATCTCGAAGTCGAGGCAATTGGCCGAGTAATGCAGCCGCTCGGAATGCTGGCGGCTGAGGAAGATCTTGCCGTTGTAGGCGCGTTCGCCCTCGAAGACGGAGCTTGCATAGTGCAGGCCGTGGGTCAGCACATGCACGTTGGCCGACCGCCAATCGACGATTTGACCGTCCAACCAGATCTTTCCGTCGCGGTCGTCATAAGCTCCGGTCATCGCGAACCTCCTCTCGCTTTTGCATTTGTTGCGCGGATTACGTCCGATGCGGACATAAAGCATCCCAAAAACTGCGAGTCGCTAACAGTTCATGGTTGGAATGTCAACAAGACTGACTTAAACTCGGGCAAAAGACGATAGGGACAGGCATGGCCGAACAGGACCACGGCGCGGGCGGCGGGGAGACGCTGCTGTTTCTGACCGACGAGCAGCTTCGCCAGGGCATCGAGGCGATGTTCTTCGCCTATCGCGGCTTCACCGCCGATCCCGACCGCATCCTGGCCGATTACGCCTATGGCCGTGCGCATCACCGGGCGCTGCATTTCATCAACGGCGCGCCCGGGACCAACGTCAACAATCTCCTGTCGATTCTGGGTGTTACAAAGCAATCGCTGAACCGTGTCTTGCGCACCTTGATCGGGGACGGTCTTGTTGAGAGCCGGGTGGGGCGGTCGGACAAGCGCGAGCGGCACCTCTACCTGACCGAAAAGGGAGAGGCGCTGGAACGGGCCCTGTCGGACGCGCAGCGGGCGCGGATGCGCAAGGCCTATCGCGATGCCGGTCCCGAAGCCGTCGCCGGGTTCAAGCGCGTGCTCGAAGCGATGATGGATCCGGAGATGCGCCGGCAATACAACGCGCTGAGGGAGGGAAGAGGATGAGCGACCCGGACGCCCATCTGCTGATCGTCGACGACGATGAACGGATCCGCGGCCTGTTGCAGAAGTTCCTGATGCGCAACGGCTTTCTGGTAAGCGCCGCCCGCGACGCGGGCCATGCGCGGCGCATCCTGACCGGGCTCGACTTCGACCTGATCGTGCTGGACGTGATGATGCCGGGCGAGGACGGGGTGAGCCTGACGCGCTTCATCCGCGAGGGCGGGCAGACGCCGATCCTCCTGCTCACCGCCCGTTCCGAGACCGAGGACCGCATCCGCGGGCTCGAGGCCGGGGCCGACGACTACCTCGCCAAGCCCTTCGAGCCCAAGGAGCTGCTGCTGCGGATCAACGCGATCCTGCGGCGGATGCCCGAGCCCGAGCCCGACCAGTCGAAGCCCAAGGTGATCTCGCTCGGGCCGATCCGCTACGACGTGGAGCGCGGCGAGATGTGGCGCGGCGAAGAGGCCGTGCGGCTGACCGCCACCGAAAGCCAGCTCATGCGGATCTTCGCCAAGACGCCCGGAGAGGCGCTGTCGCGCAGCCAGCTGGTCGAGGACCTGGGCCGCGACAAGGGCCAGGCCCAGGAGCGCGCGGTGGACGTGCAGATCACGCGTCTGCGCCGCAAGATCGAGGTCAACCCGAAGGAGCCGCGCTACCTGCAGACGGTGCGCGGCGCGGGCTACATGCTCTCGCCGGACTGAGTTGAGGGTTTTGCGGGAGCGATGACGAGGGCGGGGGCTTGCCCGCGGGCAGGTCGGGCCAAGCCTGTTCAGTGAAACAGGCGACCCTAGCGGGGCGGGCGAGTTTTTCGAAAATCAGTGCGGCCGCCTCCCAGCGGCCCGGGCGCGCACCCCTGGGCGCGCGCCGACACAGCACCGGCCCCGGGCACGCGCCCTGGGCCGGCACCGGCTCACCTCACAGCGCGTCCAGCTTCCGCGCGAGCTTGGCGTCGAGCGCCGACAGCCCGTTGACGTCATGGGTGGTCAGCGTCACCGTCACGCTGTTGTAGACGTTCGACCACTCCGGGTGGTGATCCCATTTCTCGGCCCAGAAGGCGGCGCGGGTCATCCAGCCGAAGGCGGCGACGAAATCGTCGAACTTGAAGGTCTTGGTGATCGCGTCGCGTCCCTCGGCCATCTGCCAGCCGGTCTCGAACAGCGGGTCGAGCACGGTCTTGCGGCCGGTATCGCTCAGTTTCTCGGTCATTCCTGCTCCTCTGGTTGTGCTTTGCGGAACGGGCCGTAGGCGGTGAGGACCTCGATGTCCTCCTCCACGGCGCGGCGCTCGGCGGCGAGGTAGTTCGCGATGGCCTCCGAAAAACCCTCGTCGGCGATCCAGTGCAGCGAATGGGTCTCGGTCGGCATGTAGCCGCGCGCGAGCTTGTGTTCGCCCTGGGCGCCGGCCTCGACCGAGGCGAGGCCATGGGCAATCGCGAAGTCGATGGCCTGATAATAACACGCCTCGAAATGCAGGCAGGGGTGATGTTCGGTGCAGCCCCAGTAGCGCCCGAAGAGCGCCTCGCGCCCGATCACGTTCAGCGCGCCCGCCACATAGGCGCCGTCGCGCTCGGCCATGACCAGCAGGATGTCGTCGCGCAGCGTCTCATGGGCGATCTCGAAGAAGGCGCGGGTCAGATAGGGCGAGCCCCATTTCCGCGCGCCGGTGTCCTGGTAGAAGGTCCAGAAGGCCTCCCAGTGCTCGGGGCGGATCTCCGCGCCGGTGAGCTGGTGGATCCTGCCGCCGAAGTCCTGGGCCTGCCGCCGTTCCTTGCGCAGGGTCTTGCGCTTGCGCGAGGACAGCGAGGCCAGGAACTCCTCGAAGCTCGCGTAGCCGCGGTTCTTCCAGTGGTATTGCTGGGTAATCCGGTGGTGCAGCCCGATCTCGGCACCCGCGCGGGCCTCCGCCTCGGTGCAGAAGGTCACATGCAGCGAGGAGAGCTGGTTCTCGGCGCCCAGTTGCACGGCCCCCTGCAGAAGCGCGCCAAAGGCCGTGGTCTCGAAGCCGGGGCGGCAAAGCAGCCGCCGCCCGGTCGCCGGGGTGAAGGGCACGGCGATCTGCAGCTTGGGGTAGTAGCGCCCGCCCGCGCGCTCGTAGGCATGGGCCCAGTTGTGGTCGAAGATGTATTCGCCCTGGCTGTGGCCCTTGACGTAAAGCGGCGCGACCCCGATCAGCAGGCCGTCGATTTCGGCGGCGAGGTAGCGCGGGTCCCAGCCGGTGCCCGGCCCGACCGAGCCCGACTGCTCCAGCGCGTAGAGGAAGCGGTGGGTGGTGAAAGGGTCGAGCGGGCGCCCGCCGTCGGCGGCCTCGGGGCAGGCGCAGGCATCCCAGGCCTCGGGCGCGATGTCGCCCAGGCTCTGGTACATGGTGATGGAAATCGTGCGGTCGGCCCGGCCGTCGTCCATGACTGCGCTTCCCTTCTCGCCCCTCAATCTGGGCCCGAAGGCGGGGCGATCAAGCGGGATATCCCTCGAAGGTGATATTGTCCGCGCCGCGCCGGGCCTCGGCCTCTTCCTCGGGGCTGCGCACGGTCCAGCAGAGGACCGGCAGGCCCGCCGCGCGGATCTCGCGCACCCGGTCGGAGGTCAGGTCCAGGCGGTCGTGGCTGATGAAGCAAGCGCCGGTGCGCTCGAGGTCGGGGATGCCCGCAAGCCGGTCGCGCACCGGGGCCGGCAGCATCGGCCAGTCGGCCTGCCGGAAGGCCGAGGTGGTCAGCCCGCGCGGGGTCTCGGGCGCCAGCTCGGCGCAGCGGGCGACGCTATGGGGGTTGAAGGACATCAGCGCCACCGGCCCGTCATAGCCCCGAAGCGCCGCGGCGGCGGCCTCTTCCAGGGCGCCCACGTCCGGGCCCATGGCGCCGTCCTGGTCCTTCAGCTCAATGAGCAGCGGCACCTGGCCGCCCACCGTCTCGAGGATTTCCGAAAGCCGCGGGATCGTCTCCTTGCCGTGGGCCAGCGGGATCTCGGCCAGCTCCGCAGCGCTGTGCTGGCGGACGGCGCCGGACATGCCGGTCAGCCGCCCCAGGTCGTAGTCGTGAAAGACCATGGCCTCGCCGTCGCGCGAGAGCTGCAGATCGATCTCGATGCCGTAGCCCTTGGCCATGGCGGCGATGCAGGCGGCGCGGCTGTTCTCGGGGCGCGAGAGCCGGCGCGCGTGGTAGCCGCGATGCGCCAGGGGGGCGGCGAGAAAGGCGGGAGGCAGCGCCGGCATGGCGTCAGCCGATCTCGAAGATGCCTTCGATCTCGACAGCGACGCCCATGGGCAGGGCGGCGGCCGAGACCGCCGAGCGCGCGTGCCGCCCGGCCTCGCCGAGAAGCGCCACCATGAGGTCGGAGGCGCCGTTCACCACCTTCGGCTGGTCGGTGAACTCGGGCGTGGAATTGACGAAGCCGGTCAGCTTCACCACCCGCTTCAGGCGGGTCATGTCGCCGCCGCAGGCCGCGCGGACCTGCGCCAGCAGCGAAAGCGCGCACTGCTCGGCGGCGCGGGCGCCATCCGCGACCTCGAGGTCGGCGCCGAGCTTGCCGGTGATCAGCCCCGAGGCGTCCTGGCTGATCTGCCCCGAGACATAAAGCGTCGCGCCGCTTTGCACGTAGGGCACGTAGTTCGCCGCGGGGGCGGGGGCCTCGGGCAGGGCGAGGCCCTTGTCGGCCAGGCGGTCCTCGAAGGTCTGGGTCATGGTCGTCTCCGGTGTCGTTTCCGAGGACGCTAGACCGGGGCGCGGCGCGGCGAAAGGGGCAATGCCCGGCTCAGGCCTCGCGGAAGGCGCGGGTCATGTAGTCGGTGAGCGGCTTGAGCAGATAGGCCAGCGGCGTGCGCGCGCCGGTGCGCAGGAAGGCCTCGACCGGCATGCCGGGCACCAGGCCGGTGCCCGCGGGCAGGCCGCCCTCGGCAAAGCCGATCTCGGCGCGGTAATAGGCGCGGCCGCTGCCCGGGTCGACCAGCGCGTCGGCCGAGACCCAGCGCACCTCGCCTTCGATGCGCGGGGTGCGGCGCTGGTCGAGCGCGGTCAGCCGCAGGGTCACCGGCTGGCCGGGCCAGACCCGGTCGATCTGGGAGGGATCGACCTGGGCCATGACGCGGAAGGCCTGGTCCTGGGGGATCAGCGTCATCACCGGGTCGCGCGGGCCGATCACGGCGCGCGCGGCGGTGACGCGCAGGTCATGCACCACGCCGCCGATCGGGGCGACGATCTCGAGCCGGCGGCGGTCCTCGGTCAGCGCGGCGCGGCGGGCGGCAAGCACCCGCGCCTCGGCCCGGATGTCGCGCAGGGCGCCGATCACGTCGGCGCGGCGCTCGCCGTCCTGCCGGGCGGCCTGGGCGGCGATCTCCTGGCCGCGCAGCCGGGTGGCGCTGGTGCGGGCCGAAAGCGTCTCGAGCCGCGCGTCGAGCTGGGCGGCGGTGCGCTGCAGGGCGCGCACCCGGGTCATCTGCACCAGCCCCTGGTCGAGCAGGCTTTGCTGGTCGGCCAGTTCCTCGCGCAGGATCCCGCGTTCGGCGCGGACGCCCTGGGCCTCGGTCTCCAGCGCGCGCAGCTCGTCGGCGAGCCGGGCCTGGAGGAGGCGGCGTTCCTCGGCCTCGCGGGCGCGGGTCTCGCGGTGGGCGGCGAAAAGCCGGGCCTGGCCGTCCATCAGCTCGGCGATGTCGGGGTCGGCGGCGGCGCGGGCGGTCAGTGCGGGCGCGAAGACCGGCGCCGCGGCGCCGTCGCGTTCGCCCTCGAGCCGGGCGCGGCGGGCGAGCAGTTCGAAATACTGGCTGTCGGCCTCGGCGATCTCGGCATCGAGGCGGGTGGGGTCAAGCTGCAGGAGGCGCTGCCCGGCGCGCACCCGGTCGCCCTCGCTGACCGGGACGGCGGCGACGACTCCGCCTTCGGGGTGCTGGATGACGATCTCGTCGGTGGCGACCTCGATCACCGCGGGGGCCACGACCGCGCCGTCGATCTGCGCCGTGGCGGCCCAGCCGAACAGCCCCGCGGTGAGCCCCGCCAGCACCAGGAGCCCGCCGAGGATCGGGCCGCGCAGGGAATAGCGGCCGGCGGTCATGGCGCGCCTCCGGGTTCGCCCGCCGGCGCGCCGGTGATGCTGCGGTGGTTGGCGACGCGGGCGCGCAGCACATCCTCGCGCGGGCCATAGGCGGCGCGCTGGCCGTTCTCGAGCATGAGCAGGTGGTCGCATTCGGCGATGGCGGCGGGGCGATGCGCCATGACCACCGCCGCGCCGCCCATGGCCTTGACCGCGCGGATCGCGGTGTTGAGCGCCGCGCCGCCGGGGTGATCGAGATGCGCGTCGGGCTCGTCGAGGATCAGGAGCACCGGGTCGCCGTAGAGCGCCCGGGCCAGGCCCACCCGCTGGATCTGCCCGCCCGAGAGCGGCGCGCCCGGGGCGGTGACGCGGGTGTCATAGCCTTCGGGCAGGGCCAGGATCATCTCGTGCACCCCGGCGGCCTGGGCGGCGCGCAGCACCGCCTCGGGGTCGGGGTCGGGCTCCATCCGGGCGATGTTCTCGGCCAGCGTGCCGTCGAAGAGCGCCACCCGCTGCGGCAGGTAACCCAGGAGCCGCCCCAGCCGCTCGTGCGGGTAGTGGTCGAGCTTGGCCGCGCCCAGGCGGATCTCGCCCAGCCGCGCGGGCCAGAGGCCGGTCAGGGCCCGCGCGAGGCTGCTTTTGCCCGCGCCCGAGGGGCCGATGATGCCCAGGGCCTCGCCGGGGGCGAGGGAGAAGCTGACGCCGCGCAGGGCGGGCACCGCCTGGCCCGGGGGCAGGACGGTCAGGCCCTGCACCTCGAGCCGGCCTTCGGGGCGGGGCAGGGCCAGCAGCTCGGGCGGCTCGGCGCTGTGCTCTAGCGCGCCCGCGAGGGATTTCCAGGCGGTGAGCGCGCCGGCCAGGAGGCGCCACTGGCCGATCACCGTCTCGATCGGGGCCAGCGCGCGACCCAGGAGGATCGAGGCGGCGATCATCGCGCCGGGGCTGACGAGGCCCGCGATGGCGAGATAGGCGCCGAGGCCCAGCATCGCCGATTGCAGGAGGAGCCGGATCGCCCGGGCGAGCGCGGTGAAGCCGCCGACCCGGTCGGCCAGGCGCACGTGATCGTCGAGGCCCGCCTCCCGCAGCGCCTGCCAGCGCGCCGCGAGGCCGGCG
The DNA here is from genome assembly GCF_054552075.1 of Roseivivax sp. NCBI lineage: Bacteria > Pseudomonadati > Pseudomonadota > Alphaproteobacteria > Rhodobacterales > Roseobacteraceae > Roseivivax > Roseivivax sp. The sequence continues at coordinate 25,738 of NZ_JBTOLZ010000012.1, forward strand.
CGCATGCCGAGGGCGGAGAGCGCCTCGGCCTCCATCCGGGATTGCTGTTCGATGCGCTGGGCGCGGGCCTGGAGGCCGGCCACCGCTTCCTCGCGCCGCAAGGTCAGGAGCCGCTGCGCCAGCGCGATCAGGATCAGCGCCGCGCCGCCCGCCAGCGCCAGGAGCCCGAGCGCGGGATGGAACAGCGCGATGACCAGGAGGAAGAAGGGCGTCCAGGGAATGTCGAAGACCGAGGCCGCAGCGGTGGAGGACAGCCCGCGGGTCAGGGCCGAAAGCGCCTCGGGCCCCGGGGGGGCGCCCGGGCCGCGTGGGGTGCCGGGGGTCAGCGAGATGTCGAAGGCATGCGAGTCCAGCCGGGCCTGGAAGCTGGCCGCGATGCGCGCCAGCGCCCGGGCGCGCAGGGCGTCGATCAGCCCCATGGCACCGTAGAGAAACAGCGCCAGCGCCGAGAGCGCCACCAGCGTCTCCACCGAACCCGAGCCCAGCACCCGGTCGTAGACCTGCAGCATGTAGAGGGGGCCGGTGAACATCAGCAGGTTCACCACGGCGCTGAAGATCGCCACGGCGATGAGGCCGCGCATCACGCCCCGGCGTGCGCGCCCCAGGTCCGCCCGTGCCGAAGTCCGCGCCAGCGCCATGCCCGTGATCCCGTTGTGCCGGAAAAGATTAGGCGAGGGCGGGTTACCTGTCCATTTACGCGCGGCGGGTTTGCGGCGGGGGAGTTGCGGAAATACTGCCCTCGCGGGAGGGCCGTGAGGGCCGTGAGGGCCGTGAGGGCCGTGAGGGCCGTGAGGGCAGCGGCGGCAGCGGGGGCCGTGTGGAGGCGCCGAGGAGCAGCGCCAAGCGCGCCGCCCTCACCGCCCCCGGCGTCGGGCGGTGTGCAGCACCCTCACCGGACCAAGCGAGAGGCGGCGCCCGCCGCCGCCCGCTCAGTTCCCGAAGAGGTCGCGCAGCACCTGGTTGATCACCGCGCCCACCGGATCCTGCGGACGCTGGCGCTGCGGTTGCTGCTGGCGCTGGGGCTGCTGCTGCACCTGCGGCTCGGGCCGGTCGGGCACCGTCATCGGCAGCTCGCGCACCGGCAGGCCCTCGTGCACGCGGGCCATGGTCTCCTGCCAGATCTCCGCCGGCAGCCCGCCGCCGGTCACCCCGGTCAGCGGCGTGTTGTCGTCATAGCCCATCCAGACGCCGGCCACGTAATCGGCGCTGAAGCCCACGAACCAGGCGTCGCGCTGCTCGTTCGAGGTGCCGGTCTTGCCCGCCGCGGGCCGGCCGATCTGCGCCCGCCCGCCGGTGCCTTCGGAGATCACCTTCTCCATCATGAAGACCAGCTGCTGCGCCGCCTCCTTCTGGATCACCCGCTCGCCGATGCCGCCCTGGCTGTCGAGCAGCGCCTCGTCGTCGCCCTGGTAGCGCAGCTGGCTGACGCCATAGGGCTTCACCGAGGAGCCGCCGTTGAGGATGCCCGCATAGGCGCCGGTCATCTCCAGAAGCGAGGCCTCGGAGACGCCGAGCGCCAGCGAGGGCGTGTCGATCAGGCGCGAATCGATGCCGAAGTCGCTCGCGACCTGGCGCACCAGGTCGCGGCCGACGCTTTCGGAGATCTTGATCGCCGGGATGTTGCGCGACTGTTTCAGCGCCTCGGCCAGGGTCATCCGGCCGGCGTAGTCGCGGCTGTAGTTCTTCGGGCACCATTCCCCGGAGCCGGGGATGTTCATGCAGAAGGGCTCGTCGACCACGGTGTCATAGGGCGAATAGCCCAGCTCCAGCGCGGTGGCATAGACGAAGGGCTTGAAGGCCGAGCCGGTCTGCCGCTTGGCCTGGGTGGCGCGGTTGAAGACGCCCGAGACGCCGGTCTTGCGGCCGCCGACCATGGCGCGCACCGCCCCGTCCGAGGACATGACCACGATCGCCGCCTGGGCGTCCGAGCCCTCGCGGACCTTCTCCTCGAAGATCTTGTTCATCGCCGCCTCGGCGGCGTTCTGCAGCCTGGGGTCGAGCGTGGTGGTGATCTCCACGTCCTCGCGCGAGGAGACATCGGCGAAGGGCGGCAGCGTGTCCATGATCCAGTCGGCGAAATAGCCGCCGTCGCGGCGCTCGGCCGCCTGGGACAGGGTGGCGGGATTGGCGCGCGCGCTCTGGGCCTCGGCGGAGGTCAGGTAGCCCTGTTCCTCCATCAGCCCGATCACCACCTCGGCGCGGTTCTGGCTCCGCGCGAGGTCGTTGGTCGGTGCCAGGACAGAAGGCGCGGTCAGCAGCCCCGCGAGCATCGCCGCCTCGGAGGGTTCGACCAGCGCGGCGGGCTTGGAGAAATAGCGCTGCGAGGCGGCCTCTGCGCCAAAGGCACCGCCGCCCATGTAGGCGCGGTTGAGATAGATCGAGAGGATCTCGTCCTTGCTGTACTTGGCCTCCATGGCGAGCGCGTAGATCGCCTCGCGGGCCTTCCGCGCGATCGAGGTCTCGCGGCAGTCGTCGATGTAATCGGCCTCGGTCTCCCAGACCGACTTGTCGTAGGTCACCCCGAGGCAGAGCAGCTTGGCGGTCTGCTGGGTGATGGTCGAGCCGCCGTGGCCCTGCAGCGGCCCGCGCCCCTCGCGCAGGTTGATGCGGATCGCCGAGGCGATGCCGCGCGGCGAGACGCCGAGGTGCCAGTAGAAGCGCTTGTCCTCGGTGGCGATGACCGCGTGCTTGAGATGGCGCGAGACGCTTTCGGCGGTGACCACGCCGCCGAACTGGTCGCCGCGCCAGGCGTAGACGTCGCCGTTGCGGTCATAAAGCGTCACCGACCCCTTCGCGCGCCCGTCGAGCAGCGTCTCGGCGGCGGGCAGGGTGGTATAGGTGTAGCCGACCCAGGCTGCGACCAGGATGCCCGCGACCAGCGCCACCCGCGAGGTGACCAGCCAGATCACCCGCAGGACCATGCGAACGAGGCCCGAGACCAGCGCAACGATCGGGTTGCGGCGGCGTCGCGGCGCGGCTCGGCGCCGCTTCTGCGGTTGGGGTTTGCGCGGCTGGGGCTTCTTGGCCTTTGCCGCCGAATACCGACGGTCCGCGACCAGCCGGTTCTTACCTTTTCGTGAATCGCTCATCCGTCCTGCCCGGCGCCTCGGGTGTTTTGCGAGACAATAGTCATTCGCGGCCCGGATGTGCACCAAGCCGCGCGCAAATCCGCGTATTCTTTCCGATTAAAAAACAGGCAAAAATCCCTTACCGCCTAATTATTGTGCGTCAAGCCCGCGGAATCCGCCTCCCGCCCGGCGCAAACCTTCCCCAAAGGGCCTCCGGCTTTCTTTGTTTTCCCTGCGAATTGCAGGTCCGGCCTGCCAAACCGAAAGGGACCAAGGTGAAACTCATCATTGCGACGATCAAGCCGTTCAAGCTCGAGGAGGTGCGCGAGGCGCTCACCTCCATCGGCGTGCGCGGCATGATGGTGACCGAGATCAAGGGCTTCGGATCGCAGTCCGGGCACACCGAAATCTACCGCGGTGCGGAATACGCCGTGAACTTCGTGCCGAAAATCAAACTCGAGATCGTTGTGGCCGAATCCATGGCCGAACAGGTCATCGACACGATCGGTTCCACCGCAAAGACCGGGAAAATCGGCGACGGCAAGATTTTTGTCCTCGACGTGGGCCAGGCGATCCGCGTGCGGACCGGCGAGACCGACGCGGACGCCCTCTGAGGGCGCGCGGACCGAGAACAAGATCACAAAGGGAAACGGATACATGAAACTTCTCAAGACACTTGCCCCGGCTGTCGCGCTTGCCGCGCTGCCGTCGCTGGGTCTGGCCCAGGAGGCCGAGGCGGCCCCGGACGTGAACCCCTATATCTTCACCACCCTGCTGTTCCTGATCGGCGGCTTCCTGGTGTTCTGGATGGCGGCGGGCTTCGCCATGCTCGAGGCCGGCCTCGTGCGCTCCAAGAACGTCACCATGCAGCTGACCAAGAACATCTCGCTCTTCTCGATCGCGGCGATCATGTACTGGCTGGTGGGCTTCAACCTGATGTATCCGGGCGACGGCTGGACCATCCCAGGCTACCTCGGGATCCTGATCTCGCCGACCTCGCTCGAGCCCGTGGGCCTCGCGGCCGGGGATGCGGCGCTGGATTACGCCTCGGTCGGATCGGACTTCTTCTTCCAGCTGATGTTCTGCGCCACCACCGCCTCGATCGTCTCGGGCACCCTGGCCGAGCGCATCAAGCTCTGGCCCTTCCTGATCTTCGTGGTCGTGCTGACCGGCTTCATCTACCCGATCGAGGCCTCCTGGCAGTGGGGCGGCGGCTGGCTCTCCGAGATGGGCTTCGCCGATTTCGCCGGCTCCACCCTGGTGCATGCCGCGGGCGGCTGGGCCGCTCTGGCGGGCGCGCTGATCCTCGGGCCGCGCATCGGCAAGTACAAGGATGGCCGCACCGTGCCGATGCCGGGTTCGAACCTGGCGCTGGCGACGCTCGGCACCTTCATCCTGTGGCTCGGCTGGTTCGGCTTCAACGGCGGTTCGCAGCTGGCCATGGGCACCGTGGGTGACGTGACCGACGTGAGCCGGATCTTCGCCAACACCAACATGGCGGCGGCGGCCGGCGCGGTGGCAGCCCTGCTGCTCAGCCAGGCGCTCTACAAGAAGCCGGACCTCACCATGACGCTGAACGGCGCGCTCGCGGGCCTGGTGTCGATCACCGCGGAACCGCTGGCACCGACGCTCTTCGGCGCGCTCTGGATCGGCGCGATCGGCGGCATCATCGTGGTCGTGACCGTCCCGCTGCTCGACAAGCTGAAGATCGACGACGTGGTCGGCGCCATCCCGGTGCACCTCGTGGCCGGCATCTGGGGCACGCTGGCGGTGCCGTTCTACAACGGCGACGCGTCGTTCGGCACGCAGATCGTCGGCATCGTGGCGATCGGCCTCTTCACCTTCGTGGTCTCGGCCGTGGTCTGGATGGTGCTCAAGGCGCTCTTCGGAATCCGCGTCTCCGAGGAGGACGAGATCAACGGTCTCGACATGGCCGAGCTCGGCATGGAGGCCTACCCGGAGTTCTCCAAGGGCTGACCGGAGGGGCTACGGCCTGACGGAAGAAACCCGGGCGATGCGTCGCCCGGGATTTTTTGTGTGAGGGGGGGCTTTTTGGTGAGGCGCGCGCCGCCTGCGAGGTCGTGGGGACCGGACCGCGGAGCGGGGAGGCCAGGGCAGGCAGGATGCCGGTTTGGTTCGGAAGATCTCACCTCGGAGCAGCACGGGACCGAGGCGCCCCGCCAAATGGCGGCCCCAAACGATCTCAAGCGAGGGCGCGCTGGACGGGGGCTCAAGCACACCGCCAATACGCGAGCGCCCTATCGACGGGGGCGGCCCGGCGCGCCGCAAAAAGCGGACCCCGTCGGCCTGAAGCGAGGGCGCGCGCCGGACCGGGGGCCGGCGCTACCTAGCTCCGAGCTGCGCACTTTATTTCAGCAAGGTCAGGACGAGCTGCGATCTAAGCGCTTCGCCCACAAGAGCGCCGGCCCATCGGGCCGGTCCGGCGCGCGCCCGGCACCTTCGGTGCTGTTCGGGCGCAAGTCGGGCTTGGGAGTTAGATGACGGTGCGCTGCCCATGGTGAGGGCTTCCGGCGGCCGGAGACGGTGGTCCCAATATGGGACCGCCGTTCGGCTCTCGGAACATGGGTGCTAGAGACCAACGCGCCTTCTAATCGACACCGCGAGTTCACTCGCGCGCTGCGTCTCCACAATCCGCGCTCACCCGCGCACGGGCCTTACGCCCGCACACCCCCAACACCCTCACCCGCGCGCCGCTTCCGCCTCGATCTCGCGGCGCGACTTGCGCGCACGCTCCGTCGCGGACTTCAGCTGCCCGCAGGCGGCCATGATGTCCTCGCCGCGCGGGGTGCGGATCGGGGAGGCGTAGCCGGCCTTGTAGATGATGTCCGCGAAGGCCTGGATCCGGCTCCAGTCGGAACGCTCGTAAGGCGCGCCGGGCCATTCGTTGAAGGGGATGAGATTGATCTTCGCGGGGATCCCCGAGATCAGCTTCACCAGCCGCCGCACGTCGGCGTCGCTGTCGTTCACGTCCTTCAGCATTACGTATTCGAAGGTGATCCGCTCGGAGTTCGACAACCGCGGATATTCCTTCAGCGCCGCCAGCAGCGTCTCGATGTTCCAGCGCTTGTTGATCGGCACCAGCTTGTCGCGCACCTCGTCGGTGGTGGCGTGGAAGGACACCGCCATCTGGCAGCCGATCTCCTCGGCGCAGCGGGCGATCTCGGGCACCACGCCCGAGGTCGAGAGCGTGATCCGCCGGCGCGAGAGCGCGATGCCCTCGCCGTCCATGGCGATCTTCATCGCGTCGCGCACGTTGTCGAAGTTGTAGAGCGGCTCGCCCATGCCCATCAGCACGATGTTGGACAGAAGCCGGGTCTCGTTCCGGGGCGCGCGCTGCTCGGGCCATTCGCCGAGATCGTCGCGGGCCACCATGACCTGGCCGATGATCTCGCCGGCGGTCAGGTTGCGCACCAGCTTCTGGGTGCCGGTGTGGCAGAAGGAGCAGGTCAGCGTGCAGCCCACCTGGCTCGAGACACAGAGCGTGCCGCGGTCTTCCTCGGGGATGTAGACCACCTCGACCTCGTGGCCGCCGGCGATCTTCACCAGGTATTTCCGGGTGCCGTCCATGGAGACGTTCTTGGAGACCACCTCGGGCAGGCGGATGACGAAATGCTCCGCGAGCAGGCGGCGGTAGTCCTTCGACAGGTTGGTCATCGCGTCGAAGTCGCGCACGCCCCAGTGATAGAGCCAGGCCCAGACCTGGTTGACGCGCATCTTGGCCTGCTTCTCGGGCGTGCCGATGGCCAGGAGCGCCTCGCGCAGCGCGTCCCGGGTCAGCCCGATGATATTGGTCGGCCCGTCCTCCGCCTTGCGGGGGATGGTCACAAGATCCTGCGTGATCGGTGCGTTGGCGGTCATCTCACTCGGCTCTTCGTCGGAAAGTGGGTCCCATATAGGGATTCGGCGGCAAATCCAAAACATTTCCCGAGGGAGATTCGATCCGCGCGAGCGGAAGGGCGCAGGCGGGAGAGGGGTCTTGGCGGGCGGTGCCGGGGCGCTTGGGCAGAGGGCGCGGGACGGAGCAGGGCGGTCCCATCGGCGCGGCCGCCGCAGAAACGGACCTGTATACCGGACTGAGCGAACCATGGCGGGCGCGGCTGTGCTTAACCATGATGGACGCGTGGATCGAGCGGCGGCGGTGGCCGCTCGGACCAAGGGCGCCGCTACGGCCTACGCCCCACAGCGGCTCGCCACTCACCCGCCCCACGCCCTCCAAGAATCAAAAAAAATGCGCTCCGAAGAGCGCATTGGGCAGTCATCCCATAGGCAGAAAACAAGAGTGTTGAATAGGGCAAGAATGGTGTCAGGCAGTGGCGCGGCGTCCTCCTCTTTCGGCGCGATGCATCAGCGTCGCGAGGTTCAGCGTGGTGACGATCAGCTTCTTGCGAAGCTCGCCGGGGCGAAGGCTGGTGGGCGCGGGCACGCCGACCAAGAGGCGCGTGGTGCGCGGGGGCAGGCAGGGGGCATATTGCACCACGATGGTGACCCAGGCCTCGAGGCGGCCGAAGTCGCGTTCGCGATGAACGTTGGTGATCCAGCTGCGGATCACGCGGGGGCCGTCCTGGCGGGCCTGGTAGCGACCGTCGCGCAGCCGCGCGCCGGGTTGCGGAAGCCGGACGATGGCGGGTCGTGCATTCAGAAACGCGTCATGCTGCTCGATCATGATGGTCGCCTCATTTACGGTGTCGCGGTGTCTTCTGCGCGCCGGCGGGAGGGTGCGCCCGCCTTTGCTCTGCACCTGTATACAGGTGTTTTGCAGCCGAATTGTGGCAGGAATAAGGCAGGCGACCAAAATTTGTCACAAACGCCGCTTTTCTCCGCGGCCCGCGAACAAGGCGGGGCGGAGCGATGAGGCCGGAAGCGGCGGGAAAGGCCCCGGGCGGCGCGCTCAGGCGCGGGCCCGGGCGACAGGGATCAGCTCGTGCAGCGGCGCTCGGCGTCCTCCACGGCAGCGGTGAAGCCCAGGAGCGAGAAGGTGTCCTTGGTGGTCGTGCCCCGGCTCGAGCGCGCGGTCAGCACCGCGTCGGCGCCGCGCTTCATCGCGGTCACGATCTTGGCGTCGTCCTGCGGCGTCGCCGGCCAGGCCCATTCGCCCTCGGTGAAGAGCTCGAACTCGGTGCCGCTGATGTTCACATTGACCGTGGAGCCGTCCGCGAAGGGATAGCCGCCGGTGAAGGCGACCTGGCCCGCGACATTGGCGCCGGGGCGGAAGAAGACCATCAGGAGGATCTCGCCGCGGGTCACCGCCACGACGCGGCCGTCGCGGGTGTTCACGCTTTCCTTGTAGGTCGTCACCGCCCAGCACTCCCGCGGGTCGGATCCTTCGAAGACCGACCAGTCGGTCATCGCATCGACGCGGTTTGTGCTTTCGTCCTGTGCGAGCGCAGCGCCGCCCCATGCCAGGAAAAGTGCCGCGAGCCCGCTCCCGATCACCGCTTTCATTGCCTGAGCCTCCAGTGAACCTGACCCTCAAAAGCTCGGGTTGCGTTGTCTCCGCCCCGGTTTATCTTGCCGGCTGAGACCCGAGTTCGGACCGGACATTAGCCCGAAGTCGCGGCTGCCGAAAAGCCCTCTCGGCAGAATATCGCCAATACGTGAGGAGCCTTTGTATGTGCGCCCAACCTGCCCGCCTGTGTGAAGTCTGGCGTGGACCGATCGCCGAATCCGTGCACCTCGGACATATCGCCGTCGCGGGCTCCGACGGGGCCGTCGAGGCGGCCTGGGGCGACCCCGAGGCGATGATTCTGCCGCGCTCCTCGGCGAAGATGATCCAGGCCCTGCCGCTGGTCGCCTCGGGCGCCGCCGAGGCCCATGGGCTGACCGACCGGCACCTGGCCCTGGCCTGCGCCAGCCACCAGGGCGCGCCCCTGCACGTCGAGGCGGTCGGCGCCTGGCTCGAGGCCCTGGGGCTCGGCGACGCGGCGCTGCGCTGCGGGCCGCAGCCCTCGCGCGACAAGGCGCTCCGTCACGAGATGCTCTGCGCCGGGAGGGCGCCCGGGCAGGTGCACAACAACTGCTCGGGCAAGCACGCGGGCTTCCTGACGCTGAACGCGCAGTTGGGCGGCGGGCCTGAGTATCACGAGCCCGACCACCCGGTGCAGGCCGCCGCCCGCGAGGCTTTCGAGCTGGTCACCGACCGGGTGAGCCCGGGCTACGGCATCGACGGCTGTTCGGCGCCGAACCATGCGACCACCATGGGCGCCATGGCCCGGGCGATGTCCTGGTTCGCCACCGCCGAGCGCCGCGACGACACCCTGTCGCGCGCCGCCGCCCGGCTGACCCGGGCGATGATCGCTCATCCCGAGCTGGTCGCGGGCGAGGGCCGGGCCTGCACGCTCCTGATGCGCGCGGCCAAGGAGCCGGTGGCGCTGAAGACCGGGGCCGAAGGGTATTTCGTCGCGATCCTGCCCGCCCGCGGCAAGGGCATTGCGGTCAAGGCGCTGGACGGGGCGACGCGGGCCGCGGAATGCGCCATCGCGGCGGTTCTGGCGCGGATGGAGGTGCTCGACACCGCGCATCCCGACGTGGCGCGCTTCCTGACGCCCGAGATCACCAACTGGCGCGGCATGAAGACCGGCGCGATCCGCCCCGCGGCGCCGCTGGCGGTGTGAGGGGGAGGCTTGGGCGTTTGCCGCTGGTGGTGTGGGGGGGGGGGTGGGCGTTTTGAGCGTTTGAGGTGGCTTTGTGAGGGCTTGGCGGGCGTGGTGAGGACTTGAGCTCAGCGGCTCAAATTGAAGTCACCGGCTAGAACTTGGTGTGCCTCGCCCTGCGCGCATCCCAAACGCGCAAATCAATATGTGCACCCGGACAAACCAACGCGCCTCCTTGCGCCCGAATAGCATCGAAGATGCCGGGCGCGCGCCGGACCGGCCCCTTGGGCCGGCGCTCTTGTGGGCGAAGCGCCTAACTCACCTCTCGTCCTGACCTTGCTGCCATAAAGCGCCTCGCTCGGAGGTCAGCAGCGCCGGCCCCCGGTCCGGCGCGCGCCCTCTGTTGCGTGGGGTGAGAGGGTAGTGGGGTGCTTCTGAGAGTGACACGCTCGGCTCACCTGTGGTCGTTATCTTCCCGGGTTAAAGCGCCCATCCCAGAAGCCAGCAGCAACGCCCCCCAGTCCGACGCACGCCCTCTCGGAAACCGCCGCGCCCTCTCGAAGAGCACCGCGCACCCAACCCCCAGAGCCCCTCGTCAGCCCCCCACAAACTCCGCCTTCTCATAGCCCTGCAGATAGAGCAGCGCCGTCAGATCCCCGAAGTTCACCCGCAGCTGCGCCTCGGCCTGCACCGAGGGCTTGGCGTGCAGCGCCACGCCCGCGCCCGCGCGGCCCAGCATGCCGAGGTCATTGGCCCCGTCGCCGACCGCCATGACCTCACCCTCAGCAATGCCAAGCCGCGCGGTGATCTCTTCCAGCGCCACGACCTTGGCCTCGCGGCCGAGGATCGGGCGGGCGACCTCGCCGGTCAGCACGCCGCCCTCGGCCAGCAGCCGATTGGCACGGTGCTCGTCGAAGCCAAGCGCCTCCGCCACCACCGAGGTGAAGGCGGTGAAGCCGCCAGAGACCAGCGCCGCATGGCCGCCCGCGGCCTTCATCGTGGCCAGCAGCACCGCGCCGCCGGGCATGTAGCTGATGCGCTCGGCCAGGACCTTGTCGATCACGCGCTCGGAGAGCCCCTTCAACAGGCCCACCCGTTCGGTCAGGGCGCCCTCGAAATCCAGCTCGCCGTTCATCGCACGGGCGGTGATGCCCCGGACCTCGGCGCCGACACCGGCCTCCTCGGCCAACTCGTCGATGCACTCCTGCTCGATCATCGTCGAATCCATGTCGGCGAGCAGCATGCGCTTGCGCCGCCCGGCGCTGGGCTGCAGCGCCAGGTCGATGCCGAGGGTCTGGAACTCGCGCCAGACCTCCTCGGCATTGGCGGGGCGCCCCGGCAGGTCGAACTCGCAGGCCTCGTCCGCGGCGAGCCAGCGCAGGGTGCCGCCGCCCCAGGCGTTGCGCAGCGCCTCGGCGGCGGCGGGATCGAGCCGCGGGGCGCGCGGGTCGGAAAGCAGCGTGGCGGTCTGGGGCGTCTGGGTCATGGAGGGCTCCGCTGTGGCGTCGCGCCGGTCATAGACCGGGGAGGGGCGGCGGGAAAGCGGGGGGGGGCTGGTTGTTTGGGGGGATCAGGGGCTCTGCCCCTCTTGGCGGCGGGGCCGCCAATTCACCCCGAGGTATTTTTGCCAAGCTGAAGGGGGAAGAGGGGCGCGGCTTTGTGGGTGTTGCGCCGAGGGGGCTGTGCCGTGGCGCTGGGGGAGGGCGGCGGCCTTTTGGGGGCGCCTCGGGACGGGCGCGCGGGCCGGGCGGGGCGGCGCGGGGCGGTCTCGCCAATAAAAACCGGCGGCCGCGCGTGGTGGCGGCCGCCGGTGGGGATCATCTCAAAGCCGCGAAGCCGCGAAGCCGCGAAGCCGCGAAGCCGCGAAGCCGCGAAGCCGCGAAGCCGCGAAGCCGCGAAGCCGCGGGGCGCGAGGGCGCGAGGGCGCAAAGGCGTTCAGGCCTTCGCGGCTGCCTTGCTCCCGGATTTCGCGGCCTCGGCTTTGCCGCCGGCCTCGGCCTGCGGCAGGTCGATGTTGATCTCGAGGCTCGACATCTGGTCTCCGCGTTCCATCCGGACCTCCACGTCGTCGTCGCCGATGGCGACATACTTGCGGATCGCGGCCACGATGTCCTTCTGCAGCTTCGGCAGGTAGCTGGCCTCTCCTGTCCCGGTGCCGCTGCGCTCATGCGCGAGCAGGATCTGCAGGCGATCCTTGGCGGTGTCGGCGGTCCGGGCGCGGCGGGGTTTGCGGGCGAAGCTGAACAGGTTCATGACGCCCGCCCGAAGAGCCGGTGCAGAAGGTTGGGGCGGCGCTCGCTCTCGATGCGCATCTCGACATCCGTGCCGGTCAGCCGCGAGACCGCGTCCTCATAGGCCTTGGCCGCAGCCGAGGGCCCGTCGAGTACCACCGGCGTACCGATGTTCGAGGCCCGCAGGATCGCCTGGCTTTCCGGGATCACGCCCAGGAGCGGCACGGCGAGGATCTCGAGGACGTCCTCGACGGTCATCATCTCGCCGCTCTCGACGCGGGTCCGGTCGTGGCGGGTGATCAGCACCTGCGCCTTGACCGGCTCGGCGCCCTCGGTCTCGGCCCGCTTGGTCTGGCTGCTGAGGAGCCCCAGCACCCGGTCGCTGTCGCGCACCGAGGAGACCTCGGGGTTGGTCACCACGACCGCCTCGTCGGCGAAATACATCGCCATCTGGGCGCCGTGCTCGATGCCCGCGGGGCTGTCGCAGACGATGTAGTCGAACTCCTGCTTGAGCTCGTCCAGCACCTTCTCGACGCCCTCCTTGGTCAGCGCGTCCTTGTCGCGGGTCTGCGAGGTCGGCAGGATCGACAGCGTGTCGAGCCGCTTGTCGCGGATCAGCGCCTGCTTCAGCCGCGCGTCGCCCTGGATCACGTTGATGAAGTCGAAGACCACGCGGCGTTCGCAGCCCATGGTCATGTCCAGGTTGCGCAGGCCCACGTCGAAATCGATCACAACGGTCTTGTGGCCCTGCTTGGCCAGGCCCGCGGACACCGCCGCCGCCGAGGTGGTCTTGCCCACGCCGCCCTTGCCGGACGTGATCACGACGACCCGCCCGAGGGGCGGTTTCTCCTTCAGTTCGATCGTCATCCAATCGCCTCCATAAGCAATCTCTCGTCTTTGAGGAAAATATGCATCGCCCGGCCGCGCTCGGCCTCTTCCTCGAGCGTCTCGCTCGTCTTGTAGAGGCCGGCGATGGCCACCAGCTCGGCCTCGAGGCTCTGGCAGAGGATGCGCGCGCTCTCGTCGCCATGGGCGCCCGCCATGGCCCGGCCGCGCAGGCGCCCGTAGACATGGATGTTGCCGCTAGCGACCAGTTCGGCGCCCGAGGCGACCGAGCCGATCACCGTCAGGTCGCCGCGCTCGGCGACCACCATCTGGCCCGAGCGCACCGGCTGGCGCACCACCTTGTTCTCGGTGCCGCGGCGCTCTTCGCGGGCGCGGACCCGGGCGGGCTTCTCGGCGGCGGGCAGGGGGGCGTCGCGGCCGGTGGTGACCTCGATCAGGCCCAACCGGTCGAGCGTGCCGGCATCGCAGCCCGGCGCGTTCTGCACGCCGAAGACCTTGAGCTTGCGGGCGCGCAGGTTCTCGACCAGGCCGCTCAGGGCCTCGGGCGCGGCTACGCCGGGGGCATGGCCGAGATCGAGCACCATCGGGGCGCCGTCGAAGAACTGCGAGGTCTGGCGCAGCTGGTCGTCGAGATGCGCGTAGAAGCCGTCATCCGTCGTCTCGCCGTCGATGCGCAGCGCGAGCGCGGTCAGGAACCTCCCGCGGATCTGGAAGGGGGCGCGTTGCGCCGGCATGTCACCATGCCGGTCTTGGCCGTATCTGTCTGACACGTCGAATCACTGCTCCTGCTCTCGGGGCGGATCACGACTCGCGTCGCGTCCGCTCTTCTTGGGGGGCCATCCTGCCGCGATCCCGCGGTCCGGCGAAAGCCAGTGCGGCCGCTATCAGCAATAACCCGCCGTCGGCAAGCCATTGCGCCGATCGGAAACTTCGGCGCGCCGCGAGGCCGGATTTTGCCGCTCGAAAGGCCCGGCGCGGCAGAATGGTCCCTTGCGCGGCGGGGAGGGGCGCAGTAACTCCGTCCGTGGGACACCCCTCCCCAACGAGGGGCGACTATCTGGAAGGTTAGCCATCATGACGACGACCAAACCGGCAACGCGGCCGGCCAATCCGCGTTTTTCCTCGGGCCCCTGTGCCAAGATCCCCGGATTCCAGCTCGACATGCTCTCGGAGGCGGCGCTCGGACGCTCGCACCGGGCCAAGGTCGGCAAGGACAAGCTGGCCGCGGCGATCGAAGGGACCCGCGAGGTTCTGAACATTCCCGCAGACTACAAGATCGGCATCGTGCCCGCTTCGGACACCGGCGCGGTGGAGATGGCGATGTGGTCCATGCTGGGCGCCCGCAAGGCCACCATGGTGGCCTGGGAAAGCTTCGGCGCCGGCTGGGTGACCGATGTCGTCAAGCAGCTCAAGATCGAGGCCGAGATCCGCGAGGCGGACTACGGCGAGATCGTCGACATGGGCGCGCTGGACTATGACACCGACGTGGTTTTCACCTGGAACGGCACCACCTCCGGCGTGCGCGTGCCCTCGGGCGAGGTGATCCCCGACGACCGCGGGGGCCTGACCATCTGCGACGCCACATCGGCGGCCTTCGCGCAGGACCTGCCCTGGGACAAGCTCGATGTGACCACCTTCTCCTGGCAGAAGGTGCTGGGCGGCGAGGCCGCGCATGGCATCCTGATCCTCAGCCCCCGCGCCGTCGAGCGGCTGGAGAGCTACACCCCCGCCTGGCCGCTGCCGAAGATCTTCCGCCTGACCAAGGGCGGCAAGCTCAACGCGGGCATCTTCGAGGGCGCGACGATCAACACCCCCTCGATGCTGGCGGTCGAGGACTACCTCGTCGCGCTCGACTGGGCGCGTTCGGTCGGCGGCCTGAAGGGCCTGATGGCCCGCGCCGATGCCAACGCCCAGGCGGTCTGGGACTTCTGCGCGGCGCGCGACTGGATCGCCAACCTCGCCGAGGATCCCGCGACCCGCTCGAACACCTCGGTCTGCCTGAAGTTCACCGACGGCGGCATCGCCGACCCGGCGGCCTTCGCCAAGGCGGTGCAGAAGCGGCTCGAAGCCGAGGGCGTGGCGCTCGACGTGGGCTCCTACCGGGACGCGCCGGCGGGCCTCCGGATCTGGTGCGGCGGCACGGTCGAGACCTCGGACATCGAGGCCATGCTGCCCTGGCTCGAATGGGCCTATCACGCCGAGCACGAGGCGCAGGCCCAGGCGGCCTGAGCCGCGGGGCCCCGCAGGGCTTCTTCCCCAATCTGATCCCCCGGGGCGCGCCAAGGCGCGCGCCCTCTCCCGATATATCCAGTCGCAAAGGACCAGACAGATGGCTCCCAAGGTTCTCATTTCCGACAAGCTGTCGGACGCCGCCGTTCAGATCTTCAAGGATCGTGGCATCGAGGTCGATTTCCGCCCCGAGCTCGGCAAGGACAAGGAAAAGCTCGCCGAGGTGATCGGCGACTACGACGGCCTGGCGATCCGCTCGGCCACCAAGGTCACGCCGAACATCCTCGAGAAGGCGACCAACCTGAAGGTCATCGGCCGCGCCGGCATCGGCACCGACAACGTCGACAAGGAGGCGGCCTCCAAGAAAGGCGTGATCGTGATGAACACGCCCTTCGGCAACATGATCACCACCGCCGAACACGCCATCGCGATGATGTTCGCGGTGGCGCGGCAGATCCCCGAGGCCTCGGCCTCGACCCATGCGGGCAAATGGGAGAAGTCGAAGTTCATGGGCGTCGAGCTGACCGGCAAGACGCTGGGCGTGATCGGCGCGGGCAACATCGGCGGCATCGTCTGCGACCGCGCGCGCGGGCTGAAGATGAAGGTCGCGGCCTATGACCCCTATCTGAGCCAGGAAAAGGCCGACAAGATGGGCGTCGAGAAGGTCGAGCTCGAGGACCTGCTGGCGCGGGCCGACTTCATCACCCTGCACGTGCCGCTGACCGAGCAGACCAAGAACATCCTGTCCAAGGAAAACCTCGAGAAGACCAAGAAGGGCGTGCGGATCATCAACTGCGCGCGCGGCGGCCTGGTCGACGAGGCGGCGCTGGCCGAGCTGCTGAAGTCGGGCCATGTGGCGGGCGCGGGCTTCGACGTCTTCTCCGAGGAGCCGGCGACCGACAACCCGCTCTTCGCCCTGCCGAACGTCGTCTGCACCCCGCATCTCGGCGCGGCCACCACCGAGGCCCAGGAGAACGTCGCCCTGCAGGTCGCCGAACAGATGGCCGACTACCTGCTGACCGGCGCGGTTTCCAACGCGCTGAACATGCCCTCGGTCACCGCCGAGGAGGCCAAGATCATGGGCCCCTGGATCAAGCTTTCCGACCACCTCGGCAGCTTCATCGGGCAGATGACCGACGAGCCGATCAAGGCGATCAACATCCTCTATGACGGCTCGGTCTCCGAGATGAACCTCGAGGCGCTGAACTGCAGCCTGGTCGCGGGCATCATGAAGCGCTTCAACCCCGAGGTGAACATGGTCTCGGCGCCGCTCATCGCGAAGGAGCGCGGGATCAAGCTCTCGACCACCAAGCAGGGCCAGTCGGGCGCCTTCGAGGGCTACATCAAGGTCACCGTGGCCACCGACAAGCGCGAGCGCTCGATCGGCGGCACGGTCTTCTCGGACGGCAAGCCGCGCTTCATCCAGATCAAGGGCATCAATATCGACGCCGAGATCGGCCGGCACATGGTCTATACCACCAACGAGGACGTGCCGGGCATCATCGGCACGCTCGGCATGACCATGGGCAAGAACGGCGTGAACATCGCGAACTTCACCCTCGGCCGGTCGGCCGCCAAGGGCGAGGCGATCGCGCTCCTCTACATCGACGACGCGCTGAAGTCCGACGTGGTGCAGGAGCTGGAGAACACCGGCCTCTTCCGCCAGGTGCGGCCGCTGGAGTTCGACGTGGCCTGACCGGGGCGCCCCGGTTCTGAACAATGCGCCCGGCGGGAGGGGTTCCGCCGGGCGTTTTCTTTGGTGGCTGGGCCTGGTGCGTGGTCTCGGGCCGGCAGCACCTGGCGTCGGGTTCTGGTCTTTCGGGTGAGGATGCGGTGCTTTCTCAGCCCTCAGCCCTCAGCCCTCAGCCCTCAGCCCTCAGCCCTCAGCCCTCAGCCCTCAGCCCCAGACCCAGACCCCTCCGCGCCGAGGGGCGGGCCGGTGAACTCCAGGTTGTAGCGCGCGGCGGTCGCGACGATCTGCTCCATGTCCTCGGGGATGCGCAGGCCCTGGTCGGCCATCTCGGGGAAGAAGTCCTCGAAGCCGCCGGGCGAGAGGATCACCAGGTGCCGCGAGGGCTGCTCGCCCACGACCCGGAAGGTATGCGAGGTGCCGCGCGGGACGAAGACCGTCTCTCCGGGGCCGCGCAGGAGGGTCTCGCCCGCGCTCCAGAACTCCGCCTCGCCGGTCAGCATCACGAAGGTCTCGTCGGCGTCGTGGTGGATGTGGCGCGGCGGGCCCGAACCGGGCTGGCCGATGCTGTCGAAGATCGCCATGGCCCCGCCCGTCGCCGCGCGCGGCAGGATGGTGCGATACTGGGTGCCCAGCCATTCGACGGTGCCGGGGCCGAGGATGTGGTCCTTCATGTCATCTCCTCCCTCAAGACGACCGCGACGGGACGGGCGCGCCCAGAGGCGCCCGCTGCCGGGGTCGGTGACGATGTGTGGAGGGCCGGGCGGTCCGCGCGCCGACCATGCGCGCAGGATACCCGAGTAAGTAGTATTTGTTAAATCGACTTCTCTTATACTAATAATTGATGCCATGAATTTCGCGAGCTTCGACCTGAACCTCCTGCGGGTGCTCGACGCCCTGCTCGAGACCGCCTCGACCACCGCGGCGGGGCGGCGGATCGGGCTCTCGCAGCCGGCGGTCTCGGCGGCGCTCTCGCGGCTGCGCCATGCGCTCGACGACCCGCTGTTCCTGCGGCAGGGGCGGCGGCTGGTGCCGACGGATTACGCCGAGGGGCTGCGCGCGCCGCTTCGGGCGCTGCTCGAGGAGACCGAGCGCCTGCTGATCCCGCCCGCGGGCTTCGACCCGGCGCGGGCTGAGGCGAGCTTCAAGATCTCGGGCAGCGACTTCTTCGCCGAGATGCTGATGCCCGAGCTCGCCGATCACATCGCTCGGCAGGCGCCCGGCGTGCAGGTGCAGCTCGTGGACCTGGTGCCGGAAAGCTATATCGACACCTTCGACCGCTATCAGGTCGACCTCGCGCTGATCCCCGAGATCGCCTTTCCCGACTGGATCGCGCATCAGCACCTCTTCCGGTCGGACTTCGTGACCATCGCGCGGCAGGGCCACGCACGGCTGGCGCGGGCGGGCATCGCGCCGGGGGAGGTGCTGCCGATCGACCTCTTCTGCGACCTGCCGCATGTGCTCTTCTCGCCCGAGGGCAACCTGCGGGCCATGGGCGACGCCGCCCTGGCCGAGGTCGGGCGCAGCCGGCGGGTGGCGATGACCATGCCGGTCTTCTCGGGGGTCTATACCGCCGTGGCGCGCTCCGAGATGATCGCGCTGATCCCGGCGCAGCTCGCCCGGCGGGTGGCGCCGCGCGTCGGGCTCGAGATCTACCGCCCGCCGATGCCCATCGCCCCGGCGCGGATCTCGATGATCTGGCACCGGCGGGCGACGCTCTCGCCGCCGCACCAATGGCTGCGCGACCAGATCGCGGGCCTGATGGCGCCGCTCGATCCGGGCGCGGCGCTTGGCCCCGGGGCAGGCGAGGGACCCCCTCCGGCCTGACCCGACGGCAAGCTCTTGCCGAGGGTGCTTTGAAACCGGCGCCAGCCGGTCTAGGTCGAGCGTCCCGAACCCTGACCGAGGAGAGCCGAGATGCCGGGCCCCTTCATCGTCGGATACGACGGCAGCCCCGCCGCGACGCGGGCGCTCGAGTTTGCCGTGACCCAGGCCGCCGCCGCGGGTCTCGGGATCGTGCTGGTGCATGTGCTGGAATGGTCGCCCTATTCCTTCCTCTCGCGCGAGGAGCTGGAAGAGCGCCACATGCGTCGCAAGGAAGAGCTGGCCCGCGCCGAGGCGGCGGTCCTGGCCCCGGCGATGGACCGGATGAAGGACCGCGGGGTCGCGATCACCCCGGTGATCCGCTACGGCCATTCCGCCGAGATCCTGAGCGACTGCTCCAGGGACGAGGCCGCGAGCCAGATCATCGTCGGGCGCGACGGCGCGGGCGGGCTCTCGGCGCGGATCTTCGGGTCCACCGCCGCCACGCTCGTGCAGATCG
This sequence comes from Roseivivax sp., assembly GCF_054552075.1. Taxonomy (NCBI): domain Bacteria; kingdom Pseudomonadati; phylum Pseudomonadota; class Alphaproteobacteria; order Rhodobacterales; family Roseobacteraceae; genus Roseivivax; species Roseivivax sp. Next base: position 44,736 of record NZ_JBTOLZ010000012.1, read on the forward strand.
CCCCGGTGCCCTGCACCATCGTTCCCTGACCCCCGCGCGCCACTGGCGCCGCCGCTGACATCCCGAAGGAGCCAGGCCATGCCCCATCCCCTCCGAACCGCCGCCCTCGCCGCCGCGAGCCTTGCCCTGACCGCCGGGGCGGGACGGGCCCAGGGGCTCGACGCCAGCATCAACGCGGGCTTCGAGAACGCCACGGGATGGTATGTGAACCTGATCTTCGCCAACCTGCCGGGCACCGAGGTGCCCTGGATCGTCGGCTGGCTGGTGATCGCGGCGCTGGTCTTCTCGCTCTACTTCGGCTTCGTGCAGTTCCGCTGGGTCGGCCATGCGGTCCGCCTGGTGCGGGGCGATTACTCCGACCCCAACGACGCGGGCGAGGTCAGCCACTTCCAGGCGCTGGCGACGGCCCTTTCGGGCACGGTGGGCTTGGGCAATATCGCGGGCGTTGCGGTGGCTATCGGCATCGGCGGGCCGGGGGCGACCTTCTGGATGGTCCTGGCGGGCCTTCTGGGCATGGCCACGAAGTTCACCGAATGCACCCTCGGGGTGAAATACCGCAACGAATACCCCGACGGCCGGGTCTCGGGCGGGCCGATGTACTACCTGACCAAGGGCTTCGAGGAACGCGGGCTGCGCGGCGGCACGGCGCTGGCGGTGGGCTTTTCGATCTTCACGCTCCTGGGCGCCGTGGGCGGCGGCAACATGTTCCAGGTCAACCAGGCGCACCAGCAGATCGCCGGGGTGGTCGGCGACTACCCGGGCTGGATCACCGGGGTGATCTTCGCCGCGCTCGTGGGCGTGGTGATCATCGGCGGGCTGAAGTCCATCGCCCGGGTGACCGAGAAGGTCGTGCCCTTCATGGGCATCTTCTACGTCACCGCGGCGCTGGTCATCATCCTGGCCAATATCGACCAGGTCGGATCGGCCTTCGGGCAGATCATCGAGGGCGCCTTCACCGGCCTCGGCGTCGCCGGCGGCATGGTCGGCGCGCTGATCCAGGGCTTTCGCCGCGCCGCCTTCTCGAACGAGGCGGGCATCGGCTCGGCCGCCATCGCGCATTCCGCGGTGCGCACCAAGGAGCCGATCACCGAGGGCTTCGTGGCGCTGCTCGAACCCTTCATCGACACCGTGGTGATCTGCACCATGACCGCGCTGGTGATCATCATCTCGGGCCAGCTCGTCACCGACCCCGAGACCGGGCTCTTCCTGATCGAGGATGGCCAGATCGTCACCCAGACCGGGGCCGAGGGCGTGGCGCTGACCTCGGATGCCTTCGCGACCGCCTTCCCCTGGTTCCCGGTGCTCCTGGCCGTGGCGGTGGTGCTTTTTGCCTTCTCGACCATGCTGAGCTGGTCCTACTACGGGCTGAAGGCCTGGACCTTCCTCTTGGGCGAGGGCCAGGGCAAGGAGCTGGCCTTCAAGGCGATCTTCTGCCTCTTCGTGGTGATCGGCGCGGCCGCGAGCCTCGATCCGGTCATCGCCTTCTCGGATGCGGCGCTCTTCTCCATGGCGATCTTCAACGTCATCGGACTCTATTTCCTGATGCCGGTGGTGAAGCGCGAGCTGGCCCGCTACGCCGAGAAACTGCGCCGCGGGGAGATCCGCAAATACGGCTGACCCGGCCTTCCAACACCGCGCCACGCGCGATATGCCCGGGGCACTGTAACTCGTAGGGAGGACGCGATGCGCGTCGTGTTCATGGGCACGCCGGACTTCTCGGTGCCGGTGCTCGAGGCCCTGGCCGCCGCCGGCCACGAGATCGCGGCGGTCTATTGCCAGCCGCCCCGGCCCGCCGGACGCGGCCGCAAGGACCGCCCGAGCCCGGTGCAGGCCCGCGCCGAGGCGCTGGGCCTCGAGGTCCGCCACCCCGCCTCGCTGCGCAACCCAGAGGCGCAGGCCGAGTTTGCCGCGCTCAAGGCCGATGTGGCGGTCGTGGTGGCCTACGGGCTGATCCTGCCGCAGCCGGTGCTCGATGCGCCGGAGTTCGGCTGCCTGAACATCCATGCCTCGCTCCTGCCGCGCTGGCGCGGCGCCGCCCCGATCCAGCGCGCGATCCTCGCCGGGGACCGGATGACCGGCATCGCCATCATGCAGATGGAGGCCGGGCTCGACACCGGGCCGGTCTTGATGAGCGAGGCCACCGAGATCGCCTCGGAGGAGACCGCCGAGACCCTGCACGACCGGCTCTCCGAGATGGGCGCGCGGATGATCGTCGAGGCGCTCTCGCGGCTGCGCCAGCTCACCCCCGAGCCGCAGCCCGACGACGGGGTGATCTACGCCGAGAAGATCGACAAGGCCGAGGCCGAGATCGACTGGACCCGCCCGGCGGCGGCGGTGGACCGGCAGATCCGCGGGCTCTCGCCCTTCCCGGGCGCCTGGACCGAGGTCGAGGGCGCGCGGGTGAAGCTCCTGGGCAGCCGGGTGACCGAAGGCTCCGGCGCCCCCGGCGAGGTGCTCTCGGGCGGTTTCGTCGTCGCCTGCGGCAGCGGCGCGGTGGAGATCACCCGCGCCCAGAAGGCCGGCCGCGGCGCCCAAGAGGCCGAGGCCTTCCTGCGCGGCTTCGAGCTGCCTCGCGGGCTGCGCCTCGGGCGCGACTAGGGCTGTTTCCGTCCGGCCGGGCCATTGAGGCCCGCCCGGCCGGAGCGAGGGCGCTGCCCTCGCGCTCCCGGAGTATTTGAGGCCCGGTCAAGCCTGGGAGGGCGTGGTGCCTGTTGGGCGGGCGCGCTTTTGGTTGCTGGGCCTGGCGCGGGGGGGCGGGGACGGCGGCTTGCTCTTCGGGGGAAATCGCGCTTTGGTCGGGGCGGAATTCGAAAGGATGCGCCTTGGCGACTGCCCTCATCACCCATGACGCCGCGCGCGGCCATGTCACGCCCCAGGGCCACCCCGAGCGGGTGGCGCGGATCGAGCATCTTCTCGCGGCGCTGGCGGAGTTCGACCTTCTGCGCGTGCGCTCGCCCCTGGCCGAGGATGCCGAGATCGAGCGCTGCCACCCGCCGGCCTATATCGGCTCGCTCGAGTCCCATGTGCCGGCGCGGGGCTTCCATCCGATCGACGGCGACACCTATCTGACGCCCGGGGCGCTTGATGCCGCGCGGCGCGGGGTGGGCGGGGTCCTGAAGGCCGTCGAGATGGTCGTCGGCGGCGAGGTCGACAACGCCTTCTGCGCCATGCGCCCGCCCGGACATCACGCCGAACGCGCCACAGCCAAGGGCTTCTGCTTCTTCGGCAATGCTGCAATCGGGGCGAAATACGCGCTCGACGCGCTGGGGCTCGCGCGGGTCGCGGTGGTGGATTTCGACGTGCATCACGGCAACGGCACGCAGGATCTGCTCTGGCACGAGCGCCGGGCGCTGACCGTGACCTCGCACCAGTCGCCGCTCTGGCCCGGCAGCGGGGCGGCGCAGGAGACCGGCGCCCATGACAACGTGATGAACCTACCGCTGGCGCCCGGCACCGGCGGCGCGGAGATGCGCGCGCTCTACACCGACCGGGTCTTCCCGCGGCTCCGGCGCTTCCGGCCCGAACTGATCATTCTCTCGGCGGGCTTCGACGCCCATGCCCGCGACCCGCTGGCCAAACTCAACTGGCAGACCGAGGATTTCACCTGGCTGACCGAGCAGCTTTGCGCCGTCGCGGCCGAGGTCTGCGGCGGGCGCGTGGTCTCGACACTCGAGGGCGGGTATGATCTTCAGGCATTGAGCGAAAGCGGGGCCGCGCATGTCGCGGCGTTGATGGAGGCCGGCCGATGAGCGCAGAGGACAAACCCGTCGAGGAGATGAGCTTCGAGGAGGCCATGCGCGCCCTCGAGGAGGTCGTGGGCCAGCTCGAACGCGGGGATGTGGCGCTGGAGCAGTCGATCAAGCTCTACGAGCGCGGCGCGGCGCTGAAGAAGCGCTGCGAGGCCAAGCTCAAGGAAGCCGAGGAAAAGGTCGCGGCGATCACGCTCGACGCCGAGGGCCAGCCCAAGGGCACCCAGCCCGTCGAGGGGCTCTGACCGCCAGGATGTTCGACAGCGGCTTGAGCCAGGCGCAGGACCGCATCGCCGCGGGATTCGCGGATCTCTTCGCAACCGGCGGCGCCGCGCCGCTTGATGCCGGGATGCGCTACGCGACCCGGGGCGGAAAGCGGCTGCGCGGCTACCTCGTGCTCGAGGGGGCGCGGCTGCATGGCGTCGAGGCGGCGCTGAACCCGGCGCTGGCGATCGAGGCGGTGCATGCCTATTCGCTGGTCCATGACGACCTGCCCGCCATGGACGACGACGACCTGCGCCGCGGCCAGCCGACGCTGCATCGCAAGTGGGACGAGGCGACCGCGATCCTGGTGGGCGACGCGCTGCAGGCGCTGGGCTTCGAGCTCTGCCTGACCCCCGAGACCCATGCCGACCCCGCCGTGCGCGCCGACCTGGCGCTGAGCCTGGCGCGGGCGGCGGGCGCGGGCGGGATGGTGCGGGGCCAGGCGCTCGACATCGCCGCCGAAAGCGCCGGGACGTCCCTGAGCCTCGCCGAGATCACCGCGCTTCAGGCCGGCAAGACCGGGGCGCTGATCTCCTGGGCCGCCGAGGCGGGGCCGCGGCTTGCCGGCGCCGAGCCCGGGCCGATGCGCGCCTATGCCGCTGCCCTGGGGCTGGCCTTCCAGATCGCCGACGACATCCTCGACGTCGAGGGTGACGCCGCGGCCATGGGCAAGGCCGCCGGCAAGGACGCCGCCCGCGGCAAGGCGACCTTCGTGTCGCACCTGGGGCTGGACGGCGCGCGGGCGCGCGCCAGATCGCTCATCGAGGAGGCCGAGGCGGCGCTCACCCCCTATGGCGCCGAGGCGCGCGGCTTGATCGAGGCGGCGCGCTTCGTTATCGCCCGCAAGAGCTAGATCAGGGGCGCGCGCATCTGCCAGAGGCGCCCCTGGGCGGGCCTACCGCCCGACCCAGGGTCCGAGGCCCCGCAAGAGGAAGCTGAACCGAGATGTCCGACCGTCCGACCACCCCCTTGCTCGACCGGGTCACCACGCCCGCCGACCTGAAGTCGTTCACCGACGGCGAGCTGCGCCAGCTTGCCCAGGAGCTGCGCGCCGAGACCATCTCGGCGGTCTCCGAGACCGGCGGGCACCTCGGCGCGGGGCTTGGCGTGGTGGAGCTGACCGTGGCGCTGCACGCGATCTGGGACGCGCCGCGCGACAAGATCGTCTGGGACGTGAGCCACCAGAGCTATCCCCACAAGATCCTGACCGGACGCCGCGACCGGATCCGCACCCTGCGCCAGAAGGACGGGATCTCAGGCTTCACCAAGCGCTCGGAAAGCCCCTATGACCCCTTCGGCGCGGCGCATAGCTCGACCTCCATCTCGGCCTCGCTGGGCTTTGCCGTGGCGCGCGACCTCGGTGGCACCTCGGAGACCGGCCATGGCGATGCCATCGCGGTGATCGGCGACGGCGCCATGTCGGCGGGCATGGCCTACGAGGCGATGAACCACGCCGGCCACCTCGGCAAGCGGCTGATCGTGATCCTGAACGACAACGAGATGTCGATCGCCCCGCCGGTGGGGGCGATGTCCTCCTACCTGTCGCGGCTCTACGCCGAGGCGCCCTTCCATTCGCTGAAGGATGTCGCCAAGGGCGCGGTGAGCTTCCTGCCCGAACCCTTCCGCGAGGGGGCGCGGCGCGCCAAGGACATGATCAAGGGCATGGCCGTGGGTGGCACGCTCTTCGAGGCGCTGGGCTTTTCCTACATCGGGCCGATCGACGGCCACGACATGGAGAGCCTCCTGCCGGTTCTGCGCACCGTCAAGGCGCGGGCGCATGGGCCGATCCTCATCCATTGCATCACCCAGAAGGGCAAGGGCTACGCCCCCGCCGAGGGCCGCCCCGACCGCGGCCATGCCACCGCGAAGTTCGACGTGGGCTCGGGCGAGCAGAAGAAGGCGCCCTCGAACGCGCCGTCCTACACCAAGGTCTTCGGCGAGAGCCTGGTGCAGCTCGCCGAGGAGGACAGCCGGATCTGCGCGGTGACCGCCGCCATGCCCGACGGCACCGGGCTGAACCTCATGGCCGAGCGCTATCCCTCGCGCTGCTTCGACGTGGGCATTGCCGAGCAGCACGGGGTGACCTTCGCCGCCGGCCTCGCCGCCGGCGGCATGCGGCCCTTCGCGGCGATCTATTCGACCTTCCTGCAGCGCGGCTTCGACCAGGTGGTGCACGACGTGGCGATCCAGCGCCTGCCGGTGCGCTTCGCCATCGACCGCGCCGGGCTGGTGGGCGCCGATGGCGCCACCCACGCGGGCAGCTACGATGTGGCCTACCTGGCGAACCTGCCGGGCTTCACCGTCATGGCCGCCGCCGACGAGGCCGAGCTGCGCCACATGGTGGCCACCGCCGCGGCGCATGACGAGGGCCCCATCGCCTTCCGCTACCCGAGGGGCGAAGGCGCCGGCGTCGAGATGCCCGAGCGCGGCGCGCCGCTGGAGATCGGCCGCGGCCGGATGATCCGCGAGGGTGCCCGGGTGGCGCTTCTGTCCTACGGGGCACGGCTCAAGGAGGTGGTCGAGGCCGCCGAGGCGCTCGAGGCGCGGGGCATCACGCCGACCGTCGCCGATGCGCGTTTCGCCAAGCCGCTCGACCGGGAGCTGATCCTGGGGCTGGCGCAAGACCACGAGGCGCTGATCACCATCGAGGAAGGCGCCGTGGGCGGCTTCGGCAGTCACGTGGCGCAGCTCCTCGCCGAGGAGGGCGTCTTCGACAAGGGTCTGAAGTTCCGCAGCATGGTGCTGCCGGATGTCTTCATCGACCAGGCCAGCCCGCGCGACATGTACGCGGTGGCGGGGCTGAACGCCGAGGACATCGAGGCCAAGGTGCTCGACGTCCTGGGCGTCGCCCGGATCGAGAAGCGCGCCTGAGCCCCGGCGGCGGGGGCCGCTGGGTTTTTTTTGATTGGACGGTTTGTTGGGCGGTCCCCGCGCCTTGGCGGCGCGGGGGCAGGTCTGGCCCTTTGCGCCTTGGCAGGCGCAGCGGGCGGGTCCGGGCCGCCTCTGGCACCCCGGACCGGGGGGCGCTGCCCCCTCAGCGGGCCTGTGGCCCGCATTCACCCCCGAGGTATTTTTGCCACGCTGAAGCTGTGGGGGGTGGTGCGTGTTGGGGTGTGGGCGCTTCGGAGCCTGGCGTGGGTGGGCCCGGCGCGCGGGGCGCGCCGGGGGCTTGGGATCACATGTGGATCGGGCCGTCGCCGCAGGCGAGGGCGGCTTCGCGGACGGCCTCGCTGTAGGTTGGATGCGCGTGGCAGGTCAGGGCCAGGTCCTCGGCGGCGGCGCCGAACTCCATGGCGACGCAGATCTCGTGGATCAGGTCGCCCGCCATCGGGCCGATGATATGGGCGCCGAGGATGCGGTCGGTCTTCTTGTCCGCGAGGATCTTCACGAAACCGTCGGCGGCGAAGTTCGCCTTGGCGCGGCCGTTGCCCATGAAGGAGAACTTGCCGACCTTGTAGTCGCGGCCGGCCTCTTTCAGCTGCTCCTCGGTCTCGCCCACGGCGGCGACCTCGGGGTGGGTGTAGATCACGCTGGGGATCACCCCGTAGTTCACATGGCCCGCCTTGCCGGCGATGACCTCGGCGGCGGCCATGCCCTCGTCCTCGGCCTTGTGCGCGAGCATCGGGCCCTCGGTGGCGTCGCCGATGGCGTAGATGCCCTCGACGGAGGTCTGCCAGTGGCCGTCGGTCTTCACGAAGCCGCGGTCGGTCACCTCGACGCCGAGCTCCTTCAGGCCCAGCCCCTCGGTCACCGGCTTGCGGCCGGTGGCGACCAGCACGACATCGGCGTCGAGCACCTCTTCGCTGTCGTCCTTCTTCAGGCTGTAGGTGACCTTGGCCTTGGTCTTCAGCGCCTCCACGCCCTGCACCGCGGCGCCGAGGATGAACTTCAGCCCCTGCTTCTGCAGCAGCTTCTGGAACTGCTTGGAAACCTCGCCGTCCATCGTGGGGGTGATCTTGTCGAGATATTCGACCACCGTCACCTCGGTGCCGAGCCGGGCGTAGACCGAGCCCATCTCGAGGCCGATGACGCCGGCGCCGATCACCACCATCTTCTTCGGCACCTTGGAGAGCGAGAGCGCGCCGGTGGAGGAGACCACCGTCTTCTCGTCGATCTCCACGCCGGGCAGGGTGGCGACATCCGAGCCGGTGGCCAGGATGATGTGCTTGGCCTCATGGGTCTCGTCGCCGACCTTCACGCGGCCCTTCTCGGGGATCGAACCCCAGCCCTTGAGCCAGTCGATCTTGTTCTTCTTGAAGAGGAACTCGATGCCCTTGGTGTTGGTCTCGATGGTCTCGGACTTGTAGCTCTGCATCTGCTCCCAGTCGACCGAGGGGCTTTTTCCCTTGAGGCCCATCTTGGCGAAGTTGTGCTCGGCCTCGTGCAGCTGGTGGGTGGCGTGCAGCAGCGCCTTGGAGGGGATGCAGCCGACGTTGAGGCAGGTGCCGCCCAGGGTCTCGCGGCCCTCGACGCAGGCGGTCTTGAGGCCGAGCTGCGCGGCGCGGATGGCGGCGACATAGCCGCCGGGGCCGGAGCCGATCACGATGACGTCGTAAGAAGCCATGATGGGTGTCCTTTCTGTTGTCGGTCCGGGCGGCGCGGGGGCGGGGCGGGCCGTCAGACCTACCGGGCGCTCCGCGCCTCCCGGGGGGAAGTTAGGTCAAGAAGAAGCTCATAGCAGCGCCAGGATCAACAGCCCGACGGTCGCGAGCCAGCCCAGCATCCAGATCAGCGAGCGCCAGGGGCGCAGGCCGAAGTAATAGGCCGGCACGTAGAGGATGCGCGCCAGGAGGTAGAGCGCCGCGCAGAGCGTGGTCGCCGCCCCGCTCTTGTCGGCATAGGTGATCACCAGGACGGCGATCGAGAAGAGGATCAGCCCTTCGAAGTGGTTGTCGAGGGCGCGGCCCAGCCGGGCGGTGCGGGCGCTCATCTCGCGCGAGGGCGGGCGGTCGCGGGCCGACATCGTGTAGCCCGGGCCGATCTCGCGGTTGGCGGGCACGGCGTAGAGCACGAACTGCAGGCATTGCAGCAGCGCCGCGAGGATCAGGATGGTCAGTTCGGGGGTCATGCGGCCCTCCGGGGGCAGGCTTGGGCCAGCGCGCCGGCGATGGCGCGGGCCTTGGTCTCGATGTCCCGGCCACGGGCCGAGGGATGGGGCAGGGCGGTATGCGGCACGCGGGCCGTGGCGCAGGCCTCGGCGGCGGCGCGGCCCAAGGCGAGGGTCGGGCGGCCCGCAATCTCGTGCCGGGTGATCCGCGCGAAGCTGTCGTTCACCAGCCGCTGCGGCACCGCGCCCGAGCGCGTCGCAGGCAGGGCGTGGAAGGCATGGGTCAGATAGACCTCGGCGCGGGTCAGCCCGGCCAGGGCCAGCGCCCGGTCGAGCACCCGGTTGAAGAGCATCTCGGGCAAATATCCCTCGCGTGCCAGCCGGTCGCGATGCGCCCTGGCGGTCGGCGCATCGAGGAAGTTGTAGGACACCAGGACCGGCCCCGAGGCTGATCCGCAGGACAGCTGGTAGGGCGAGACCAGCGGCAGATCGAGGCCGATTTCATCCAAAGTGGTGAAACCCGCGGGCCGGAAGGCCCGGCGGGCGGCCAGGGCCGCGGCGCGGCCGGATATGCCCGGCGCGGCGCTCATGGCCGCCGTGCCCGCCCGGGGGCGGGAGCGCACCGGTCTTCCCCGGCGGGCGCGGGGTGCGCCGCCGGAGAAGGCTCAACCGGGCTGGCCGGACCGCCGGGCATCGCCGATCACAGATCCATCAGCATGCGGCGGGGATCCTCGAGCGCCTCTTTCACGCGCACCAGGAAGGTCACCGCGCCCTTGCCGTCGACGATGCGGTGATCGTAGCTCAGCGCCAGGTACATCATCGGGCGGATCTTGATCTCGCCGCCGATCACCATGGGCCGTTCCTGGATCTTGTGCATGCCGAGGATGCCCGACTGCGGGGGGTTCAGGATCGGCGAGGACATCAGCGAGCCGTAGACGCCGCCGTTGGAGATCGTGAAGGTGCCGCCCTGCATCTCGCCCATGGAGAGCTTACCGTCGCGGGCGCGCTTGCCCTTGTCGGCGATGTCGCCCTCGATCTGGGCGAAGCTCTTGCTGTCGGCGTCGCGGATCACCGGCACAACGAGACCCTGGGGTGTGCCGGTGGCGATGCCCATGTGCACGAAGTTCTTGTAGATAATCTCGGTGCCGTCGATCTCGGCGTTGACCTCGGGGACCTCCTTCAGCGCATGGGCGCAGGCCTTGGTGAAGAAGGACATGAAGCCGAGCCGCACGCCGTGCTTCTTCTCGAAGAGATCCTTGTACTCCGAGCGCAGCGCCATGACCTCGGTCATGTCCACCTCGTTGTAGGTAGTCAGCATGGCCGCGTTGTTCTGCGCGTCCTTCAGGCGGCGCGCGATGGTCTGGCGCAGGCGGGTCATCTTGACCCGTTCCTCGCGGGCCTCGTCCTCGGCGGAGACCGGGGCGCGGGGCGCCTTCGAGGCCTGGGCCTCGGTCGCGGGGGCGGATTTGGTCGCGGCGATGGCGGCATCGACATCGGCCTTCATCACCCGGCCGTCGCGGCCCGAGCCGGTGACCTGGTCGCGGCTCACGCCCTTCTCGGCCATGGCCTTCTTGGCCGAGGGCGCATCCTCCACGTCGGCGCGGCCCTGGCCGGCCTCGGGGGTGGAATACTGGGTGTCGCCCTTGGGCGCGGCGGGCTCGTCGCCGCCATGGGCGGTGCCGGCGGTGGGCTTGGCCTCGGACTGGCCGGCGCCCGCGCCCTTGGTGATCACCGCGAGGTGGCCGTTGGCCTCGACAGTGGTGCCTTCCTCGGCGCTGATCTCGGCGAGCGTGCCGGCGGCGGGGGCGGGCACCTCGACCGAGACCTTGTCGGTCTCGAGCTCGCAGAGCGTCTCGTCGGCGGCGACGCTGTCGCCGACCTTCTTGAACCAGGTCGAGACGGTCGCCTCGGAGACCGACTCGCCCAGCGTCGGGACCATCACGTCGACCCGTTCGCCGTCGCCGTCGCCGTCCTCGGCTTTGGGCGCGGCATCGCCGGCGCCCTGGGCGGGCTTGGCCTCGGCCTCCTTTGCGCTGCCGCCCTTGTCGGACTTGGCGGATGCGTCACCCGCGCCCGCGCCTTCCTCGATATTGGCGAGAAGCGCGTCGACGCCCACGGTCGCGCCTTCCTCGGCGACGATCTCGGAGAGCGTGCCGGCGGCCGGCGAGGGCACCTCGACGGTGACCTTGTCGGTCTCGAGCTCGCAGAGCATCTCGTCGGCCTCGACGCGATCGCCGGGCTTCTTGAACCAGGTGGAAATGGTCGCCTCGGAGACGGATTCGCCCAGGGTGGGCACTCGGACTTCGGTGGTCATCTCACTCACTTTCCTTCGATCGTCAGCGCTTCGTCCACGAGCGCCTGTTGTTGTGCCTTATGCGCGCTGGCAAGCCCGGTCGCCGGCGAGGCCGAGGTCGGCCGGCCGATGTAGCGCGGGCGCGGGTAATCGGCGCCGATGCGGCCCAGGACCCATTCGATGTTGGGCTCGATGAAGGACCAGGCGCCCTGGTTCTTGGGCTCTTCCTGGCACCAGATCACCTCGGCCTGCTTGAAGCGTTCCAGCTCGTTCACCGCCGAGACCGCCGGGAAAGGATAGAACTGCTCGATCCGCATCAGGTAGATGTCGTCGATACCGCGGGCGTCGCGTTCCTCGAGCAGGTCGTAATAGACCTTGCCCGAGCACAGGACGACGCGCTTGATCTCGCTGTCGGGCTTCAGCTCGGTCTCCGAGAGCCCCGCCTCGGCGTCGTCCCAGAGGACGCGGTGGAACGACGAGCCGGTGACGAACATCTTCTCGTCCGAGACGCAGAGCTTGTGCCGCAGGAGCGACTTCGGCGTCATCAGGATCAGCGGCTTGCGGAACGACCGGTGCAGCTGGCGCCGCAGGATGTGGAAGTAGTTCGCCGGGGTCGAGCAGTTCGCCACGATCCAGTTGTCCTGGCCGCACATCTGCAGGAAGCGCTCGAGCCGCGCCGAGGAGTGTTCCGGCCCCTGGCCCTCGTAGCCATGCGGCAGGAGGCAGACGAGGCCCGACATCCGCAGCCACTTCGATTCCCCCGAAGAGACGAACTGGTCGAACATGATCTGCCCGCCGTTGGCGAAATCGCCGAACTGCGCCTCCCAGAGGGTCAGCGCGTTGGGCTCGGCCAGCGAGTAGCCGTATTCGAAGCCCAGGACCGCGTATTCCGACAGCGCGCTGTCGATCACCTCGATCCGGGCCTGGCCGTCGCGGATGTGGTTCAGCGGGTAGTAGCGTTCCTCGGTCTCCTGGTCGATCAGGGCCGAATGGCGCTGCGAGAAGGTGCCGCGGGTCGAATCCTGGCCCGAGAGGCGGACCGGGTAGCCCTCGGTCAGGAGCGAGCCGAAGGCCAGCGCCTCGGCGGTCGCCCAGTCGAAGCCCTTGCCGGTCTCGAACATCTTCTTGCGGCCGTCGAGCAGGCGCCCGACGGTCTTGTGCAGCGGGAAGCCGTCCGGCGGGCTGGTCATCGCCCGGCCCACGGCCTCCATGGTCTCTTTCTTGATCGAGGTCTTGCCGCGCTGGTATTTGCCCTGCTTCTGCTTGTCGAGATGCGACCAGCGCCCGTCCAGCCAGTCGGCCTTGTTGGGCTTGTAGGTCTTGCCGGCCTCGAACTCCTCGTTGAGGTGGGACTGGAAGGCGGCCTTCATGTCCTCGATCTCGCCCTCGGGGATGAGCCCGTCCTTGACCAGCCGCTCGGTATAGAGCGTCAGCGTCGTCTTGTGCCCCTTGATCTGCTTGTACATCAGGGGGTTGGTGAACATCGGCTCGTCGCCTTCGTTATGCCCGAAGCGGCGATAGCAGAAGATGTCGATCACCACGTCCTTGCCGAACTTCTGGCGGAACTCGGTGGCGACCTTGGCGGCATGCACCACTGCCTCGGGGTCGTCGCCGTTGACGTGGAAGATCGGCGCCTCGACCACCAGCGCGTTGTCGGTCGGATAGGGCGAGGAGCGCGAGAAATGCGGCGCGGTGGTGAAGCCGATCTGGTTGTTCACCACGATATGCACGGTGCCGCCGGTGCGGTGGCCGCGCAGGCCCGAAAGGGCGAAACATTCCGCCACGACGCCCTGGCCCGCGAAGGCCGCGTCGCCGTGCAGGAGCACCGGCAGGACCTTGGTGCGGGTCGGGTCCTTGAGCTGGTCCTGCTTGGCGCGGACCTTGCCCAGGACCACCGGGTTCACCGCCTCGAGGTGGCTGGGGTTGGCGGTCAGCGAAAGGTGCACCTCGTTGCCGTCGAACTCGCGGTCCGAGGAGGCGCCGAGGTGGTATTTCACGTCGCCCGAGCCGTCCACGTCGTCGGGCTTGAAGCTGCCGCCCTGGAACTCGTTGAAGATCGCCCGGTAGGGTTTGCTCATCACGTTGGCCAGGACCGAGAGCCGTCCACGGTGCGGCATGCCGATCACCACTTCCTGCAGCCCCAGCGCGCCGCCGCGCTTCACGATCTGCTCCATCGCCGGGATCAGGCTTTCGCCGCCGTCGAGGCCGAAGCGCTTGGTGCCCATGTATTTGACGTGCAGGAACTTCTCGAAGCCCTCGGCCTCGACCATCTTGTTGAGGATGGCCTTCCGGCCCTCGCGGGTGAACTTCACCTCCTTGCCGTAGCCCTCGATCCGCTCCTTGAGCCAGGCCGACTGCTCGGGGTCGGAGATATGCATGTATTGCAGCGCGAAGGTGCCGCAGTAGGTGCGCTTCAGCACGCTGATGATCTCGCGCAGCGAGGCGATGTCGAGGCCCAGCACCTTGTCGATGAAGATCGGCCGGTCGAGGTCGGCATCGGTGAACCCGTAGGAGCGGTAATCGAGCTCGGGGTGCTCCTCGTCGATGTTGCGCATGCCCAGCGGGTCGAGCTGCGCGGCCAGGTGGCCGCGGATGCGGTAGGCGCGGATGATCATCAGCGCCCGGATCGAGTCGAGCACCGCGCGCTGCACGTCGTCATCGGTCAGCTCGACCTTGGCGTCCTCGGCGCGCGACTTGATCTTGTCGGCGGCGCCCTTGGCCTCGGCGGGCATCATCGGCATCGGCCATTCGCCGGTCAGCGCGGCGGTCAGCTCGTCCTGCGGCTGCGGCGGCCAGCCGGGTTTCGCCCAGGAGGGGCCCGCGGCCTCGCGCTTCACCTCTTTCTCGTCGTCGCCCAGGCTCTCGAAGAAGCGCTGCCAGGCCTCGTCGACCGCATTGGGGTCGTTGGCGTAGCGGGCATACATCTGTTCGAGGTATTCCGCGTTGTGCCCCTGCATGAAGCTCGAGGCGTGGAACTGATCGTTGGGGCTCTGGTCGGTCATTGTGTCACCTCACGAGGCTGGGGACCGTATGTGTGCGCGCCGGGGGCCGCCGGCAACGGGGAAACGAGGGTGGAACCGGAGGCGCCGGGCGGCGCGGCGCCGCTCTGGGCCGGGCCTCGGGCCGGGTCCGGGGCGCGTCGGGCGCCCGCGCGGGATGTCGCGGCGGTCAGCATGGGCGAGGGGTCCTTCCCGGGTTTGCCGTCTTGAAGCCTCCGGAGCGGGGTCCGCCTTGCGGGCGCCGGTCGGGAGGCTCTTGCGGGTGCGCCGCCCCGGGACCGGGCCCGGGACGGTGCGAAGATCATGCGGGCCTCAGCCCTTGTCGATCGCGGCCAGGACCGCCTCGCCGAGCGTGGCGGGGCTGTCGGCGACCACGATCCCGGCGGAGTTCATCGCCTCGATCTTGTCCTCGGCGCCGCCCTTGCCGCCGGCGACGATCGCGCCCGCGTGGCCCATGCGGCGGCCCGGAGGCGCGGTGCGCCCGGCGATGAAGCCCGCGGTGGGCTTCCAGCGGCCTTTCTTCTTCTCGTCGGCGAGGAACTGCGCGGCATCCTCTTCGGCCGAGCCGCCGATCTCGCCGATCATGATGATGGCCTCGGTCTCGGGATCGTCGAGGAACCATTCCAGCACGTCGAGGTGCTCGGTGCCCTTGATCGGGTCGCCGCCGATGCCGACGCAGGTCGACTGGCCGAGGCCGACGTCGGTGGTCTGCTTCACGGCCTCATAGGTCAGCGTGCCCGAGCGCGAGACTACGCCGACCTTGCCGCGCTTGTGGATGTGGCCGGGCATGATGCCGATCTTGCAGGCGTCGGGGGTGATGACACCGGGGCAGTTCGGGCCGATCAGCTTCGACTTCGAGCCTTCCAGCGCGCGCTTGACCTTCATCATGTCGGCGACCGGGATGCCCTCGGTGATGCAGACGATCAGCTCCATCTCGGCGTCGATCGCCTCGAGGATCGAATCCGCGGCGAAGGGCGGCGGCACGTAGATCACCGACGCATTGGCCTCGGTGGCGTGCCGGGCCTCGTGCACGGAGTTGAAGACCGGCAGATCGAGATGGGTCTGCCCGCCTTTGCCCGGCGTCACGCCGCCGACCATCTTGGTGCCGTAGGCGATGGCTTGTTCCGAATGGAAGGTGCCCTGCGAGCCGGTCAGGCCCTGGCAGATCACCTTGGTGTTTTCGTCTACGAGAACGGCCATTTGAGTTCCTTCGTCCCTCTGGCGGGCCCTGTCCGGCCCGCCGGTGTTTCAGTCAGTATTCGGCCTGGTCGTCGTCCACCAGCTCGTCGAGGGCGCGGACGGCGATGGTCGCGCCTCCCATCAGGATGAGCGTGCGGCCGAGCGACCCGGTCAGATTGGATGGAATGAAACGCGCGATACCGTCGCGCGCCACGCGGGCCGCGTCGCGGCCGGATCTCGCCTTGCGCGCCTCGGGCGCGCCGCCGGGTTCCGGCAGGCGAAGGGGCGCGGGGTCGCTGCGCCGCAGCGCGAGCCCGCATCCCACCAGGGCCAGGCCCAGGAGGAACGGCGTGTAGCTCGGCGCGGAGCGCGGCAGGCTGGGCAGATCGGGGGTCTTGGACGGGAAGAGGCGCGACATGGCAAGGCTCCTTGGCAGGCGGTGGACCGGCGCGGCGCGCGGCACGCGCAGGCGGTGCAGAACCGTCGGGACCGGGGCGCGGGGCGCCCCGAGGTTCGAGGGACGAACCCCCGGGACCCTAGGTTTGTTCACTGCGACTGCCATGGTCATCGACACGTTTCCGTCCCTTCGCCAGGGCCCGCGCGGCGGAAGACCCGCCGGCGCGCGCCTCAGGGCGCCTTACCCCTTTACCGCCTTCACGATCTTCGCGGCGCCGTCCTTGAGGTCGTCGGCGGCGATCACGTCGAGGCCGGAGGTGTTGATGATCTCCTTGCCCTTCTCGACGTTGGTGCCCTCGAGGCGGACGACCAGCGGCACTTTCAGGCCGACTTCCTTGACCGCGGCGACCACGCCCTCGGCGATCACGTCGCAGCGCATGATGCCGCCGAAGATGTTCACCAGGATGCCTTTGACGTTCTTGTCCGAGGTGATGATCTTGAAGGCCTCGGTCACCTTCTCCTTGGTGGCGCCGCCGCCCACGTCGAGGAAGTTCGCTGGCTCGGCGCCGTTGAGCTTGATGATGTCCATGGTCGCCATGGCCAGGCCCGCGCCGTTCACCATGCAGCCGATCTCACCGTCGAGCGCGATGTAGTTCAGGTCGTACTTGGAGGCTTCGAGCTCCTTGGGGTCTTCCTCGGTCTCGTCGCGCAGCTCGGCCACGTCGGACTGGCGGTAGAGCGCGTTGCCGTCGAAGGAGAGCTTGGCGTCGAGCACCTTCAGGTCGCCCTTGTCGGTGACGATCAGCGGGTTGACCTCGAGCATCTCCATGTCCTTCTCGACGAAGGCGGTATAGAGGATGCCCATCAACTTGACGCATTGCTTGATCTGCTGGCCCTCGAGCCCCAGCGCAAAGGCGATGCGGCGGCCGTGGAAGGCCTGGTAGCCGGTCGCGGGATCGACGCTGAACGACAGGATCTTCTCGGGCGTGGAGGCGGCGACCTCCTCGATGTCCATGCCGCCCTCGGTGGAGCAGACGAAGGACACCCGGCTGGTGACCCGGTCGACCAGCAGCGCGAGGTAGAGCTCGCGCTCGATGTCCGAGCCGTCCTCGATGTAGATGCGGTTGACCTGCTTGCCCGCCGGGCCGGTCTGATGGGTGACCAGCGTCTTGCCGAGCATCTTGCGGGCTTCCTCGGCGGCCTCCTCGACCGACTTGGCCAGGCGCACGCCGCCCTTCTCGCCGGCGTCGGCCTCCTTGAAGCTGCCCTTGCCGCGGCCGCCGGCGTGGATCTGGGCCTTCACCACCCAGAGCGGGCCGTCGAGATTCGCGGCCTCGGTCTTGGCATCCGCCGCCTTCAGCACGACGCGGCCATCCGAGACCGGCGCGCCATAGCTGCGCAGGAGCGCCTTGGCCTGATACTCGTGGATATTCATGTCATCCGTCCCGTGTTACTGCCTTTCGTGCCGCTATACCCAATCGCGCGGGGGCACTTGCAGTCAAATCGTGATGGACGGGCGCTAACACGACAAAAAACCGACATTTGTGATCACTGGCTTTGCAGCTGTGATCACAAGTTGCGCGCCCTGCGTGACTCGGTCGCGCATGAGCCCGTGCGGCGCTGCATCACCGGGGCGGGAAAGGCGGTTCGGCGTTTTGACAGCCCGGGCGTCAGCGCGCAGCTTGGCGCGATGAAAGCCCGCCCTGCGCGTCATATGAAGAGGTTCGCCGCCCGTTCGCGGGGTGGGGTTGGCGCGCGTCGCGGCGCTCACGCGCGGCCGGTGGCGCCGCCCGCCCGGGGCCGCGCATGACCCGATGGGGCGTCGCCGCCACGGTCGCCGAGCCGCCTGCGCTCCTGGCCGCTTTCGTGGCGCATTACCTCTCGCTCGGCGCGGATCCCGTGCGGCTTTACCTCGACCGCCCCGAGCCCGAGGCCGAGGCGCTCCTGTCCGGCCTTCCGGGCGTCGAGCTGATCCGCGCGGATGCGGCGTTCTATCTTCGCACCCTCGGACGCCGGCGGCGGCCCGATCACCTGAACCGGAGGCAGCGGATGAACATCGACCACGCCTATGCCACCCTGCCGGTCGACTGGCTCCTGCATGTCGATGCCGATGAATTCCTCGCCGCGCCGGAGTTCGTCGCGCGGCTGGACGTTCAGCCGCCCGAGGTCGACAGCTTGCGCATCGCCAATGGCGAGCGCGCCTGGCTCGCGGGGCCGCCGCCGCGCACGATCTTCGAGGGCGTGTTGCGCTGGCAGGTGCCGGGCCCGCGGCCCGCCGTCCGGGCGCGGCTCGGCCCCGAGGTCATGCGCTTCACCGACCGGGGGTTCTGCGGCCATGCGCTGGGCAAAAGCGTGACCCGCACCGGGCGGGGGTTGCGGCTGGGGCTGCACGCGCCGCGCCGCGAGCCCGTGGCGCAGATCGCGGAGATGCCTGACGCGCGGATCGTGCATTTCGACGGGCTCACCCGGGCGCATTGGTGCGCCAAGCTGATGCGCTACGCGGAGCAGGGGCTCTATGATGCCGCGCGCCCGGCGCAGCGGTTCCGCGCGGCGCAGATCGCCCATGTGACCGAGGCGGGCGGGCGCGCCGCGGCGGAGGCACTGCACGACCGGCTGCGGGTCCTGGGCGCGGCGGAGGCCGAGGCGCTGCAGGCCGAGAGCCTGCTCGAACCCATGCCCTGCGACCCGGCAGGCGCCGCGCGGGCGCTGTTCGGAGAGGGGCTGGACCTGTCGCCCGAGGCGTTCGACCGGGCGCTGGGGCTCGCCTGACGAAAGGCGCGTCGGGACGCCCCATCGCCCAAAAGAAAAGGGGCCGCCCGCGGCAGCCCCTTCTCCGAAGTCTCTAAGCCAGATCGCTCAGGCCAGGGTCTCGTCGATGCCCTTGCAGGCGTCCACCAGGCCCTTCACCGCGTTGACCGAGCTGTCGAACATGGACTTCTCGTCCTTGTTCATCTCGATCTCGACGATGCGCTCGACGCCGCCGTCGCCGATCACGGTCGGCACGCCGACATACATGCCCTTCAGGCCGAACTCGCCGTCGCACCATGCCGCGCAGGGCAGGACGCGCTTCTGGTCCTTCAGGTAGGCTTCCGCCATCTCGATCGCCGCGGTGGCGGGCGCGTAGAAGGCCGAGCCGGTCTTCAGGAGGCCCACGATCTCGGCGCCGCCGTCACGGGTGCGCTGCACGATCGCGTCGAGCTTGTCCTGGGTGGTCCAGCCCATCTTCACGAGGTCCGGCAACGGCACGCCGGCGACGGTGGAATAGCGGGTCAGCGGCACCATGGTGTCGCCGTGGCCGCCCAGCACGAAGGCCGAGACGTCCTTCATCGAGACGCCGAACTCCAGCGACAGGAAGTGGCGGAAGCGCGCGCTGTCCAGCACGCCGGCCATGCCGCAGACCTTGGCGTGGGGCAGGCCCGAGAACTCGCGCAGCGCCCAGACCATGGCGTCCAGCGGGTTGGTGATGCAGATCACGAAGGCGTCCGGCGCGTTGTCGCGGATGCCTTCGCCCACGGCCTTCATGACCTTGAGGTTGATGCCCAGCAGGTCGTCGCGGCTCATGCCCGGCTTGCGCGGGACACCGGCGGTCACGATGCAGACATCCGCACCGGCGATGTCGGCGTAGTCCGAGGTGCCCTTGAGATGCGCGTCGAAGCCCTCGGCGGGGCCGGATTCCGCGATGTCGAGCGCCTTGCCCTCGGGCGTGCCCTCGGCAATGTCGAAGAGCACGACGTCGCCGAGTTCCTTGAGCGCGGCGAGATGCGCGAGCGTGCCGCCGATCTGCCCCGCACCGATCAGCGCGATCTTGGGTCTGGCCATGGAAAGTTCTCCGGTTGGGTCAAATGTCGCCCGCTGGCGTAAGCAATGAAATCCCCGCGCGCAAGCCTGCCCCTCGGGCCGTGGTGCCCCCGGAGCCCCGGGTGCGGGGCTGTTCACCGCCGCGCGCCGCCGCTAACACTGGCCCGACGCTGTTGATTTCAGGACCGTTTTCACATGGAGATTCTAAGCTGGCCGGTCTTCGCCCTGGCCGTGCCCGCGGTGATCTTCGCGGGCATCTCGAAGGGCGGATTCGGCTCCGGGGCGGCCTTTGCCTCGGCCTCGATTCTGGCGCTGGTGCTCGAGCCGGGCGCGGCGCTGGGGCTGATGCTGCCGCTTCTGATGGTGATCGACGTGGTCAGCCTGCCGGCCTACTGGCGGCGCTGGAGCTGGCCCGAATCGCGGCTCCTGATCTACGCGGGGCTGCCCGGCGTGGGGCTCGGGGCGCTCTTTTACCAATGGACCAGCGCCGACGCGATCCGGCTGGTGATCGGGCTGGTCTGCCTGCTCTTCATCGGCTGGGCCTGGGCGCAGAAATCCGGGCTGGTGCGGATCGAGCGCGCCATGGGGCGCCGCGCGGGCGTGCTGGCGGGGGTGACGCTGGGCTTCACCTCCTTTGTGAGCCATGCCGGCGGGCCGGCGGCGGCGGTCTATCTCCTGGGCCGGAAGCTCGACAAGACGGCCTTCCAGGCCTCCACCGTGCTGGTCTTCTGGGCGATCAACCTCTCCAAGGTCGGGATCTACGGGGCGATGGGCATCTTCAGCCGCGAGACGCTGCTGCTCGGCCTGGCGCTGGTGCCCGCAGCGCTTTTGGGCACCTGGCTCGGCATCCGCGCGCACCGGCTGGTGCCCGAGCGGGTCTTCTTCGGGGTGACTTACGTCCTGCTGGCGGTGACCGGGAGCAAGCTGATCTTCGACGCGCTGACGTGAGCGGTGTGGAGCCGCGCAGCGCCGGGCCGGGGCGCGGCGATCCGACGGTCGGGCGGCGGCGCTTTATAGCTGCCATGTTCGGGCGAGGGGCGAGCGGCGCGCCTCGCTCTGCCAAATCGCCGTGCCGTCCGGCCGGCCCGGCGGTGCGCGGCGGCCTGCGGCCGGCTATTCCGCGCGGAAGGGGGCGGGCGTGGTTGTTTTAGCGTGAGAAGGGAGGCGCATCTCTACCGTCCAAAGACATGCCGGCTGCTCCGCAAAATGCGTGCCCTTCTGCCCCCCCAACCGACCACCCCCCACCACACCTCTCTGCACCGCGGCAATTTCTCCTTGAATGTTTCGCCAAAAACTGGCTGTCTCCGCGCAACATTATTTCGCGCGCAATCCAGAGAGGCCCCGCCATGATGACCCGTCCGCTTCGATCGGTGCTGTATATTCCCGGCTCCAAACCCCGGGCGATCGAGAAGGCGCGGGGCCTCGCGGTGGATGCGATCATTTTCGACCTCGAAGACGCGGTCTCGCCCGAGGAGAAGGCCGCGGCCCGCGCGACGCTCGCCGAGGAGCTGGAGAAGGGCGGCTTCGGCCCGCGCCTGAAGCTCGTGCGGATCAACGGGCTCGAGACGGACTGGGGCGAAGACGACGCCCGCGCCGCCGCCGGGATGCAGGCCGACGCGGTGCTCCTGCCCAAGGTCGAAAGCACGGCCCAGCTCGATGCGCTGGCAAAGATCACCGTCGAGGCCCGGCTCTGGGCGATGATGGAGACCCCGCGCGGCATCCTGAACGCCGGCGAGATCGCCGCCCATCCGCTGATGGACGGCTTCGTCATGGGCACCAACGACCTGGTGAAGGAGCTCGGCGCCCGGGCCACGCCCGACCGGCTGGCC
Organism: Roseivivax sp.; assembly: GCF_054552075.1. NCBI lineage: Bacteria > Pseudomonadati > Pseudomonadota > Alphaproteobacteria > Rhodobacterales > Roseobacteraceae > Roseivivax > Roseivivax sp. The sequence goes on from NZ_JBTOLZ010000012.1 coordinate 66,290, forward strand.
ATGCTGCCGGCGCTGGGCCAGTGCCTGCTCGCCGCCCGTGCCTATGGAATCGCGACGGTCGACGGCGTCTACAACGCCTTCAAGGACACCGAGGGGCTCGCCGCCGAATGCCGCCAGGGCCGCGACATGGGCTTCGATGGCAAGACGCTGATCCACCCCGCCCAGGTCGAGACCGCCAATGCCGCCTTCGGACCTTCGGAAGATGACCTCGACCTCGCCCGCCGCCAGATCGCCGCCTATGAGGCCGCCAAGGCCGAAGGACAGGGGGTCGCGGTGGTCGACGGCAAGATCGTGGAGAATCTGCACGTAGACACGGCCCGCAAACTCTTGGCACAAGCAGAGGCAATCGACGCCATCGAAAAAGGGTGATCCCCATGGTTCTGCTTGTCCTCGGCATCCTCCTCTGGAGCGCGGCCCATCTGTTCAAACGCGCCGCGCCCGCGGCCTTCGAAGGGCTGGGCGGCGCCGGCAAGGGGCTGGTCGCCGCGGGCGTCTTCGCGGGGCTCGCGCTGATCGTCCTGGGCTACCGGGGCGCGGCCTTCATCCCGGTCTGGACCCCGCCGGCCTTCATGGTCCACATCAACAACCTGCTGATGCTGGGGGCGGTCTTCCTCTTCGGGATGAGCGCCACCAAGGGCCGGCTGCGCGGCAAGATGCGGCACCCGCAGCTCACCGCCGTGAAGGTCTGGGCTGTGGCGCATCTTCTGGTCAACGGCGACCTGGCCTCGATCCTGCTCTTCGGCTCGATGCTGGCCTGGGCCGTGGCCGAGGTCGTGGTGATCAATCGCAGCACCACCTGGGACCGCCCCGAACCGGGCCCCGCCAAGAAGGATGTCACCCTGGTGATCGTGACGCTCGTGGTCTTCACGGTGATCACCGGCGTGCACGCCTGGCTGGGCGTCTGGCCCTTCCCCTCCTGACAATCTCCGAGGTGAGACCATGAAACTCTACCGCTTCCTCAGCGAGGACGACACCTCCGCCTTCTGCCACAGGGTCTCCGAGGCCCTGTCCAAGGGCTGGGAGCTCTACGGCGATCCGACCTATGCCTTCGACGCGGCCAACGGCGTGATGCGCTGCGGCCAGGCGGTGGTGAAGGAGGCGCCGGGCGACTACCACCCCGACATGAAACTGGGCGCGCAATGAGCCAGCCCAAGAGCAAGACCAACGCGGGCCGCTTCTTCGAGGACTACCGCGTTGGCCAGGTGATCGACCACGCGGTGCCGCGCACCGTCGGGGCGGGGGAGCGGGCGCTGTATCACGCGCTTTACCCTGACCGGCACGCGCTCTGCTCCTCGGATGCCTTCGCCCGCGCCTCGGGGCTGGCGCAAAGCCCGATCGACCCGCTGGTCGCCTTTCACGTGGTCTTCGGCAAGACCGTGCCCGACATTTCGCTGAACGCCCGGGCCAACCTGGGCTACGCCGAGGGGCGCTGGCACCAGCCGGTCTTCGAGGGCGACACCCTACGCGCCCGCTCCGAGGTGATCGGGCTGAAGGAGAACTCCAACGGCCGCACCGGCATCGTCTGGGTCCGCAGCGAAGGGCTGAACCAGGACGGCGCGCGGGTGATGAGCTACGTCCGCTGGGTCATGGTGAACAAGCGCGATCCCGGCGCGCCCGCGCCCGAGCCGCATGTGCCCGAGCTGGCGCCCGCGCTCTCGGCCTCTGACCTCGCGGTGCCGCCGGGGCTCGATTTCACCGGCTACGACTTTGCGCTGGCCGGAGAGCCGCACCGGCTGGGCGACTACCGCCCCGGCGAGGTGATCGACCATGTCGACGGCGTGACCGTCGAGGAGGCCGAGCACATGATCGCCACCCGGCTCTGGCAGAACACCGCCAAGGTGCATTTCGACGCCACCCAGCGCGAGGACGGCAAGCGGCTGATCTACGGCGGGCATGTGATCTCCATGGCGCGGGCGCTCTCCTTCAACGGGCTTGCCAATGCGCAGCTCGTCGCGGGGCTGAACGCGGGCAGCCATGCCAACCCCTGTTTCGCCGGCGACACGCTGCGCGCCTGGTCCGAGGTGCTGGACACCGCCGAGACCGCGGCGCCGGGCGTCGGCGCGATCCGGCTGCGGCTGGTGGCGACCAAGGAAGGGGCGCCGGGCGAGCTCAAGGATGCCTCGGGACGCTACCTGCCTGGGGTGCTTCTCGACCTCGATTACTGGGCGCTCATGCCGGTCTGAGACCGGGCCCCGGAGCCCCCGCGCGCCCCCGCCCGAGGGGGCGCGGACTGTTAACGCCAACGGATTCGCGGGGATTTCCGTCAGGGGCGTTTTCTGTGATCACACGTATCGGCCTTGTGATCACTAAGCCGGAAACCCGGCCCGAAACCGCGTCAAACCGGCTCAATTTTCCCGATGAGCGCGTGACAGCGCGGCAATTTCGATTAGAACCCCGAGCAAGGGAACCGAAAGGACTAGTCCATGGCCGACGTGAATCGGGGCAACCGGCCCCTCTCGCCGCATCTGCAGGTCTACCGCCCGCAGCTCACCTCCGTCACCTCGATCCTGACCCGCATCACCGGCAATGCGCTGATCGTCGCGATCCTGATGATCGTCTGGTGGTTCATCGCCGCCGCCTCGGGCCCCGAGGCTTTCGCCACGGCCGACGGTTTCGTGACCAGCTGGTTCGGTGACCTGGTGATGTTCCTGTCGCTCTGGGCGCTTTGGTATCACTTCCTCGCCGGCATCCGGCACCTGGTCTGGGACAGCGCGCGGATGCTCGAGCTGGAGACCGCCGAGAAGCTGGGCTGGGCCGTCGTCGGCGGATCGGTCGTGCTGACCGTCCTGACCGCCCTGATCGTCTGAAGGAGGCGCGAGACATGGCTTATATGACCGACCGCAAGCGCGCCGAGAACTGGGGCAGCGCGAAATCCGGCACCGCGCATTTCTGGCGCATGAAGGTGCAATCCGTGGGTCTGCTGATCCTGGTGCCGCTGTTCGTCTTCACCTTCGGCCCGACGCTCGGCGGCAGCTACGAAGAGGTGACGGACTATTTCGCCCGGCCTTTCCCGGCGATCGTGGCCGCGCTGACGATCCTCGTCACCTGCCTGCACTTCAAGGACGGCTTCCAGACCCTGGTCGAGGACTACGTCCACGGGATCTGGGAGAAGGTCCTGATCCTCGGCATGACCTGCCTGATGTATGCGCTCGCCGCGACCGGCCTCTTCGCCGTCGCGCGCCTGGCGCTCTGAATTCGCGGAGTTTCACAGAGACATGGCTGAATACGAATACGAGACGCATGATTATGACGTCGTGGTCGTGGGCGCCGGGGGCTCGGGCCTCCGGGCGACCCTGGGCATGGCCGAACAGGGCCTGAAGACCGCCTGCGTCACCAAGGTCTTCCCGACCCGCTCGCACACGGTGGCGGCACAGGGCGGCATCGCCGCCTCGCTGTCGAACATGGGCCCCGACCACTGGCAGTGGCACATGTATGACACGGTGAAGGGCTCGGACTGGCTGGGCGACACCGACGCGATGGAATACCTCGCGCGGAACGCCCCGGCGGCGGTCTACGAGCTCGAGCACTACGGCGTGCCCTTCTCGCGCACCGAGGAAGGCAAGATCTACCAGCGCCCCTTCGGCGGTCATACCACCGAGTTCGGCGAAGGCCCCCCGGTGCAGCGCACCTGCGCCGCCGCCGACCGCACCGGCCACGCGATCCTGCACACGCTCTACGGCCAGTCGCTGAAGAACAACGCCGAGTTCTACATCGAGTATTTCGCCATCGACCTTCTGATGGACGATGACGGCACCTGCACCGGCGTGGTCTGCTGGAAGCTCGACGACGGCACCATCCACGTCTTCAACGCCAAGATGGTCGTGCTGGCGACCGGCGGCTACGGCCGCGCCTATTTCTCGGCGACCTCGGCGCATACCTGCACCGGCGACGGCGGCGGCATGGTGGCGCGCGCGGGCCTGCCGCTCCAGGACATGGAGTTCGTGCAGTTCCACCCGACCGGCATCTACGGCGCGGGCTGCCTCATCACCGAGGGCGCCCGCGGCGAAGGCGGCTATCTCACCAACTCCGAAGGGGAGCGCTTCATGGAGCGCTATGCCCCCAACTACAAGGACCTGGCGCCGCGCGACTACGTCTCGCGCTGCATGACCATGGAGATCCGCGAGGGCCGGGGCGTCGGCAAGAACGGCGACCACATCCACCTCAACCTCTCGCATCTGCCGAAGGAGGCGCTGCAGCTGCGCCTGCCCGGCATCTCCGAGAGCGCCCGGATCTTCGCCGGCGTCGATGTCACCAAGGAGCCGATCCCGGTCATCCCGACGGTGCATTACAACATGGGCGGCATCCCGACGAACTACTGGGGCGAGGTGTTGAACCCGACCCAGGACGACCCCAACAAGGTGGTCCCCGGCCTGATGGCCGTGGGCGAGGCGGGCTGCGCCTCGGTGCATGGCGCCAACCGCCTGGGCTCGAACTCGCTGATCGACCTGGTGGTCTTCGGCCGTGCCGCGGCGATCCGGGCGGGCGATGTCGTCGACCGCGCCGCCTCGCCCCGCGCGGTGAACAAGGGCCAGGTGGACAAGGCGCTCGACCGCTTCGACGGGCTGCGCCACGCCCAGGGCGCCACGCCCACCGCCGAGCTCCGCCTCGACATGCAGACCACCATGCAGGAGGACGCCGCCGTCTTCCGCACCGGCGAGACCATGGGCAACGGCGTCAAGCGCATGACCGAGATCGCCGGCCGCATGTCGGACATCCAGGTCACCGACCGCAGCCTGGTCTGGAACTCCGACCTGATGGAGACGCTCGAGCTGACCAACCTCATGCCCAACGCCCTGGCGACCATCGTCTCGGCCGAGGCCCGGACCGAGAGCCGCGGCGCCCATGCCCATGAGGACCACCCCGAGCGCGACGACACCACCTGGCGCGTGCATACGATCAGCCGCATCGCCGAGGCCAAGGTCGACCTCGAGTATCGCCCGGTGATCACCGACCCGCTGACCCAGGAACAGCAGGGCGGCATCGAGCTGCAGAAGATCGCGCCCAAGGCGCGGACCTTCTGATGCGTCTGGCGCTGCTTGCTCTCCTGGTGCCCCTGCTTTCGGCCTGCACGGTCGAGAGCCAGGACCAGCTCGCGCGGGCGGCGGCGAAATCCACGGTGAACCGGGTGGTGCTGGCGCGCTACCCGGAGCTGCCGCTGGAGCCCGCGATCAACTGCGTGATCGACAACGCCTCCTCCGAGCAGCTTCTCTCGCTCGCCGCCGACAGCGTGACCGGCCCAACCGAGAGCAGCGCCGAGGTGGTGACCGCCATCCTGCGCCGCCCGACGACCGTGCAATGCCTCGGCGCCGCCACCCTGACTGGGCTCGGGGGGTGAGGCGATGACGGCCCGCGCAATCCAACGGGATCTTTGCCGCTGCCCGGATCGCGCGTCCGGCGCGCCGGGGCGGGCTGCGGGAGGCCGGCCATGAGTGCCGATCTTTCTCAGCTCGACGCGCGCCCGGTGGCCCCCGAGGGCCCCTTCGAGGGTGAGATCCCCTTCGCGGTGCTCACGCTGATGACCGATGCTTCGGCTTATGCCGAGATGGTCGAGAGCTTCCGCGCGCGGGGCTTCGATGCGGCGCGCTGCGCGTTCCTCTACGGCGACAACCGCGCGGGCAATGCCTTCGACGGTTTCACCGGGCTCACCCGGATGATCGCCGGGGCGCGGGCGCGTTACGTGATCCTCGCGCATCAGGACGTCCGCGCCGAGTTCGACGATGCCGACACGCTCCTGGCCCGGCTCGAGGCGCTCGAGGCCGCGCATCCCGACTGGGCGGTCGCGGGCAACGCCGGGCGGCAGGGCGAGGACTATCACCTGCATATCTCCGACCCCGTCGGCGAGGATCGCCGCATGGGCCGCCTGCCGCATCCCGTCGAGGCGCTCGACGAGAACTTCCTGGTCCTCAAGCGCGAGAGCCTCGTGGCCCCTTCGGTGGATCTGCAGGGCTTCCACCTCTACGGTCTGGATCTGGTCCAGAACGCGCGGGCGCGGGGCTTTGGCGCCTATGCCATCGACTTCCACCTCCGGCATCTCAGCCGGGGGACGATCGACCGCAGTTACCTTGCCGCGGTCGACGCATATGAACGCAAGCATGCGCGGCTGATGCGTCCGCGGATGCTGCGGTCCCTGAATTCGCCCGTCTACCTGACGCCGAACCGGGTCGGGCGGCTGCGCTGGCTGCGCACCATGCTTGGCCACCGCAAGCACCTTCGCTGGCAGCTCGAACAAAGCGCCGCCCAGACCACCCTCGAAGCGACACATCCGGAGTAACAGACATGGTCCAACTGACGCTTCCCAAGAACTCCACCATCCGCACCGGCAAGACCTGGCCGAAGCCGGAGGGGGCGACCCGTCTCAAGACCTTCAAGATCTACCGCTGGTCGCCGGACGACGGGGAAAACCCGCGCGTGGACACCTATTTCCTCGATCTCGACGCCTGCGGCCCGATGGTTCTGGACGCGCTGATCAAAATCAAGAACGAGATCGACCCGACGCTGACCTTCCGCCGCTCCTGCCGCGAAGGCATCTGCGGATCCTGCGCGATGAACATCGACGGGATCAACACGCTGGCCTGCATCTACGGCATCGACGAGGTGAAGGGCGACGTGAAGATCTACCCGCTGCCGCATATGCCGGTGGTCAAGGACCTGATCCCGGACCTGACGCATTTCTACGCGCAGCACGCCTCGATCATGCCTTGGCTCGAGACCAAGACGAACCGCCCCGCGAAGGAATGGCGGCAGTCGATCGAGGACCGCGAGAAGCTCGACGGTCTCTATGAATGCGTGATGTGCGCCTCCTGCTCGACGGCCTGCCCGTCCTACTGGTGGAACGGCGACCGCTACCTCGGGCCCGCGGCGCTGCTGCACGCCTACCGCTGGATCATCGACAGCCGCGATGAGGCCACCGGCGAGCGGCTGGACGACCTGGAGGATCCCTTCAAGCTCTACCGCTGCCACACCATCATGAACTGCGCGAAGACCTGCCCGAAGGGTCTGAACCCGGCCAAGGCCATCGCGGAGATCAAGAAGATGATGGTCGAGCGGGCGATCTGATCGCGGCGTCGGGGGCCGGGGCGGCTGCCTTTTGGGGGGGGTGCCTTGGTCTGCGCTGGGGTGCGGCCTTGGTCTGCGGGGTGTGAGCGGGCCGGTTGGGCTTGGTCGCCTGACCGTCGGTCACGTCCACCGCTGGGGCCGCGACACGCCCCAGAGGCCCCCGCACCTGGCGCTCCACCAAAGATAGGGCGCGCGCCGGACCGGGGGCCGGCGCTGCTGACCTCCGATCGGCGCACTTTATCCCAACAAGGTCAGGGCTAGGGGCATGCCAAGCGCGCCACTCCAAGGAGCGCCGGCCCAAGGGGCCGGTCCGGCGCGCGCCCGGCACCTTCGGTGCTATTCGGGCGCAAGAGGGGCGAGCTGGACCGGCTCGCTTTGCATCGTAGGGGCGGGTTGGACGTTGTGCCGTCCACCTCAAGTGCGGACGTCTTGGCCAAAGACCTGACTGCCTCACCGGCAGACGAATCCTCGGGAATCCACCCGCCGGATTGCAGGCACAGAGGCGCACCGGCATTTCTGTGCATCGGCCCTCAACCTGCTTGCCCCAGACCCTCTACCCCGCCGCCTTGAACACAGCTCATGCCGCCCATGCGCCCGGCGCGATTGTGGCCCCCGGGCCCCGGGCATAGGTCAGTTTCACGCAAAGGGAGGTCGGATCAGCAGAAAGAGGTCTGACATGACCACTACCGCAGCCAAGCACAGTCCGCAGGACGCCCTGAGCCTTCTCGAAGACGCGCTGGCCTATTACGACCCGAGCGATCTCGGCGCCGAGGCCGAGGCGCCCGCCGCCAACCTGGCCTCCGCTCCGAGCGAAGACAGCGACCGCGAGGCGGCCTGAGACAGCGACACCGCTCCGGCGCGGGCCGAGGCCGCGCGCCGGGGCGGTGATCTCCAGACAGTGGGCCTTCGATCGCACCGTTGCTTGTTGCGCCAACGAACGGCACGCGCTCACCACAGCGCTGGCAGCAGCGTTTGCGGCGCTAGGCGGAGCCATATGATCAATTTGGCCTGCCCGCTCCAATAGGTGCGCGACGGCCAAAACGCGCCGAGCGGTGTCCGGTCACCTCACCACCCCGACCCCCACTCCCCCACCCCCTCACGCGGCGTCAACCGCCTTGCCGCCTTGGCAGTGAAGCGGCCCTCCGCCTAGCCTGCACCGGTGTGTCGCGTGACCAGTTGGGAGGCAGTTCATGCACGATGTCATCGTCGTCGGGGCCGGTCTGGCCGGGCTCACCGCCGCAACCGAGGCCGCCGATCGCGGGCGGCGGGTGCTGATCGTCGACCAGGAGGGGCCGCAGAGCCTCGGCGGGCAGGCCTTCTGGTCGCTGGGCGGGCTCTTCATGGTCGACACCCCCGAACAGCGCCGCATGGGCATCCGCGACAGCCACGCGCTGGCGCGCTCGGACTGGATGGGCAGCGCGGGCTTCCACCGCCCCGAGGACGAGATGCCCGCCCGGGTGGCCGAAGCCTACCTCGACTTCGCCTCGGGCGAGATGCGCTCCTGGCTGCGCGGCATGGGCATGCGCTGGTTTCCCGTGGTCGGCTGGGCCGAACGCGGCGGCGGGCTGGCCCAGGGGCACGGCAACTCGGTGCCGCGCTTCCACCTGACCTGGGGCACCGGCCCGGGCGTCCTCGCCCCCTTCGAGCGTCGCGCCCGCGCCCACGAGGAGGCCGGCCGCATCACCTTCGCCTTCCGCCACCGCGTCACCGACCTGATCGTCGAGGGCGGCGCGGTGAAGGGCGTCGCGGGCGCGGTCCTCGCCCCCGACGAGGCCAGCCGCGGCGCGCCGAGCAGCCGCCAGGTGGTGGATGACTTCGAGCACAACGCCGAGGCCGTGGTGCTGACCACCGGCGGCATCGGCGGCAACCTCGAGCTGGTGCGCCGCCGCTGGCCCAGGGACCTGGGCACCCCGCCCAAAAGCCTCGTCGCGGGCGTGCCCGACTACGTCGACGGGCAGATGGGGGAGGCCGCCAAGGGCGCCGGCGCCCGAGCGATCAACGAGGACCGGATGTGGCATTACACCGAGGGGCTCAGGAACTGGGACCCGATCTGGCCCGACCACGGCATCCGCATCCTGCCCGGGCCCTCCTCGATGTGGTTCGACGCGCTGGGCAACCGGCTCGAGGCGCCCTGCATGCCGGGCTTCGACACACGTGCGACCTTGCGGCGCATCCTTGAAACCGGACATGCCCACAGCTGGTTCATCCTCACACAGTCGATCATCAAGAAGGAGTTCGCCCTGTCCGGCTCCGAACAGAACCCTGACCTGACCTCCGGCCGCTGGACCGAGGTGCTGCGCGCGCGGCTCGGCGCCAAGGGCGCGCCGCCGCCGGTCGAGGCCTTCAAGGAGCACGGCGCGGATTTCGTCGTGGAGCGGGACTTCGGCGACCTCGTGCACGGGATGAACGCGCTGACCCCCGAGGCGCCGCTCGATCCCGCGCGGCTTAGGGCCCAGATCGAGGCGCGCGACGCCCAGATCGACAATCCCTTCTGCAAAGACGCCCAGGTCACCGCGCTGCGCCAGGCGCGGGCCTATCGCGGCGACCGGCTGATCCGCACCGCCAGGCCGCACCGCATCCTCGACCCCGCGCATGGGCCGCTGATCGCCGTCAGGCTCAACATCCTGACGCGCAAATCGCTGGGCGGGCTGATGACCGACCTCGAGGGCCATGTGCAGCACCGGGACGGCGGCTGGTTCGAGGGGCTCTTCGCCGCGGGCGAGGTCGCGGGCTTCGGCGGTGGCGGCTACCACGGCGAGAACGCGCTCGAGGGCAGCTTCCTCGGCGGCTGCCTGTTCTCGGGCCGCGCGGTGGGGCGCACGGTCTGATGGTCATCGTCGTCGGCCTCATCCTCGCCTTCGTGCTGATCGCGATCTTCGCCAACCGCGAGACCCGGTCCTGCCGCTGGCGCGAGTATCGCCAGTCCGAGGGCGAGAGCCTCTGGCGCTGCGTGCAATGCGGCGCCGCGACCGAGGGCCAAAGCGGCAAGCCGCCCCAGATCTGCCTGAAAAGCGACGACTGACCCGCCCCGCGGGCCCCCGAATTTGATCAAACTCTTCAAGGGGATATCGCGCGCCCGGCCGCGGCGGGACAGGGCGGAAAAATTCCGCCGGCCCGGGCAAAATTTCTCTTGAAACGACTCGGGCAAGGCCCGATATGCGCCTCACCAGACGCCAACGCACGCGCCTCTGTCCCATGGGTCCGCCCCACGGTTACGTAGCGACGGTAACGTCTCTGACAGAACTGAGCGGTCATATATGGCCGGGTCTATTGGAGATGGACATGAACGCATACGTTGCCGATTTCTCGGCTTACTCCGCTATTGAAACCTCCCGCGTCGAGCGTTTCATCTTCGACACCCACTTCGACCGTCCGACCCTCGTGATCGACCGCGAGGCGGTGGCCCGCCAGTTCCGCGCCCTGCGCGACGGGCTGGGCCGCGCCTCGATCCATTATGCGGTCAAGGCCAACCCGGCCCGCGAGATCATCGAGACGCTGGTCGGCCTCGGCTCGCATTTCGACGCCGCCTCGCGCGGCGAGATCGAGCTCTGCCTGGCCCAGGGCGCCGCGCCCTCGGAGATCTCCTTCGGCAACACCATCAAGCGCGCCTCGGACATCGCCTGGGCGCATGGCGTGGGCATCACGCTTTTTGCCGCCGACGCCGAGGAAGAGCTCGAGAAGATCGCCGAGCACGCCCCCGGCGCGCGGGTCTACATCCGCCTGATCGTCGACGCCTGCGAGGCCGACTGGCCGCTGACCCGCAAGTTCGGCTGCGGCCGCGACAAGGCGGTGTCGCTGATCGCGCGCGCCGCCGAGCTGGGCCTCGATCCCGTCGGCCTGTCCTTCCACGTCGGCTCGCAGACCAAGCGTGCCGCCGCCTGGGCGCCGATCCTCGACCAGGTCAAATCGGTCTGGGACGCGGCAGAGGACGCCGGCTTCCCGCTGTCGCTCCTGAACATCGGCGGCGGCTTCCCGGCCTTCTACACCGACGCGGTGCAGGGCCCGACGCCCTATGCCGCCGAGGTCATGGCCCAGGTCGAAGCGCGCTTCGGCACCGAGATCGAGATCATGGCCGAGCCCGGCCGCGGCATGGTCGCCGAAGCCGGCGCCATCGCCGCCGAGGTGGTGCTGGTCTCCAAGAAGTCCGACAGCGACCTACACCGCTGGGTCTACCTCGACATCGGCCGCTTCTCGGGCCTGGCCGAGACCGAAGGCGAGGCGATCCGCTACCAGTTCGCCACCCAGCGCGAGCACGAGGCGAAGGGCCCCTGCGTCATGGCCGGCCCCTCCTGCGACAGCGCCGATGTGCTCTACGAGAAGCGCCCGGTCGAGCTGCCGCTGGGCCTGCGCGCTGGCGACAAGGTCGCGATCCGCTCCTGCGGGGCCTATACCTCGACCTATTCCTCGGTCGGGTTCAACGGCTTCCCGCCGCTCGATGTGGTGGTGATCTGAGCGCGGGACGCTTGGGCGCGGTGGGCGTCTAGGGCCGGGAGGCTTTTGGCGCTTCGGCCCGGAGGCCCCCGACAGACCGCAGAAAATACCCTTCCGGGGCCGGGCACTTGCCCGGCCCTTTTGCTTTGTGCTCTGGGGGCCTTGAGGATTTGACCAAGGAGACGCCGCCATGCCCCAGCCCGATGCCGAGGAACAGGCCGCCCGCCGCGCCGTGCCGCCGGTGATCTGCTACCCGCCCGAGACCCTGCCGCAGCTGCCGCTGACCCGCTACGCCGCGGCGCTGGAGGGCGCGCGGCTTGTCGACAGCGTCACCGTGCCGCCGCGCGAGGCGCTGACCTTCGACGTGCCAGCGGGGCATTTCTTCCGCATCGTGTCGGTCGAGGGGCCGCAGGTCGGCGATCTGAACCTCTGGAACGCCGCCGACCTCTCCGAGCGGTTCTATTCCGGCAAGACCCGCGCGCTGCACGGCACCCATGTCAGCACCGGAGACCGGCTCTGGTCGGCCTTCCCGCATCTGCGGCCCTTGGCCAGCGTGGTCGCGGACACGCTCGACTGGTATGGCATCGACGCCCACGGCGGCTCGGTGCACGACGTGATCGGCACGCGCTGCGATCCCTATACCGCGCATCTCTTGTCCGGGCAGGATTACCACCACTGCTGCCATTCGAACCTGACCCGGGCGCTGGCCGACCGGCTGGGGCTGCCGCTGGCCGAGGCCGAGACGCATGTGCACGACGTGCTCAACGTCTTCATGTGCACCGGCTTCACCCGCGACACGGGGCAATACTTCATGAAGGCGAGCCCGGTGCGCCCGGGCGATGCGCTGACCTGCCTGGCCGAGGTCGACCTCCTGGGCGCGCTCTCGGCCTGTCCGGGCGGCGACTGCGGGTCCGAGCATTCCTCGGACAGCGCGCCCTGCTATCCGCTGCGGGTGGAGATCCTGGCCCCCGAGGCGGGCGCGCTGGGCGAGTGGCAGAGCCCCGCGCGGGCGGGCTACGACCGGAGCCACGGGCGGTAGGGCGGGGCCTGGGCGCGCCTCGAGGGCGCGCCGGGGCCGTCCGACCCATGGGGGCAGGGGGCCACAGGGTGGCGCCCCTGACCGCCCCTCGGACCCTGACCAAGGCGCGCGCCTCTCGGCCCCACCCCCACCGAAAAAAGAAAATGCGCCGGCCCGAGAATAACCCGGCCGGCGCATTTCAATTCTCGCAATAGCCTTTCCCGGCCTTTGTCCTGCGCTTAGGGGAAGGCGGCTTCCAGCGCGATCTCGACCATTTCGCCGAAGCTCTTTTCGCGATCCTCGGACGGCAGCGCCTCATGGGTGATGAGGTGGTCGCTGACGGTCAGCACGCAAAGCGCCCGGATGCCATGGCGCGCGGCGAGATTGTAAAGCTCGGCGGCCTCCATCTCGACGCCCAGAATACCGTGGCGGGTCATCTGTTCGTTCAGGTCCGGGCGTTCGTCATAGAAGACATCCGCCGAATAGATCCCGCCGACATGCACCCGCGATCCTTTCGCCTCGGCCGAGGTCACCGCGTTGCGCAAGAGCTCCCAATCGGCCGGGGGCGCGAAGTTGAATTCGCGGAAAATGCCGCGCGACGGGGTGGAAATGGAAGAGGCGGTCATCGCGACGATCACATCGCGAATGGCCACCTTCTCCTGCATTCCGCCGCAAGAGCCGATGCGGATCAGGGTTTTCGCGCCGTAGTCGCGGATCAGTTCATTCGCGTAGATCGACAGCGAGGGCATTCCCATGCCGCTGCCGTGAATGGTGACGGGATGACCCTTCCAGGTGCCGGTATAGCCCAGCATCCCCCGCACTTCGTTCACAAGCCGGGGGTTTTCGAGATAGGTTTCCGCCGCCCAGCGGGCCCGATAGGGATCGCCGGGCATGAGCACGGTTTCGGCGATATCGCCGGGTTTCGCACCAATATGAATCGACATCAGATCTTCATGTCGTCCAGTGACTTGCCGGCGGCCAGCGCCTCGTTCAGCCATTTCGGCTTGCGGCCCCGGCCGGTCCAGGTCTGGCTGGCATCGGCGGGATTGGCGTATTTCGGAACGCCCTTCGAGGCCTTGGGGGCATTGGCGCCGTAGAGTTCCTCGAGCGAGAAACCGAATTCGCGGGCGGCGTGATCCGCGGCGCGTTTCGCTTCGGCCTTGCGGCGGGCGTCGACGGATTTCAGCGCCTTATCCACGTCTTTTTTCAACTGTTCGAGGTCCTCGCGGGAAAGTTTCTCGAGATCGATATCCATTTGATCGCTCCTAAAAAGGGGTATGCCTTCTTTTAACAGGAATTCCTGAATGACAAGTCATTAAAAACCCCGAGTCACAAAAAAGAAAAACCCCGCACGCCTTAATGGCGACGTGCGGGGCGGAAATTCGTGAAAAGGGTGAGTTGTTATTCCGCCGCGACCGCTTCGGGGTCGGCGAGGGTCACGATATCGCGCATGATTCCGTTCAGCGCGAAGTCCTTGGGCGTATAGACCCGGGCGACGCCCATGGCCCGGAGCCGGCGGGCATCTTCCTCGGGAATGATTCCGCCGACGATCAGCGGCAGATCCCCGAGCCCCTCGGCGCGCAGCCGCGCCAGCGTGTCCTCGACCAGCGGCAGGTGGCTGCCCGAGAGGATCGACAGGCCGATCACATGGGCGCGCCCCTCGCGGGCGGCAGCGACGATCTGTTCGGGGGTGAGGCGGATGCCCTCGTAATCGATTTCCATCCCGCAGTCGCGGGCGCGCACGGCGATCTGTTCGGCTCCGTTGGAATGGCCGTCGAGCCCCGGCTTGCCGATCAGCAGCTTCAGCCGCCGGCCGAGCTTGTCCGAGACCGCGTCGACCGCGGCGCGCAGGTCCTCGAGCCCCTCGGTGCGGTTCGAGGCCGAGGGCGAGACCCCGGTCGGCCCGCGGTATTCGCCATGGGCGGCGCGCATCTCGGCGGCCCATTCGCCGGTGGTCACCCCGGCGCGGGCGGCGGCGATGGAGGCGGGCATGACATTCTGCCCCTCGCGCGCGGCGGCGCGCAGATCGGCCAGGGCCCGGGCCACCGCATCGGCGTCGCGCGCCTCGCGCCAGGCGGTCAGCCGGGCGATCTGGTCGGCCTCGACCGCCGGGTCGACGGTCATGATGCCGCCGTCCTCGCCCAGCAGCGGCGAGGGCTCGCTCTCGGTCCAGCGGTTGACGCCGACGACCACGGTTTCGCCGGCCTCGACGCGGGCCACGCGGTCGGCGTTGCTCTCCACCAGGCGCGACTTCATGTAGTCGATGGCCTCGATCGCGCCGCCCATGGCGTCGAGATTGGCCAGCTCCGCCCGCGCGCCGTCCTTCAGCGCCGCGACCTTGCGCTCGACCGCGGGATTCTCGTCGAAGAGGTCGTCGAACTCCAGAAGGTCGGTCTCATAGGCCATGATCTGCTGCATCCGCATCGACCACTGCTGGTCCCAGGGGCGCGGCAGGCCAAGTGCCTCGTTCCAGGCGGGCAGCTGCACCGCCCGGGCGCGGGCCTTCTTCGACAGCGTGACGGCCAGCATCTCGATCAGGATGCGGTAGACGTTGTTCTCGGGCTGCTGTTCGGTCAGCCCCAGCGAGTTGACCTGCACCCCGTAGCGGAAGCGGCGGTAGCGCGCGTCCTCGATGCCGTAGCGGTCGTGCAGAAGCTCGTCCCAGAGATCGACGAAGGCGCGCATCTTGCACATCTCGGTGACGAAGCGGATGCCCGCGTTCACGAAGAAGGAGATCCGCCCGGCGAGCACCGGGAAGTCTTCCTCGGGGACGCGCGGCTTCAGCTCGTCGAGCACCGCGATGGCGGTGGCCAGCGCATAGGCCAGCTCCTGTTCCGGCGTCGCGCCCGCCTCCTGCAGGTGGTAGGAGCAGACGTTCATCGGGTTCCACTTGGGGATGTTCCGGTAACAATATTCCGCCACGTCCCCGATCATCTTGAGCGAGGGTTTCGGCGGGCAGATATAGGTGCCCCGGCTGAGGTATTCCTTGATCAGGTCGTTCTGCACCGTCCCCTGCAGCTTGGCGGGATCCGCGCCCTGTTCCTCGGCCACCGCGACGTAGAGCGCCAGGAGCCAGGGC
Source organism: Roseivivax sp. (assembly GCF_054552075.1). Lineage (NCBI taxonomy): Bacteria > Pseudomonadati > Pseudomonadota > Alphaproteobacteria > Rhodobacterales > Roseobacteraceae > Roseivivax > Roseivivax sp. The sequence continues at coordinate 81,874 of NZ_JBTOLZ010000012.1, forward strand.
GCGGTCGCGTTGATCGTCATCGAGGTGTTCATCTGCTCGAGCGGGATCTGGTCGAATAGCGTGCGCATGTCGCCCAGGTGGCAGATCGGCACGCCGACCTTGCCGACCTCGCCGCGCGCGAGCAGGTGGTCGCTGTCGTAGCCGGTCTGCGTCGGCAGGTCGAAGGCCACCGACAGCCCGGTCTGCCCCTTGGCGAGATTGCCGCGATAGAGCGCGTTGGACGCCTCGGCGGTGCTGTGGCCCGCGTAGGTGCGGATCAGCCAGGGCTTGTCTTTCTGCGGCGCCCTTTCGGCGGCGGCGGGTGGGGTCTGGGTCATGGCTCCTCGCAAACGAGTCGGAACGGTAATAAAATTGCGCTAGGGCACAGGTAGGCGAAAGAATGTGGCGGTGTCAATTCGCTGCGTTGCGGCAGAGCGCGAAACGCTGCGGCGCAGCCATGGCCCGGTGCGGGCCGGGGTCTCTCAGCCGAGAGGGCCGGGGCGGTCCGGCCCCGGCGCGCGCCCTCCCCTCCCTGTCCCGGCCCCGACGCCCACCGCGCGACATCCTCACGCGCCCCCGCGCGCGCCTTTCGGCGCAACTCGCGGGTGGAGCGTGGAGACATGACCTGCTTATCTGAGCCCATGACCGGCACCGTAACGCTTCCTGTCTGGCTCTTCGCGCTGATTCTCGCCTTTGCCGGCGTGACCTTCGCCTCGCATTTCCTGTTCCCCTCGGTGCGCTGGTTCTTCCGCCGAAGGGCCGAGCGCATCGTGGCGCGGCTGAACCAGCGGCTCGAGCGTCCGATCCAGCCCTTCAAGCTCGCGCGCCGCTACGACCTGATCCAGCGGCTGATCTACGACCCCGAGGTCACCGAGGCGGTCCTGGCCCATGCCCGCGAGAACGGGCTGCGCGAGGATGTCGCCTTCGAGGATGCCCGCCGCTACGCCCGCGAGATCGTCCCGGCCTTCTCGGCCTCGGCCTATTTCGGCTTCGCGATCCGCGCCGCCCGCTGGCTCTCGAACGAGCTCTACCGCGTCGACGTGGACGAAAGCGGCGCGGGCCCGCTGGCGCAGGTGGACCGCGAGGCGACGGTGGTTTTCGTGATGAACCACCGCTCGAACATGGATTACGTGCTGGTCACCTACCTCGCCGCCCAGCGTTCGGCGCTGTCCTACGCGGTGGGCGAATGGGCGCGGGTCTGGCCGCTCTCGGCGCTGATCCGGGCCATGGGGGCCTATTTCATCCGGCGCCGTTCGCGCACGGCGCTCTATCGCAAGGTGCTGGAGAAATACGTGCAGATGGCGACCCGGGGCGGGGTGGCCCAGGCGATCTTCCCCGAGGGCGGGCTGTCCCTCGACGGCGGGCTGAAGACGCCCAAGGTCGGGCTGATCAAATACCTCGCCGAGGGGGCCAACCTGGAGGCCCGCGACCTGGTCTTCGTGCCGGTGGCGCTGAACTACGAGCGCGTGCTCGAGGACCGGATCCTGATCGACGCCGACCGGCGCGGCGAACGAAAGTTTCGCGCCTCGGTGGTCTCGGCGATCTTCAATGCGCTGGCGCTTTTGTGGCGGCGGGCGACCGGGCGCTTCCGGCGCTTCGGCAGCACCGCCGTGCGGATCGGCGCGCCCTTGTCGCTGCGCGAGAACCCCGGGTTGGCCGCCACGCCCGAGGCGCTCGGCCGCGAGATCATGTCCCGCATCGCCGAGGCCGTGCCGGTGCTGCCGGTGCCGCTGGTGGCGCATCTCCTTCTCACCCGCGGCCCGATGCGCCGCGAGGCGCTGATCGAGGCGGTGGAGACGGTCGGGCAGGGGCTGGGCGAGCGGCTGGTCCTGCCGCGCGGCACCGCCGAGGCGGCGGTCGATCACGCGCTCGAACGGCTGGGCGCGCGCGGGCTTCTGAGCGTGGACGACGGGCTCCATGCCCCCACCGAGGAGGCCGAGCCGATCCTGCGCTTCTACGCCAACTCGGTGCGCCACCTGCTGCCCGACTGTGCAGGTGCAGCGTAATTTTCTGCAGTCGCTCGGTCATAAAATTACAAACTGAGCGTAAATATGATTGAATAGTTGCGCGGCCCCTTATATCCCGTGGGAACACATCGAATCCACGCCGCGATGCGGCGCCGCCCGAGATTTACCTGAGGAGGCAGTCATGGCTCTCGACCAGCAACCCGGCATCGCGCAATACGATGCGCCCGAGAAAGACCTCTACGAGATCGGGGAAATGCCCCCGATGGGCTATGTGCCGAAGTCGATGTATGCCTGGGCGATCCGCCGCGAGCGCCACGGCCTGCCCGACAGCTCCTTCCAGGTCGAGGTGGTCGACGTCCCCAAGCCCGACAGCCATGACGTGCTGGTCCTGGTGATGGCCGCGGGCGTCAACTACAACGGCGTCTGGGCCGGCCTCGGCCAGCCGATCTCGCCTTTCGACGTGCACAAGGCGCCCTTCCATATCGCCGGCTCCGACGCCTCGGGCATCGTCTGGGCGGTGGGCGACAAGGTGCGCAACTGGAAGGTCGGCGACGAGGTGGTGATCCACTGCAACCAGGACGACGGCGACGACGAGGAGTGCAACGGCGGCGATCCGATGTTCTCGCCGACGCAGCGGATCTGGGGCTACGAGACGCCCGACGGCTCCTTCGCGCAGTTCACCTGCGTGCAGGCCCAGCAGCTCATGCCGCGTCCCCGGCACCTGACCTGGGAGGAATCGGCCTGCTACACGCTGACGCTGGCCACCGCCTACCGGATGCTCTTCGGGCACCACCCGCACGAGCTGAAGCCGGGCCAGAACGTCCTGGTCTGGGGCGCCTCGGGGGGCCTTGGCTCCTACGCGATCCAGCTGGCCAATACCGCCGGGGCCAATGCCATCGGCGTCATCTCCGAGGAGGACAAGCGCGACTTCGTCATGTCGCTCGGCGCCAAGGGGGTGATCAACCGCAAGGACTTCAGCTGCTGGGGCCAGCTGCCGACGGTCAATTCGCCGGAATACAACGAGTGGCTGAAGGAGGCCCGGCGCTTCGGCAAGGCGATCTGGGAGATCACCGGCAAGGGCGTCAGCGTCGACATGGTCTTCGAGCACCCCGGCGAGTCGACCTTCCCGGTCTCCACCCTGGTGGTGAAGAAGGGCGGCATGGTGGTGATCTGCGCCGGCACCACCGGCTACAACACCACCTTCGACGTGCGCTACATGTGGATGCACCAGAAGCGGCTGCAGGGCTCGCATTTCGCCCATCTCAAGCAGGCGGCGGCGGCCAACAAGCTGATGATGGAGCGCCGCCTCGATCCCTGCATGTCCGAGGTCTTCCCCTGGGCCGAGATCCCCGAGGCGCATATGAAGATGTATCGCAACGAGCATAAGCCCGGGAACATGTCGGTCCTGGTGCAGGCGCCGCGCACCGGTCTGCGGACGCTCGAGGACGCTCTCGAGGCGCGCTGATCCCTCCGGGCGCGGGCTTCCCTGCCGCGCCCGACCTTGGGGCGGCAGCTGGTCTGCCGCCCCGATCTGGGCCTTGGCGTGGGCTTGTGCCCGCCCCTGGCCCGGCGCATGCCCCGCGCCCGACCCACGGCCCGCGTCCCGCCCGATCGGACGCGGGCCGTGGTGGTTTGGGGGGGTGGTGTTTTGGGGCCGGAGACCGGCGCGGCGATGGCAGACGGGCCGTGTGGCAGACGGTCCTTATTGTGGGCGCTGTCTCTCGGGCGTCATCCGCGCTTTGAGACGCATAAGAGCTGTCGCTCCCGTCGATGTGACTCACAGACGTGATCCGCTCCATACGACGTGAAAGTCTCTATCGCCCCCCATTCATGCGGCTCGCTGGAATGATCCGCTCCAAGCGATGCCCAAGGCTCTGCCGCCCCCTCCCGTTGGACCCACGGGTGTCTGACGCCCCATTCGATCCGGCCCGCAGGCGTCTCCAGTTGAGCGCGGCACAAACCCTCTCAGCCAGAACCCAACGTCCGGTTTGAAATCACCACCTCGGGCTAAGCCCACCCCCGCTAACAACACATCCCAACAGAGGGCGCGCACCGGACCGGGGGCCGGCGCTGCCGCCCTCCGAGCTGCGCGCTTTATCCTCACAAGGTCAGGACTAATGGGGATCTATGCACGCCACCCCAAGGAGCGCCGGCCCAAGGGGCCGGTCCGGCGCGCGCCCGGCATCTTCGATGCTATTCGGGCGCAAGTGGGCAAGCTTTCAGCGGTGGGCTCTCAAACCGGCCGAGCCATTGCAGCGCCCCACCGCAGCGCCCCATCACCGACACCCCACCGCAGCCCCCTGCGACGCACCGCAGCGCCCTCGAGCCTCCGCTCTCTCTGGCGCCTCCCGCGCACGCCCGGTAGGGTCCGCGGCATGACCCTGCCCGCTCTGACCTTCTCCGACGACCAGGCCGAGGCCTTCGACCGCGTCTCCGCCATGATGAAGGAGGCCGGCGTCGACCTCGACGAGGGCTATGCCCAGCCCGCCCGCGACGGCGGCTCCCGGGTCATGGCGCTGATCGGCAAGGCGGGCTCGGGCAAGACCATGCTCTTGGCCGCGCTTGCCAAGGCGCTGGACGACGCCGGCGTCGAGACCGTCTCGGGCGACTACGAGGGCCGCAAGCGCAAGGAGCGCCGCACGCTGGCGATCCTCGCGCCGACCAACAAGGCGGCCAGCGTCCTGCGCAACCGCGGCGTGCCGGCGACCACCATTCACCGCATTCTCTATACCCCGGTCTACGACCCGGAATACGAGAAGATCGCCGAATGGCTCATGGGCAACGGCGAGAAACCCGAGATCGAGGGGCTCACCCCCGAGGCGCTCGACCGCGCGCAGGGCTCTTTCGCAACCCACAAGTCGGTGCCCGCGGCGCTGGCGGCGGCGGGCCTGCGCGGGTCGGATTTCATCACCGGCTGGAAGCGCCGCGAAGAGCCGCTCGACATCGGCTTCGTCGACGAGGCCTCGATGCTCGACGCGCGCCAGTTCGAGGACCTGCAGGAGATCTTCCCCAACCTCATCCTCTTCGGCGATCCCGCGCAGCTCGCCCCGGTGAACCAATCGGGCGCCATGGTCTTCGACGGCATGCGCGAGGAGCAGAAGCTCGAACTGGCCCGCGTGCACCGGCAGGAGGCGGACAACCCGATCCTCGACCTGGCCCATGCGCTGGCCGACCCGGCGCTGCGCTTCGAGGATTTCGAACGCATGGTCGAAGAGACCGCCCGCCGCGACGACCGCGTGGTCTGGGGCCAGCGGGTCGAGGTCGACCTCATGGCGCGCTCGCCGGTCCTGGTCTGGCGCAACGCCACGCGGATCCGGCTGATCAACGCCTTCCGCGCGGTCTACGGCGCGCCCGAGACCGAGCTTCTGGAAGGTGAGCCGCTGATCTGCGACGGCATCGAGCTGCCGCTCAAGCACCGCAAGAAGCGCCTCGACCTCGAGGCCCGCGGGCTGATCAAGGGCGCGCAGGTGGTCTACCTCGGCCCCGGGCGCAAGCCGGGTTTCTCGCGGCTGCACGTCATGGGCGCGCCCGATCCGCGCATCTCGGCGGCCTCGATCGTGAAGATCGAGAAGCCCGACGAGGAGGAGCCCTTCATCCCCTATGCCGCGCGCATGGGGGCGACCTTCCTGCATGGCGCGGCGGTGACCATCCACAAGGCGCAGGGCTCGCAATGGGACGCGGTGCAGGTCTTCGCGCCCGATCTCTACGCCGCCGCGCGGGCCGGACGCACCGAGGCGGGGCAGCCGCTCTGGAAGCGGCTTGCCTATGTGGCGATCACCCGGGCGCAGGAGCGTCTGATCTGGGTGGTGCGCAACCGGCTGGCCAAGCCCAGCCAACCCCTGACGGTCGCGGATCTGCGCGCCGAGGCACCGGCGCCCGCGCTCGAACTGACCAGCGGAGAGGAGGAGCGATGAAATCCATCCTGATCACCGGGGCGAGCTCCGGCATCGGCGCGGCGGTGGCCCGCGATTTCCTGGACGCAGGCTGGCAGGTGGGGCTTCTCGCCCGCCGCGCCGAGGCGCTCGAAGAGGTGGCCGCGGGCCGCGAGGGCGCCGTGGTGCTGCCCGCCGATGTTACCGACCCCGAGGCGGTCGAAGGGGCCTTCGCCACCTTCCACCGCGCCGCCGGGCGGCTCGACGTGCTGTTCAACAACGCCGGGGCTTTCGGGCCCGCCGCCACCATCGACGAGGTTCCCGTCGAGGACTGGCTGAAGGTCGTGAACGTGAACCTCACCGGCATGTTCCTCTGCGCCCGCGCGGCCTTCGCGCAGATGCGCGCGCAGGAGCCGCAGGGCGGGCGGATCGTGAACAACGGCTCGATCTCGGCCTATGTCCCGCGCGAGACCTCGGTCTGCTACACCACGACGAAACACGCGATCACCGGGCTGACGCGCTCGCTCAGCCTCGACGGGCGGGGCTACGGCATCGCCTGCGGGCAGATCGACCTCGGCAATGCCAGGACCGAGCTTCTGGAAGGCATCATCGAGAGCAACCGCGCCAAGGGCCAGCCGGAGCCGCCGGTGATGGACGTGGCCGAGGCGGTGCGCTCGGTGCGGCTCATGGCGGAGATGCCGCCCGAAGCCAACGTGCAGTTCATGACGGTGATGGCGACGACCATGCCCTATATCGGGCGCGGCTGAGCCACTTCTTAGCGGGAGCAGGCGGCAGCCCGGACGGGTGGCCAGAGGATGTCCTGCGCCGGGTGCCTGACCGGCGCCCCGCGTAGACGGCGCAAAGACACCCCCAAAAAAACGCGGCCCGGAACGCTGCCGGGCCGCGTCTCATTCTCTGAAAAAATCGCCAAGCGCGGGCCGCGCCGTGAGGGCAAGCCCCCAGCACCGCCCGCGCCCCGCGGCTTCAGATCTTCACCACCTGCTTGCCGGTGTTGCCGCCCTTCAGCATGTTCAGGAAGGCTTCGGGGGCGTTTTCAAGCCCTTCGGCCACATCCTCGAGATAGGCGATCTCGCCCTGGCCGACGCGCGGGCCGACGTCCTTCAGGAACGCCGGGTAGTGGTCCCAGTGGTCGAAGATGATGAACCCGTCGACCGAGAGCCGCTTGGTCAGGATCGAGCGCCAGGCCATCGGCAGCAGGTTCGCCTCGCCGACCTCGCCGCTGTACCAGGCCACGGCGCCGCAGAGCGGGATGCGGCCATGGGTGTTCATCAGCGGCAGCACGGCCTCGAGGAGGTTCCCGCCGACGTTCTCCCAGTAGATGTCGACGCCGTCAGGTGCGGCCTCGGAAAGTGCCGCGCGCAGGCTCTTGGCGTCGCCGTGGGCGCGGTGGTCGATCGCCGCGTCGAAGCCGAAGGTCTCGGTCGCGATGCGGCACTTCTCCGCGCCGCCGGCGACGGCGACGGTGCGTAGGCCCATGGACTTGGCGAGCTGGCCCACCATGGAGCCGACCGGCCCGGTGGCGGCGCCGACGACCAGGGTCTCGCCCTTCTTCGGACGGCCGTATTCGTGCAGGCCGCGCCAGCCGGTGAAGCCCGGCATGCCGAGGACGCCCAGCACCGCCGAGGGCGGCGTGCCTTCGTCGAGCTTGCGGATCTCGGCGGCCTTCAGGACCGCGTGGTCGGCCCAGCCGGTCATGCCGGTGACGCGGTCGCCCTCGGCGAAGCCCTCGGCCTTGGAGGTGATGACCCGGCCGACGCCCTGGGCGGTCATCGTGCCGCCGATCTCGACCGGCTCGGCATAGCTCTTGGCGTCATCCATCCGCCCGCGCATGTAGGGATCGAGGGACATCCACTCGACGGCGACCAGGACCTCGCCGTCCTGGGGGGTCGGCATGGGGTCGGTCTCGAGCGAGAAATCCTCGAGGACGGCGGCGCCCTGGGGTCGGCGGGCGAGCGCGATGCGGCGATAGGTATCGGACATGAAATGCCTTTTCGTTACGTCGTCTGGCTTATTGGTTGCGGAAGCGCGGCTGGCTTCGCACAGTGAGGTGGTGTTCTGACGCGCAGACGGCAAGGGAGGGCCAGATGCACGGAATGATGATGACCCAGCCGCTCTCGATCATCGAGATCCTGCGATACGCGGCGGGGGCGCATCCCGGCGGCGAGATCGTATCGGTGCGGACCGAGGGCGACATCCACCGCGAAACCTATGCAGAGGCCTTCAGCCGCGCCGCGCAGCTCGCCCATGGGCTCGAGGGGCTCGGCGTCGGCGAGGGCGACCGCGTGGCGACGCTGGCCTGGAACGGCTACCGCCACTTCGAACTCTATTACGGCGTCTCGGGCATGGGGGCGGTCTGCCACACCATCAACCCGCGGCTCTCGGCCGAGCAGATGCTCTATATCATCCGCCACGCCGACGACCGGGTGCTCTGCTTCGACGTCACCTTCACGCCGCTGATCGAGGGGCTGGCCGAACATCTGCCCGAGGACCTGGTGCTCGTCGCCATGACCGACCGGGCGCATATGCCCGACAGCAAGCTAGACCTGCTGTGCTACGAGGAGCTGCTGGAGGGCCAGCCAGAGACCTACGACTGGCCCGAGCTCGACGAGGAGGCCGCCGCGGCGCTCTGCTACACCTCGGGCACGACCGGCAATCCCAAGGGCGCGCTCTATTCCCACCGCTCGACCGTGCTGCACGCCTTCTCGGTCGCCGTGGCGCTGTCAAAATCCCTGAAGGAGGGCGGGCGCGTCCTGCCTGTGGTGCCGCTTTTTCACGTCAACGCCTGGGGGCTGCCCTATGCGGCGCCGCTGACCGGCGCTTCGCTGATCATGCCGGGGCCGAAGCTCGACGGGCCCTCGCTCTTCGAGCTGATGGACGGCGAAAAGGTCACCTCGGCCTGGGGCGTGCCCACCGTCTGGCTGGGCCTGCGCGCCGAGATCGATGCCAAGGGCCGCAACCCCGAGGGCTTCGGCCATGTCGTGGTCGGGGGCTCCGCCGCGCCGCGCTCGATGATCGAGGGGTTCGAGAAAAGCGGCGTCGACGTCTGCCACGCCTGGGGCATGACCGAGATGAGCCCGGTCGGCACCCATGGCCTGCTCTCCGAGCCGATGCGCGAGCTGCCCTTCGACGAGCAGATCGACCTGAAGTCGAAACAGGGCCGGCGGCTCTTCGGGGTCGAGCTGAAGATCGTCGACGAGGGCGGCAAGCCGCTGCCGCACGACGGCCGCGCGGCGGGCGAGTTGTTCGTGCGCGGCAACGGCGTGATCTCGGGCTATTTCAACAACGCCGAGGCCAGCGCCGCCGCCTTCGACGACGAGGGCTGGTTCGGCACCGGCGATGTCGCCTCGATCGACGAGAAGGGCTTCCTGGTGATCCAGGACCGCACCAAGGACCTGATCAAGTCGGGCGGCGAATGGATTTCCTCGATCGACCTCGAGAACATCGTGATCGCCCACCCCAAGGTGGCGAGCTGCGCGGTGATCGCGGTGCCGCATCCGAAGTGGGACGAGCGCCCGCTCCTGGTGGTCGTGCCCGAGGGCGGCGAGAAGCCGACCCTGCCCGAGGTGCACGAGATGCTGCTCGAGCATGTGGCGCGCTGGCAGCTGCCCGACGACATGGTCTTCGTCGAAGAGCTGCCGCTGACCGCCACCGGCAAGGTCTCCAAGCTGACCCTGCGCGACCGCTTCGGCGATCACGCCCTGCCCGATGTGGGCTGAGAGCCTGCGCAGCCTCGGACCAAGCGCCTCGCGCTGGTACGAGGTCACGCCCGACCAGGTGCGGGCCTTCGCCGATGCCAGCCTCGACTGGCAGGGCATCCACCTGGAGGACGAGGCGGCGCGGGCGGCGGGCTTCCCGGGGCCGGTGGCCCATGGGTTCCTGGCGCTCTCGCTCCTGTCGACCATGCTTTACGACGTGCTGCCGGAGCTGCCGTGCGGGGCCTGGTCGGTGAACTACGGCTTCGACCGCGTGCGCTTCCTCGCGCCCATCGCGGTCGGCACGAGGCTGCGCGGCCAGTTCCAGATGTCCGAGATGCGCCCCCGCGAGGGCGGCGGCATGTTGCTGCGCTGGGACGTGACGGTCGAACGCGAGGGCGAAGAGAAACCGGCGCTGGCGGCCGATTGGCTGACGCTGGTCAACTGGACGGAGGACGAGAGCTGATGGATCTGGGTGTCACGGAGCGGGTGCGCCCGCTGATCGAGGCGGTGCGCGAGATGGTCACGGACGAGATCGCGCCGCTCGACCGGGAGTTTCACGCCGAGGTCGGCAAGCACCCCAAGGGCCGGTTCTTCCACACCGACCGCCAGCTCGAGATCCTGAACGGGCTGAAGGAGATGGCCCGGGCGCGCGGGCTCTGGAACTTCTGGCTGACCGACAGCGAGCGCGGCTACGGGCTGACCACCGTCGAATACGCCTATCTCGCCGAGGAGATGGGCAAGGTGCCGCTCGCCGCCGAGGTCTTCAACTGCAACGCCCCGGACACCGGCAACATGGAGGTGCTGGAGCGCTACGGCGAGGACTGGATGAAGACCCGCTGGCTGACGCCGCTTCTGAACGGAGAGATCCGCTCGGCCTATGTGATGACCGAGCCGGACGTGGCCTCCTCGGATGCCGCGCAGCTTGCCTTCGAGGCCCGGCGCGAGGGCGACCACTACCTGCTGAACGGCGAGAAATGGTGGATCTCGGGGGCGGGCGACCCGCGCTGCGGGCTTTACATCCTCATGGCCTGCACCGATCCCGAGGCGCCCAAGCACCAGCGCCACACGATGTTCGTCCTCGACCCCGACCTGCCCGGCATCGAGGTCCTGCGCCCGATGACCGTCTTCGGGGCCGATGACGCGCCGCACGGGCATATGCACATCCGCTTCACCGACGTAAAGGTCCCGGTCGAAAACGTCGTCCTCGGCCCCGGACGCGGCTTCGAGGTGGCCCAGGGGCGGCTCGGACCCGGGCGCATCCACCACTGCATGCGCGCCATTGGCCAGGCCGAGAAGGCGCTCGAGATGATGTGCCGCCGCGGGCTCGACCGCGAGGCCTTTGGCAAGCCGCTGGTCGAACTGGGCGCCAACTACGACATCATCGCCAACGCCCGGATGGAGATCGAGATGGCGCGGCTCCTCTGCCTCAAGGCGGCCTGGATGATGGACACCCAGGGGGTGCGGGCGGCGCAGCCCTGGATCTCCAAGATCAAGGTCATCGCGCCGCTCATGGCGGGCCGGGTGCTGGACGAGGCCATGCAGATGTTCGGTGCCGCCGGCATCAGCCAGGACACCGAGCTGGCGCATATGTGGACCCATCTGCGCACCCTGCGCTTCGCCGACGGGCCCGACGCGGTGCACCGCCGCCAGGTCGCCCGCGCCGAGCTGCGCAAGCTGAGCCAGCGGGAGGCGGGATGAGCGAGCTCGACCGGCAGGCCGTCGCCGCCTGGATGGAGGACAACATTCCGGGCTACGCGGGCCCGCTTTCGGTGACCAAGTTCGAGATCGGCCAGTCGAACCCGACCTACCGGCTGAACGCCGGATCGGGCTCCTACGTGCTGCGCCGCAAGCCCGAGGGGGCGCTCTTGAAATCCGCCCATGCGGTCGACCGGGAGTTCCGCGTCCAGCGGGCACTTTGGGACAGCGACGTTCCCGTGCCCCGGGTCATCGCCCTTTGCGAGGACGAGAGCGTCATCGGCTCGATGTTCTACGTGATGGAACATGTCTCGGGCCGCAGCCTCGACGAGCCCGCCATGCCCGGCCTGGTGCCCGGCGAACGCGCCGACATCATGGCCGAGATGGCCCGGGTGCTGGCGGCGATCCACGAGGTCGACCTCGAGGCGGTGGGCCTCTCGGACTACGGCCCGCCGGGGCACTACTACGCCCGGCAGCTCAAGCGTTGGGCCGGGCAATATGCCGCCAGCGAGACCGAGAGCCTGCCCGCCATGGACCGGCTGATCGCCCGGCTCGGCGAGGAGATGCCCGAGGACGACGGCACCCGCACGCTGGTGCATGGCGACTACCGCATCGACAACATGCTTTTCGAGACCGAGGGCGCGCGGGCGACCGCGGTGCTCGACTGGGAGCTCTCGACCCTGGGCCATCCTTTCGCGGATCTCGCGGGCGTGGTGATGCAGTGGCAGATGCCCCCCGGCGCCGAGGGTCGGGGGCTCGCGGGGCTCGACCGCAAGGCCCTGGGGCTGCCTACGGACGAAGAGTTCGTCGGAGCCTATTGCGCCGCCCGCGGCATCGCCCGGCCCGCGCGCTTCGGCTATTACGTGGCCTTCGCCTTCTTCCGCATGGGCGCGATCCTGCAAGGGGTGAAGAAGCGCGCGCTCGACGGCAATGCCTCGAACCCCGAAAGCGCGCTGCGCCTCGGCGCCTATGTGCCCCGCTTCGCGGAGATGGGGCTGGAGTGGCTCGACCGGTAGGGGTTGTCTCTTGGGCATCCTTGGTGGGGTCCGGGCCGCCTGCGGCGCCCCGGACCGGGTAGGGGGCTCTGCCCCCTCTGCGGGCGTGCCGCCCGCATTCACCCCCGAGGTATTTGGACAAGCTGAAGCATGTGGGGTGGTGCTGGCTGCTGCGGGGGCGCGCCGGGGCGGGGTGCTGGTGTTTGTTGGTGGGTGAGAGGCTTGTGGTGCGGGGCGCGCTTGGGGTCGGGCGCGGCGCGGGTTTTGGGTTGGGCCGGGCGGTGTGGTGGGGTGCTGGTGCCGCGCGTCGGGTGTGCGCGGGTTTTGAATTTTTTGCCGGGCGGTGTGGTGGATTGCTGGTGTGGTGGCGGCGGTGATGTGAGTGGCGCTTGGACTGTCCAAGCGGAGAGGGGCGGACGGAGTGGCGGGTTGGAGGCTGTCGGAGCCCGGCGCCCGGGTGCCCGAGCGGCGCGCGCCTCTGCCGCGGCTCAGAGGCCCAGCGTTTCGGCGGCGAGATAGGCGGGGGCGAGCAGGGCGCGGCGGAAGCGGCCGAGCGGGAAGCGACGCGGCGGCGCGGCGACGGCGCGGGGCAGCGTCGTCTCGGGCGAGAGGATCTTCCGTGCGACCTCCCTGCCGAGGTGGCTCGCCATGGCGACGCCGTTGCCGTGATACCCCAGCGCGGCGAAGAGGCCGGGATGCTCCGGCACCGGGCCGGCGAAGGGCGTCAGATTGGCCATCAGGCAAACGAGCCCGGACCATTCGTGGGTGATCTCGACGTGAGACCAGGCCGGGAAGAGCCGCGCGAAATCGCGGCGGATCTTCCGCGCGATCCGCGCCTGGGCGCGCGGCGTCGCATGCAGCCCGCCGCGCATCCCGAAGAGGAAGCGCCCGTCCGGCAGGCGGCGGAAGTAATGCAAGAGCTCGCGGCTGTCGTAGCACATCTGGTCGGAGTGCCAGCCCTGGGCCTCGGCCTCGGCGGCCTCGAGCGGGCGGGTGAGGATGATCGAGCTTTGCACCGGCAGGGTGCGGCCCGCGAGCCAGTCCGGCAGGTCCTCGGAGGAATAGCCGTTGGTGGCGATCAGCACGGATTTGGCGCGGACTTGGCCGTGGGGCGTGTCCAGCCGCCAGCCCGCGCCGTCGCGGGTGAGCGTGATGACCGGGCTGGACCCAAAGGCGCGGAGCCCCGCCTTTGTCGCGGCGCGGGCCAGGCCGTGGTGGTATTTCCTTGGATGCAGCGCGAAACCCAGAGGCGTGGTCAGCGCGCCGTGGAAGCCGCCGCCGAGGCCCGCGCCTGGCAGCGCTTCGGCGGGCAGGATCTCGGGCGTCACGCCATAGGCGGCTTCGGTGGCGCGGGCCTCGGCCTCGAAGCCCCGGGCGGCGCGCGGATTGTGGGCGAGCTGCGTCTCGCCGCGCGAATGGGTGTCGCAGGTGATGCCGTGGCGCGCGATCAGCCCGGCGACGGTCTCGATCGAGGCGGCCTGGGTGGCGTGCCATTCGGCCAGCCCCTCAGCCCCGAAGCGGCGGCGCAGGAGCGCCTCGGGCGCCTTGGCGCCGCCGAGGCAGCAGAAGCCGCCGTTCCGCCCCGAGGCGCCCCAGCCCGGGGCTTCGGCCTCGAGGAGGAGGCAGTCGGTGCCCGCCTCGGCCAGGGAGAGCCCGGCGGTGAGCCCGGTGTAGCCGCCGCCGATCACCGCCACGTCGGTCTGATGCGCGCCCGCAAGGCTGGGCCAGTCGGGCGGCGCGACCCCCTCGGCCCAGAAGCAGCCGGGGGCGGGCCCGTAGGCCGCGGGCTCGTAGAGCCGCCTCATGCGGTGGCGCGGGCCGCGGCCTGTTCGTCGCGGGCCTGGGCGACGGCGGCGCGCTTGGAGATCAGCGAGGCGGTGATCACCCCAACCGTCACGATGGCGATCATCAGCGTCGACAGCGCGTTGATCTGCGGGCTGACGCCCAGCCTGACCGCCGAGAAGATCTTGATCGGCAGCGTCGTGGCCGAGGGCCCGGTGGTGAAGCTCGCGATCACCAGGTCGTCGAGCGAGAGGGTGAAGGCCAGGAGCCACCCCGAGATCACCGCCGGCGCGATGATCGGCAGGGTCACCAGCCGGAAGGCCTGGAAATGCGAGCAGCCGAGGTCCAGCGCCGCCTCCTCGAGCGCGCGGTCGAAGGTGGCGAGCCGCGAGGAGACCACCACCGAGACGTAGCACATCGAGAAGGTCGTATGCGCCAGCACGATGGTGAAGATCCCCCGGTCGAGCCCGATGCCGATGAACAGCAGGAGCAGCGACAGGCCGGTGATCACCTCGGGCATGACCAGCGGCGCGTAGATCATCCCCGAGAACAGCGTCCGACCGGCGAAGCGCCCGGCGCGCACCATGACCGTGGCCGCCATGGTGCCCAGCACCGTGGCGATGGTCGAGGAGAAGACCGCGACGCGGATCGTCACCCAGGCGGCGTCGAGGAACTCCTGGTCGGCGAAAAGCTCGCCATACCAGCGGGTCGAGAAGCCCGCCCAGACGGTGACCAGCTTCGAGGCGTTGAAGCTGTAGATCACCAGCAGGATCATCGGCAGGTAGAGGAAGGCGAAGCCCAGCGTCAGCGAGGTCGCGTTGAACCAGGAAAAGCGTCTCATCCCTCGGCCTCCCGTGCCTTCTGCTCGTTGCGCTGGAACAGCACGATCGGCACGATCAGGATCATCAGCAGGATGATCGCCACGGCGCTGGCCACCGGCCAGTCGCGGTTGGAGAAGAACTCTTCCCAGAGGACCTTGCCGATCATCAGCGTGTCCGAGCCGCCCAGGAGCGAGGGGATCACGAATTCCCCGATGGTCGGGATGAACACCAGGAAGCAGCCGGCGATGATGCCGCCCTTCGACAGCGGGATGGTCACCAGCCAGAAGGCCTCGAGCCGGGAGCAGCCCAGGTCCTCGGCGGCCTCGAGCAGGGAGTCGTCCATCTTCTCGAGCGTCGCGTAGATCGGCAGGATCATGAAGGGCAGATAGGTGTAGACGATGCCGATATAGACCGCGGTATTGGTCGAGAGGATCTGCAGCGGCGTGTCGATCAGCCCCAGCGCCATCAGGAACTGGTTCAGCACCCCTTCCGAGGAGAGGATCCCCATCCAGGAGTAGACCCGGATCAGGAAGGAGGTCCAGAACGGCAGGATCACCAGCATCAGGAGCGTCGGCCGCCATTCGGGCGCGGCCCGGGCCATGGCATAGGCGATCGGATAGCCGATCAGGAGCGTGATCACCGTGGCCACCGCCGCGATCTTCAGCGAGGAAAGATAGGCCCGCCAGTAGAGGTCATCGGTGGTCAGGAAGACGAAGTTCTCGAAGTCGAGCCCCGAGAGGAAAGCGCGGATGCCGGCCCAGCCCTCGGAGAGGTCGAGCGTCGGCGTGTAAGGCGGGATCGCCAGCGCGATGTCCGAAAGCGCGATCTTCAGCACGATGGCGAAGGGCACCAGGAACAGCGCCAGAAGCCAGATGTAGGGCACGGCGATGAGGAACAGGCGGCGCATGGCTCAGTGCTCCAGCAGGATGCCGGCGGTTTCGGTGAAGGAGAGCCAGACCCGGTCCTCCCAGGTGATGTCGCGGTTGGCGAGCCGCCGGGTGTTGGCGGTCTGGGCCTTCATCATCTGCCCGTTGGCGAGCTGGACGTGATAGGTCGAGATATTGCCGAGATAGGCGATGTCGACGACCTCGCCCTCGAGCATGTTGCGCCGGTCGGCGGGCTTTTCCTTGGAGATCGAGACCTTCTCGGGGCGGATGGCGAAATAGACCGCCCGGTCGGTCGAGAGCGCGCCGCGCGGGGTGCCCCAGATCGGCGGCTGGCCCTCGGCCCAGTCGAGGCGGATGCGCTCGCCCTCGCGGGTGCCGCGGCCCTCGACGATGTTCACGTCGCCGATGAAATCGGCCACATAGACCGAAGAGGGCGCCTCGTAGATCACGTCCGGCGTGGCGACCTGGATCAGCTTGCCCTCGTCCATGACTGCGACCCGGCTGGCCACGGTCATCGCCTCTTCCTGGTCGTGGGTCACGATGACGAAGGTGGTGCCGGTCTTCTCCTGGATGTCCATCAGCTCGAACTGGGTCTGCTCGCGCAGCTTCTTGTCGAGCGCGCCGAGCGGCTCGTCCAGAAGCAGGAGCTTCGGCGCCTTGGCGAGGCTGCGCGCCAGGGCCACGCGCTGGCGCTGGCCGCCGGAAATCTGGTGCGGCTTGCGCTTGGCGAACTTGGTCAGCCGGGTGAGACGCAGCATCTCCTCGACGCGGGCGGCGATGGCCTCGCGGTCCTGGGATTCGCGCTTCAGCCCGAAGGCGATGTTCTCCCAGACCGAAAGATGCGGAAAGAGCGCGTAGCTCTGGAACATCATGTTCACCGCGCGCCGGTTCGGCGGGATCGGCGCGATGTCCTGGCCGGACAGCAGGATGGTGCCGTCGCTCGGCGCCTCGAAGCCCGCCAGCATCCGCATCATCGTGGTCTTGCCGCAGCCCGAGGGGCCCAGCAGGGCGAAGAACTCGCGGGTGTAGATGTCGAGCGTCAGATCGTCGATGGCGGTGAAATCGCCGAACCGCTTGGTCACGTTGCGGAACCGGATCAGCGGCTCTTCCTCCGGGTTTTCCCAGGGGGCGAAGACGGTCTGGCTCATGTAGCTATCCTGATTGTCGGACAAGACGAGGCCCGCGCCGCCGGGATGGGGCGCGGGCCGGAGGCTGGGCTCAGACGCCCGATTTGATCTCGGTCCAGAGCCGGGTCACCGTGCGCTGCACGCGCGGCGGATAGGGCGTCGTGGTGAAGAGATTGTCCAGTGCCGCCTCGGAGGGATAGATCGCCGGATCGCCGATCACGTCCTCGTTCAGATGCGCCTGGGCGGCCTTGTTGCCGTTGGCGTAGTAGACGTAGTTCGAGGCCTGCGCCATGTTCTCGGCCTCCATGATGAAGTTCAGGAAGGTATGGGCCGCCTCGGGGTTGGGCGCATCGGTGGGGATCGCCATCTGGTCGAACCACATCTGCGCGCCCTCGTCCGGCGCGTTATAGGCGATCTCGACGCCGTTTTCGGCCTCGGCAGCGCGGTCGCGGGCCTGCAGGATGTCGCCGGACCAGCCGACCGCCACGCAGATGTCGCCGTTGGCCAGCGCGTTGATGTATTCCGAGGAATGGAACTTCTGGATGTGCGGGCGGACCTTCTCGAAGACGTCGCCGGCCTTGGCGATGACATCGGGGTCATGGCTGTCGGGGTTCTCGCCGATGTAGTTCAGCGCCGCGGGGATCATCTCGGCGGGGGCGTCGAGGAAATGCACGCCGCAGCTGGCCAGCTTCTCCATGTTGGCGGGGTCGAAGACCAGGTCCCAGGAGGAGATCGGGGCATCCTCGCCCAGAAGCTCCTGCACCTTGCCGACGTTCACGCCGATACCGGTGGTGCCCCACATGTAGTTGATCGAATATTCGTTGCCCGGGTCGTAGGTGGCGGTGCGCTCGGCGACCACATCCCACATGTTGTCGAGGTTGGGCAGCTTCGACTTGTCGAGCTTCTGGAAGGCGCCGGCCTGGATCTGGCGTTGCAGGAAGGTGCCCGAGGGAACCACCACGTCATAGCCCGAGGAGCCCGCCAGCATCTTGGTCTCGAGCACCTCGTTCGAATCGAAGACGTCGTAGATCAGGTCGATCCCGGTTTCTTCCTCGAACTCGGTCAGGAGATCCTCGTCGATGTAGTCGGACCAGTTGTAGACCCGGACCTCCTGCGCGAGCGCGGATCCGGCGACAAGCGCAAGCGCCGCGGCGCCGGTCATCAGTTTCGCAGTCATTCTTCATTCTCCCATCATGCCGAGGCGGTCTGTCCGCTCTGACCGTTTTATTTTGATCAAATTCGGCGGCACCTCGCAACATTGGGATGTTTTCACCAGTGCGGCGCCCGTGCAAGATGGGCCGCATTGCCCGGCAGGCGGGCATCACGGCAGGATGAGGGCGGAGATGAAGACTTCGGCAGATCAGGCGGAGACCCCGGGCGCGGCGCGGCTGCCGGTGCACGAACAGGTCTACCGCCAGCTGCGCGACATGATTCTGTTCGGCGAGCTGGCGCCGGGGCAGGCGGTGACCATCCAGGGGCTGACCGAGGTTCTGGACGCGGGCATGACGCCGGTGCGCGAGGCGCTGCGCCGGCTCACCGCCGAAGGGGCGCTGGATTTCCGCGGCAACCGGCGCATCGCGGTGCCCGAGTTGGACGCCGAGGCGCTGGAGGAGCTGACCGTGGCGCGCCGGGCGCTGGAGCCCGAGCTTGCCCGCCGCGCCACCGCCCGGATCGACGCCGCGGGCATCACCCGCCTGCGCGAGATCGACGCCGCGCTCGACGCCGCCATCGCCCGGGGCGACGTCGGCGGTTATCTGACCGGCAACCACCATTTCCACGCCACGCTGAACGGGTTTGCCGGCGCGGCGATCCTGACCGGGCTGGTCGACGGGCTCTGGCTGCGCTTCGGCCCCTCGCTGCGGGTGGTCTGCGGGCGTTTCGGCACCGAAGGGCTGCCCGACCGCCACAAGGAGCTGATCGCCGCGCTCGAGGCCGGCGCCCCCGAGGCCGCCGCCCGGGCCATGGACGAAGACGTGCTGCAGGGCATGGAGCAGATCGCCGAGGGGCTCGGCCCCCGGGCCGTCCCGCCTGCGCGCGGCTGACTGCGGGGCTGACCGCGGGAGTGCCCGCGTGGCTGACCGCGCGAGTGCCCGCGTAGCTGACTGCGGGAGTGACCGCGCGCGTGCCCGCAAGATTGACAGCGCGGAATTTGATCATATTTTGGGCGCACTCCCCTGAGACCAGAGAGGCGCGCCCATGGCCCAGCTCACCAACACCGTTCCCACCGCCGAGCTTCAGGCGCTCGACGCGGCGCATCACATGCATCCCTTCACCCATGGGGCCGAGCTTGGCCGCAAGGGCGCGCGGATCATCACCTCGGCCGAGGGCTGCTGGCTGACCGACAGCGAGGGCAACCGCATCCTCGACGGCATGGCCGGGCTCTGGTGCGTGAACATCGGCTACGGCCGGCAGGAGCTGGTCGATGCCGCCGCCCGGCAGATGGCCGAGCTGCCCTTCTACAACACCTTCTTCCAGACCAGCCACGTGCCCGCGATCCGGCTGGCCGAGAAGCTGGCGGAGCTGGCGCCGGGCGATCTGAACCACGTCTTCTTCGCGGGCTCGGGCTCCGAGGCCAATGACACCAACATCCGCATGGTGCGCACCTATTGGGAGATGAAGGGCGAGCCGCAGAAAAAGGCGATCATCTCGCGCTGGAACGCCTATCACGGCTCCTCCGTGGGCTCCGGCTCGCTGGGCGGCATGAAGGGCATGCACGCCCAGGGCGGCCTGCCGATCCCCGATGTGCACCACATCGACCAGCCCAACTGGTGGGCCGAGGGCGGCGAGATGAGCCCCGAGGAATTCGGCCTCGCCCGCGCCCGCCAGCTCGAGGAGAAGATTCTCGAGCTCGGCCCCGAGAACGTCGCGGCCTTCATCGCCGAGCCGGTGCAGGGCGCCGGCGGGGTGATCGTCGCCCCCGAGACCTACTGGCCCGAGGTCTCGCGCATCGTGAAGCACTACGGCATCCTGCTGATCGCCGACGAGGTGATCTGCGGCTTCGGGCGCACCGGCAACTGGTTCGGCTCGCAGACGCTGGACCTCGCGCCCGACATCATGACCGTGGCCAAGGGGCTCTCTTCGGGCTACCAGCCGATCGGCGGCTCGATCGTCTCCTCCGAGGTGGCCTCGGTCATCGGCGGCGGCGAGTTCAACCACGGCTACACCTATTCAGGCCATCCCGTGGCCGCCGCCGTGGCGCTGGAGAACCTGCGCCTCCTCGACGAGGAAGGCGTGGTGACCCGCGTCCGCGAGGACACCGGCCCCTACCTCAAGGAGCGCTTCAAGAGCCTGGGCGAACACCCGATGGTGGGCGAGGCGAAGATCGTCGGCATGATGGGCTCGCTGGCGCTGACGCCCGACAAGAGCGCGCGCGCCGCCTTCAAGGGCGAGGGCGGCACCGTCGGCTACCTCTGCCGCGAGCGCTGCTTCGCCAACAACCTGGTGATGCGCCACGTCGGCGACCGGATGATCATCTCGCCGCCCCTGGTGATCTCCCGCGAGGAGATCGACGCGCTGATCGCCCGCGCCTGGAAGAGCCTCGACGAGGCCATGGCAGAAGCCAAGGCGCAGGGGCTCTTCGCCCCGGCGTGATGGGTGGTGTCCCGCTGATAAGCCGGTGATCCGGCGGTCCCCGCGCCTTTGGGGCGCGGGGGCATGTCTGGCCCGCGGCGCTTTGTGAAAGCGCCTTGGGCGGGTCCTGGGGGCTTGTGGCCCCCCGGACCGGTTGAGGGGGCGCGGCCCCCTCTGCGGGCCTGTGCGGCCCGCATTCACCCCCGAGGTATTTTGGCCAAGCTGAAGGGGCTGGTCGTGGCGCGGGCTTTTGTGGGTGCGCCCGGGTGGTGAGTGTTTTTGTTATTGGTGATGGCGGGGATTTGCGGTTTTTGGATCTGCGTATTCAAGAATACGCAAATAAATAATTGCATGGATTTATCACTCTAATTCAAGAATTGTTTTATATTGATATTCGCATAAACGATTGTTTTTATTGCGGATATGCAAATCCGGGCAATTGAAAAATTCAAATGCACCGGGGTTTACACTCTACTTTCGCTTGTGGTTCTTTGCGATTGCTCGGGCTCACCGGGCGCGTCGGAAAGAAAAGCGGGATTTCCAGAACAATAAAGAAAACCCCGCTCCGGAATTGATCCGGAGGCACGATTTTTTGTGCCATGAGACCGGCGTTATTCAAGCAACGTGAACGAGGAATACATGCGAGTTCTTATTCTGGGCGCTTCCGCGCTCTCTCTTCTTGCGGCCTGCAGCACCGGTGGCGGGAGCAGCTCCGATAGCCCCGCAGTCCTGCCCGAACAGCCGGCATTCAAGTCTTTCCAGGCCTCCCAGGAAGACGGCGGCACCTATCGCGCCGCGGGCCAGGTGACCTCGGCGGACTTCGCCGCGGACGAGAACGGCGACGTGGAAGTGACCCGTGAGCCGGAAACCGAAAACCGCGCCGTGATCGACGTCACCTGGGACGCTGAAACCGGCGAAGCCACCAAGATCTGGGTCCGCAACTCCAAGGGCGACTTCGTCGTCGACACCGCTGACGGCGGCGAGATCACCACCGACGGCGACACCATCGTGGCGATCGACGAAGATCGCGGCGTCGCAGCGGTCTTCGCCGATCCCGAAGGGCAGGGCCTCGAATACCAGAGCTTCGGCGCATGGCAGACCGGTGTGGATGGCCTGTCGGGTTCGGCCGGCGTCGGCTCCTTCGGCTCCTACACCATGGCGAGCCAGCTGCCGGACGATGACGCTTCGGCGACCTACAACGGCCAGAGCTACGGTCAGACCGCTGACGCGGACGGCAATGTCTTCGAAACCACCTCGGACATCGAAGTGACGACCGATTTCTCGGCAATCACCGTGAACAGCAGCAACACCAGCTCGGGCACCACCTCGCTCAGCGACCTCGACTTCACCGCCACCGGTCAGCTGAACCGGGCAAGCTTCGAGGCCACGTCCCAGGGTGACGTCTCGGGCACCGTCACCGGCCGCTTCTACGGCCCCGAGGCGGAAGAAGTCGGCGGCACCTTCGTGATGGACGCGAACGACAACGGCTACATCGGCGCCTTCGGCGGGGTCCAGCAGCCGTGAACGCCCTGCGCATTCTGACAGCGGCCGCCCTGGCGGCCGCTGTTTTCACGACCGCCCTGCCGATGCGGGCGGAGGCCCAGGCCAGTGCCGCCACGCCCGCCCGGGCGCCGGGGCAGATGGAGGCCGAGTTCCAGGGCGCGTTGCGCGCCATGGCAGAGGGCCGGCCCCAGAGCGCCGCGCGGCGGCTCCGGGCGCTCCTGGCCGAGGACCCGAGCCTTGTCCGCGTGCGTCTCGAACTGGCGCGGGCGCTTTTCGAGGCCGGGCGGTTCGGTCAGGCCCGCGACGAGTTCCGCCTCGTGCTCTCGGGCGGCGGGCTGCCCGATCCGGTTCGCGCACGCGTGTTGCGCTACATCCGCGAGATCGACGATCGCCGCGGCTGGCGGTTGGATTTCACCCTGGGCTTCGAGGCCCCACCGGGCGCCGGGCGCGCCTATGACACCGACGAGATCGAGGTGACCTTCGGCGGCCAGACCCTGGTCTTCGAGATGGACCGCGAAGCCCCGCCCGACACCGGGCTGGCGCTCGAGGGCGGGCTGCGCCGGCAATGGGCGCTGGAGCTCGCGCCGGGCGACGCCGGGGCCGCGGCCTATGCGCAGATCGAGGGCGACCTCTACCAGACCGAAGGCGAGACCTACGACCGCGAGAGCGGCGACCTGGCGCTCGGGCTGCAGTTCACCTGGCCGCAGCGCACGGTCTTCGTCGAGGCCACGGCGGGACGCTCCTGGGCGGCGCATGACCTCTCCGAGACCCGCGTGGGGATGCGCAGCGGCGTCAGCTTCCAGCGCGCCAGCGGGCTGCGGACCACCCTCGAGGCCGGGCTGCAGGAGGTGCGCTTCGGCCGCGAGGGCGACCAGGAGGCCACGCGCGGGCAGATCGCGCTGGAGGTGGCCCGGCCGCTCGAAGGCCGCGCGCAGCTCTCGCTCGAGGGCAGCTACCAGCGCCAGAACGCCGAGGACCCGAGCCAGGCCTATGATTTCGCCGAGCTGCGGCTGGGCTACAGCAAGGAGTTCGCCGGCGGCTGGCGCGTCGCGCCCGAGGTCTACCTGCAGGGCTTCCGCCAGGAAGAGCCCACGGCGGGGCTGTCCGAGCGGCGCATCGAGACCGAATACGGGGTGGAGATGCGCATCGAGAAGACCGACGTGGTGCTGCTCGGGCGGTTTTCACCCTACGTCGACCTCGGCGCGGCCCGGCGGGAAAGCTCGATCGAGGCCTATGGCTATCGCGACCTGAGCCTTGGGGCGGGGCTGACCAATGCGTTTTGAGCGCGGGGTCGGGTCGGTTTTTTGATCCGGCGGTCCCCGCGCCTTTGGGGCGCGGGGGCATGTCTGGCCCGTGGCGCTTTGTGAAAGCGCCTTGGGCGGGTCCTGGGGGCTTGTGGCCCCCCGGACCGTTGCAGGGGGCGCTGCCCCCTCTGCGGGCCTTTGCGGCCCGCATTCACCCCCGAGGTATTTTGGCCAAGCTGAAGGGGCTGGGGGTGGCGCCCTGGTGGGCGCGGTGCGCTTTTGATTGGCTGGGTGGTGGCGGTTTGGCGCGTGGGGTTTGACCTGTGGCGCGTGGGAGCGCGGCGCGGAGCACATCGGCGGGGTCGCGACGGCGGGGCTCACCGCCGGACGAGTGCCTCTCCGCCCATCACCGCCCCGCCGCTCACCAGCGGGTCAGCGCGTCCTCGTCCTCGTCCTTCGCCTCGACCCAGGCGGCGCCTTCGGCGAAGTGTTCCTTCTTCCAGAACGGCGCGCGGGACTTCAGGTAGTCCATCAGGAACTCCGCGGCCTCGAAGGCGTCGCGGCGGTGGCGGGCGGCGGTGGCGACCATCATGATGCGCTCGCCGGGCAGCAGTCGGCCGTGGCGGTGGATCACCAGCACCTCGCCGAGCGACCAGCGGCTGCGGGCCTCCTCGGCGATGCCGCGCAGGGCTTTCTCGGTCATGCCAGGGTAGTGCTCGATCTCCATCCGCGCGAGCCCGCCGCTGTCGCGGACCTGGCCGCTGAAGGTCACCACGGCGCCGAGATCGGCGCGGCCCTTGGCGAAAGCCTCGGCCTCGGCGGCGAAGTCGAAGGGGCTCTCCTGCACCAGGATCCGCATCAGCCGCCCGTCATCGGCGGGAAGAAGGCGACCTCGCGCACGCCCGCGAGCGGGGCGTCGAAATCGGCGAGCTCCTGGTCGAGCGCCACGCGCAGCGCGGAGAGATCGGCGAAGGCCAAGGCGTAGCGCTCCTCGCGGGCGCGCAGCTCCTCCACCAGTTCGTTGACCGTGGCGGCCTGTGTCTCGACGTGGTCCTTGGGCGCGCCGATGCGTTCGCGCAACCAGGCGAAATAGAGCACATCCATCAGCGGTCCTCCGTCAGGTGGGGCAGGGCCTTGCGGAAATAATCGAGCCCGGTGATCGCGGTCAGCACCGCCGCGACCCAGAGGAGCAGCAGCCCCAGGTTGCCGGTCCAGATCATGCCGGTCTCCTTCCAGCCGAGGCCCAGCTCGTCCGGCGTCTCGCCCGCGAGGATCGACTGCACCAGCGCCTGGTCCATCCCGTAGGTCGAGGCGACGAGGTAATGCTCGAAG
Organism: Roseivivax sp.; assembly: GCF_054552075.1. Taxonomy (NCBI): domain Bacteria; kingdom Pseudomonadati; phylum Pseudomonadota; class Alphaproteobacteria; order Rhodobacterales; family Roseobacteraceae; genus Roseivivax; species Roseivivax sp. The sequence continues at coordinate 106,364 of NZ_JBTOLZ010000012.1, forward strand.
ATGCCCTGGGCGAAGAGCACCGCGATGGCGACCATCTGCAGCGTGGTCTTCCACTTGGCGAGCCGGGTCACCTTCAGCGTGCCGGCGGTGTCGCCGAGGTATTCCCGGAGCCCCGAGACGAAGACCTCGCGGAAGAGGATCACGGTGGCCGGCAGCACCAGCCAGGGCGAATAGGAGGAATAGCCCACGATCACCATGAGCGCGATCACCACCATGGCCTTGTCGGCGATCGGGTCGAGCATGGCCCCGAGCTTGGTCTCCGCGCCCCAGGCGCGGGCCAGGTAGCCGTCGAACCAATCGGTGATCGCCGCCCCCATGAAGAGAATCAGCGCGCACCAATCGGCGAAGGGGCGGGCGAAATAGAGAAACATCACCGCGACGCCGGGCGCGGCGGCGAGGCGCAGAACGGTGAGGATATTCGGCAGGGTCCAACGCATGTGCCTGTCCTATCCTGCCTTGGGGCCGTGGAAAAGCGGCATGTCAGTCCGTCTCCCGGGCGCGGCGCGCCAGCCGGTCGAGAAACAGCGCCCGCGCGGGCGGCAGGGGCTTCTCGCCGAGCGAGGGCGCCAGGTGGTGGGCCAGGAAATGCCCGGTGGTGCCAAGCGCGGTCAGGACCTCGGCGTCATCGCCGGGGCCGGCGCCCAGCATGACCTCGGGCAGGGGCAGGAGCCGCGGCGCCCAGTCGCCCGCACCCGAGCGCGAGACCGCCCGCCCGGTCTTGGGCGAGACATAGGCCAGGTCGTTGGCGCGCCCGGTGGCGGCGCATTGGCTGAGGTCGAGGCCGAAGCCCATCTCGTCGAGCAGCGCCATCTCCCAGCGCAGGTAGGCCAGCGGCCAGAGCTCGGGCTGGGCCAGCAGTTCGAGCAGCGTGCCGGTGCGGGTGTAGAGGTCGGGATGGGCCTCGCGTTCGGGCAGGGTGAAGGAGAGAAGCGCGGTCAGCGCGTTCAGCCCCGCAAGCGCCAGCGGGTCGCCCATGGCCACCGCCGCGCGCGAGCGGTTCAGCTCGACGGTATATGTGCCGATGTGGTCCTCGAGCCGGGCGCGCCAGGCGAGGTCGAGCTCGGCCCCGGGCTGGCGGGCGGCGGCGAGCCGGCGCGAGCTGGCGCCGCGCAGGACGCCCATGTGGCGGCCATGCGCGCGGGTGAAGACCTCGAGGATCGCCGAGGTCTCGCCGTGGCGGCGGGCGGAAAGAAGGATGCCGGTGTCGCGCCAGTCCATGAGGGCAAGGTCGGATGCGCCGGGCCCGGGCGCAAGGGGGGATCGGCGAGGGGCGGTGTGGCGGATTTGGTGGTTGGGAGGCTTTGGGCTTTGGCGGGCAGGAGTTTGGGGACTCTGGTTGCTGGGAGGCGTGCGGCTCTGGTGGGCGGCGGGAGTGACGCGCGGGCGGTTGCGACCGGGGGAGCTGCGCGCTGGCTCCAAAGGTCGGCCCGTTTGGAGCTGAGGAGCGCGACGGCGCTGTCACGTCCTGGCCTGCGGGCGAGGCGATCCCGCCCCGCAGTCCGCCGCCAAACGCTCAGCCCAACCCCTCGGCGTCGAGCTGGTGGCGGCCTTCGCGGTCCTCGACCTCGATCACCCAGAGGTCCGGGTCGAAGCCGCGCTGGCGCGAGATCGCGGCGTCGACCTCGCCCTCGGGGCCGGCGGTCAGCTCGGTCCAGATGCGCGCGCCGGTCTGAAGGTCGAAGGCCCGGGTGAAGGCCCGCGCCCGCCCGTCGAGGGTGGAGAGCTTCACCAGCACCGCGCCCGCGGTGTCGTCGCCATGGGCGACCACGAAACAGGGGATGTCCATCAGCGCCAGCCGCCGCCGGTAGGCATCGACCCAGAAGCGCGCCGTCAGCCGGGGTTCAGCCATCGCCGTCGCGGAAGTCGAGACCCATCTCGGAATAGCGCTCGGCCTCTTCGAGCCACTTCTCGCGCACCTTGATCTGCACGAAGAGATGCACCCGGCGGCCCAGGAACTCCTCGAGCTCCTCGCGCGCGGCCTTGGAGATCGCTTTCACCGTCTCGCCCCGGTGGCCCAGCACGATGCCCTTGTGGCCGTCGCGGCTGACGTAGATCACCTGGTCTATGCGGGCCGAGCCGTCCTTGCGCTCCTGCCAGCTCTCGGTCTCCACGGTGAGCTGGTAGGGCAGCTCCTGGTGCAGCCGCAGGGTCAGCTTCTCGCGGGTCATCTCGGCGGCGATCATGCGCATCGGCAGATCGGCGATCTGGTCCTCGGGATAGAGCCAGGGCCCCTCGGGCAGGGTCTGGCCCAGCCAGGTCCGCAGGTCATCGACGCCGTAGCCCTTCTCGGCCGAGATCATGAAGGTCTCGGCGAAGGTGAAGCGGTCGTTCAGCGCCTTGGACAGCGCCAGCAGCGTCTCGGCCTTCACCCGGTCGATCTTGTTGATCGCCAGCGCCACGGGGCGGCCGTGGCCGACGGTGTCGAGCTCTTCGAGGATCGCCTCGACGCCCTCGGTCACGCCGCGGTGGGCCTCGACCAGCAGCACCACGATGTCGGCATCGGCGGCCCCGCCCCAGGCGGCGGCGACCATGGCGCGGTCGAGCCGGCGGCGCGGCTTGAAGAGGCCGGGGGTGTCGACGAAGATCAGCTGGGCGTCGTCCTCGATGGAGACACCGCGGATGCGCGTGCGGGTGGTCTGCACCTTGTGGGTGACGATCGACACCTTGGCGCCCACCATGCGGTTGGTCAGCGTCGACTTGCCCGCATTGGGCTCGCCGATGAGGGCGATGAAACCGGCGCGGGTGGTCATGGGCAGTCTCCTGAAACTCAAGATGTGCCTTCTAGCGGAAGCCAATGTCGCTGGCCAGAGGCCCCGGTGTCGCGAAAGGCGGGATTTCCGCGCGCGAAGCGGTTAGACTGGGGCCATGCCACGGGACATGATCTCCGCCTATCACGCGCGCCTCGCCCCCGGCGACCAGGCGATCTGCGCGGTGCTGCGCGAGACGATCTCGGAGGTGCTGCCCGAGGCCCAGGGGCGGATCTGGCATGCCCATCCGGTCTGGTTCCTCGCCGACAACCCGGTGGTGGGCTACAGCCGCCTGCGCGACGCGCTGCGGCTGATGTTCTGGAGCGGCCAGGGCTTCGAGACGCCGGGGCTGGAGGCGACCGGCAACTTCAAGGCCGCCGAGCGGCGCTACACGGCGGTGGGCGAGATCGACCTCGGGGCCCTGAAAGCCTGGCTCGCCGAGGCGCGGGCGGTGCAATGGGACTACAAGAACATCGTCGCCCGGAAGGGGCGGTTGGAGCGGTTGAACTAGGGCGCGGCCGGACGCGGTTGGAGCAGGTCAGCGAGGGCGCACGGCGCCGGGCCCGGAAGGGTCGCTGGATCTGCGCGCGGGGCGAGGTCGTGACGGGCGGTTGGAACCGCTTGGCCAGAGCTGGCAGCGCGGGGCCGGACGGCCCGACCCGATCGGCTCAGCTCGAGCGTGCGGCGCGGGCGGCCCGCGCGGCCCGGTCCGAGCGCCAGAGCGTGAAGAGGCCAGACCCCACGATCAGCGCCGCCCCGGCCAGCATCGGCGCGTCCGGCGTCTCGGCGAAGACCAGGACCGCGATGACCAGCGCGAAAAGCAGCCGGGAATAGCGGAAGGGCGCCACCACCGCGACATCGCCGCTGCGCATCGCCCGGGTCAGCGCGGTATAGGCGCAGACCCCGGTGACGCCGGTCGCCAGGATCAGCAGCGCCGAGGAGCCCGTGGGCAGCGACGGCGCGCCGGGCTCGAAGGCCAGGATCACCAGCCCCGCTGCCGTCACCGTCAGGAAGCCCGGAATGCCGAGCTGCATCGCCGAGATCTCCGGCGGGCTGGCGCGGGTGGCGAGATCCCGGCAGGCAAAGCCGATCATCGCCAGCACCGCGAAAAGCGCGCTGGCCTCGAAGCCCGCGGGCGTCGGGCGCAGGATCAGAAGCACGCCCGCGAAGCCCACCGCCATGGCCGTCCAGCGCATCGGCCCGACCTTTTCGCCGAGGACCAGCGCCGCGCCCAGCGTCACCACCAGGGGCGCCGCCTGCAGGATCGCCGAGGTCACCGAAAGGGGCGCGAAGGCCAGCGCCAGCGCGAAGAAGAGCCGGCCCATGACCTCGAAGCCCGAGCGCACCAGCAGGGTTTTCGACAGATAGGCGCGGGTCCAGACCCGCTCGCCGGCGCGGCGCACGAGGCCCGCGTAGATCGTCAGGCCGATCACCCCGAAGAAGAAGGTGCCGAGCCCCGGCGAGATGCCCGCCACCGCGGCCTTGAACAGAGCGTCCTCGATGGCGAAGCCCAGCATGGCCGCCACCATGAAGAGGCTGCCTTGCAGGTTGGGGCTCATGCCCCGCCTTCGAGCGCGTCCAGAAGGGCCTTGGCCGCGCTCTGCTCGGCCTGGCGTTTCGATCCGGCGCTGGCCTCGGCGGTCTCGCCGCTTTCGAGCCGCGCCTCGATGGTGAAGATCGGCTGGTGGTCGGGGCCCGAGCGCGCGGTCTCGACATAGGCCGGCGGCGGCAGCCCGCGCGCCTGGGCCCATTCCTGCAGCGCGGTCTTGGGGTCGCGGGCGTCGGTCTCGACGCTGTCGATGCGCTGGCCCCAGAGCCGCAGCACGAAGTCCTTGGCGGTCTCGAAACCCTGGTCGATGTAGACCGCGGCGATCACCGCCTCCATGGCGTCGCCCAGAAGCGCCATCTTCCGCCGCCCGCCCGAGAGCCGCTCCGAGCGGCCGAGCTTCAGCGCGTCGCCGATGCCGAACTCGCGGGCCACCTCGGCGCAGGTTTCCTTGCGGACCAGCGCGTTGTAGCGCGGGGCGAGCTGGCCTTCGGCGGCGGCGCGGTCACGTTCGAGAAGCGCCTCGGCCATGACCAGGCCCAGCACCCGGTCGCCGAGGAATTCGAGCCGCTGGTTGTCGTCGCGCCCGGGGCTCGAGGCCGAGCCATGGGTCAGCGCCTCGCGCAGGAGGTCCACCCGGTCGAAGCGCAGCCCGATCCGGCCTTCGAGCTCGGAGAGTTCCGCCGATCGGCTCACTCGAGCGCCTCGAAGAAGCGGTCGCCGCGCCAGGTCCAGAAGAACAGCATCGAGCTGCCCGCCGAGGAGAAGATCACCCGGTCGGCCCGGCCGACGAGGTTCTCATGCGGCACGAAGCCGACGCCGCCGGCGACATTCGGCACCCGGCTGTCGGCCGAGTTGTCGCGGTTGTCGCCCATGAAGAAGTAATGCCCCTCGGGGACGGTATAGACCGGGGTGTCGTCCGAACCCTGGTCGGTGATGTTCAGCACCGAATGGCTGAGCCCGCCCGGCAGGGTCTCGGTGAATTTCTCTTTCACGCAGGTGCCGCCGTCGCCCACGGGGCCGTTGGCGCAGCGCGGGCGCACGCGGTTCGGGCCCTGGGGCTCGGCCAGTTCCTCGAAGCTGCCGTTGCGCTCGAGCGGGACCGCCTCGCCGTTGAGGTAGACCTGGCCGTCGCGCAGCTGCACGCGGTCGCCGGGCAGGCCGATCAGCCGCTTGATGAAGTCCGAGCCGTTGACCGGGTGGCGGAAGACCACGATGTCGCCGCGCTCGGGCGCGGAGCCCAAGAACCGGCCGTTGTCGCCGTCGAAGATGCCGCAGATGTCCTTCGCGTCGATGTCGATGCCCACCGAGGGCAGCCGCACCGAGGGACAGGAGGCGTAGGAATAGCCGTAGGCCATCTTGTTCACGAAGAGGAAGTCGCCGATCAGCAGCGTGTCCTTCATCGAGCCCGAGGGAATCCAGAACGGCTGGAAGAACAGCGTGCGGAACACGCCGGCGATCAAGAGCGCGTAGACCACCGTTTTCACGGTTTCCCACAAGCCGCCCGAAGACGCGTCCTTTGCCATGCTCTGCCCCTTTGCCTCTTGCGCGGGTTAAGTGCCGCCCGGGCCCACGGGAGTCAAGCGCGGGTCGGGCGGGCCTCGATCACGACGAAGGCCTGCGCCCAGGGGTGATCGTCGGTCAGCGTGACGTGGATGATCGCCTCGTGGCCCTCGGGGGTCATCTCGGCCAGGCGGTCCTTGGCCCAGCCGGTGACCTGCATGACCGGCTGGCCGGTGCGCAGGTTGGTGACCGCCATGTCCTTCCAGGCGATGCCCATGCGCAAGCCGGTGCCGAGCGCCTTGGAACAGGCCTCCTTGGCGGCCCAGCGCTTGGCGTAGGTGCCGGCCACATCGGCGCGGCGTTCGGCCTTCTTCTGCTCGATCTCGGTGAAGACCCGGTTGCGGAACCGGTCGCCGAACCGGTCGAGCGTGCCCTGGATCCGGTCGATGTTGCAAAGGTCCGTGCCGACGCCGAGGATCATCGCGCCGCCCCGTAGATGTCGCGCAGCTCCTCGAGCCGCAGGCCGCCGGCCCAGTCGAAGGCGCCGCCCGAGGCGCGGGCGTAATCGGCGAGCCCGAGCGCGGGGAACTGGAAGAAGTCCGGCGCCGCCTCCTGGGTCATGGCGAAGACCAGCCGGTCGATGCCGGCCCAGCGCATCGCCGCGAGGCACATCTCGCAGGGCTGCATGGAGGCGACCAGCGTCGCCCCCGACAGATCCGTGCCGCCAAGCGCCGCGGCGGCGCGGCCCAGCGCGACGATCTCGGCGTGGCGCGAGGGGTCGCAGCTGTCGGAGACCTCGTTGCGGTCGAGCGTGACGGTCTGGCCGTCCTTGACCACCGCGGCGGTGAAGACCGGCACTTGGCCGCCGCGCGCCTCATAAAGCGCGCGCGCCTCGGCGATCACCCGGTCGAGCGCCGCCAGCTCGCTCTCGGTGGGCGTCAGGGCCATGCCGCCCCCGCCGCGCTTCGCACCCCGGAAGCCATCAGGCCCGCGCCGAGCGCATGAGCGCGCGCATCTCGGAAATCGCGCCCTCGAGCCCGGCAAAGACCGACTCGGAGATCAGGAAATGGCCGATGTTCAGCTCGCGCACCTCGGGGAAGGCGGCGACCGGGGTCACGGTGTCGAAGGTCAGCCCGTGGCCCGCGTGCACCTCGAGGCCAAGGCCATGCGCCAGCCGCGCCATCTCGCCCAGGCGCGCCAGCTCCTCGTCGCGTTCGGCGAAGCGGCCTTCGTAGTGGTAGTCGCAATAGGCCCCGGTGTGCAGCTCGACCACCGCGGCGCCGATCTCGGCGGCCGCGGAAATCTGGTCGCGGTCGGCGGCCACGAAAAGCGACACCCGGCAGCCGACGGCGGCCAGCGGCTCGATGAACTCGGCCAGACGCGCCTTGTCGCCCGCCACCTCGAGCCCGCCCTCGGTGGTGCGCTCCTCGCGCTTCTCGGGCACGATGCAGACCGCATGCGGGCGGTGCCGCAGGGCGATCTCCTGCATCTCGACCGTGGCGGCCATCTCGAAGTTCAGGGGCACCGCCAGCGCCGCCATGAGCGCGTCGATGTCGGCGTCGCGGATGTGGCGGCGATCCTCGCGCAGATGCGCGGTGATGCCGTCGGCGCCGGCGGCCTCGGCCAGTTTCGCGGCGCGCACCGGGTCGGGGTAGGCCCCGCCGCGGGCGTTGCGCAGGGTGGCCACGTGGTCGATGTTCACGCCCAGCCGCAATGTTGTCTCGTCGCTGCCCATGGGTTCTGCCCTCTCCAGCCGGCCTCGGACGGCAAGCTAGTCCGCCGAGGCGTTGCCGTCAGCCTGTTTCTGCTTTTTCGCCTTCAGCGTCGCGAGCTTGGCGGCGATCACCCCGCTGCGGCGGTTCTGGTAGGCCCGGATCAGCGGCAGCGAGATGTAGTAGCAGATCAGACCCGCGATGATGCCCGGGATCACCCCGCCCACGAGATAGGGGAAGAAGACATCGTCGTAGAAAAGCGACAGGTCCGCCCAGTCGGCCTTCTCGGGCGTGAAGATCGCCAGGAAGTTGTCCCAGAGGTCGCGCCCGGCGGCGGCGAACTTCTGGCCGATGCCGCGATGGTCCTCGGGGTCGCTTTCGATTCCGAGGATCCAGTTGCCGGTCTGCATCGAGACCACCGCGATCGGCACATAGGTCAGCGGATTGCCGAAGAAGGTGCCCATGAGCCCGGCCAGCACGTTGCCGCGCAGCACCCAGGCCAGGAGCGCGGCCAGGAAGAAATGCAGCCCGTAGAGCGGGGTGAAGGTCATGAAGACGCCCGCGAAGATGCCGCGGCCGATCTTGTCGGGCGGGTCGGGCAGGCGGGTCAGGCGGTGGCGGATATACAGCGCCGCACGTCCCCAACCACCCTGCGGCCAGAGCGCGCGCAGGGCCCGTTTCCACACCGGTGGCTGTTCGCGTCGCCTGAAGACCAAAGGCGGGCTACCCCCAAAGCTACTCTGCGGCCGTCCGGGCCTGGTCTATCCGGTCGGTGTCCCGTTTGCGCTCCACCTGGGCGACATCGCTTTCCGCCTCCAGCGCCGAGATCACCGAGTGCATGTGTTCGGCATCGCTGAGTTCGAGGTTGATGTCGAGCCGGTAGAAATCGGGTTTCCGGTCCCGGAACTGCAGGTTGGAGATATTGGCCTTGCGCTCTCCGATCAACGTGCAAATCCGTCCCAGGACACCGGCGTCGTTGCCGATCGTGAGGTCGAGCGTCACATCGTAGACCGCCGGGTGCCGCCCCTCGGCCCACTGGATGTCGAGCCAGCGGTCGGGCTCGTCCTCGACCTCGACGAGATTCGGGCAGTCGATGGCATGCACGATCACCCCCTGGCCGCGGCGGACGATGCCGACGATGCGCTCGCCGGGCAGCGGCTGGCAGCAATCGGCGCGGGAAAACGCCTGGTCATGGGCAAGGCCGATGACCGCCCGGGCGGTGTCGACCTCGGAATGGGGCCGGGGCGAGAGGTCGGGATAGACCGCCGCCACCACGTCGCGGGCGGAAATCTCGGCCGAGCCCAGCCGCGCCAGGAGCGCCTCGCCGTCGGCCAGGCGCAGGGTCTTGGCGGCCTTCTCCAGCACCTTGTCCGAGGCTTTCTTGCCGACATGTTCGAAGGCCGAGCGGGCGATCTCGCGGCCGAGCTTCACGAAGCGGCCCTTGCGGGCCTCGCGCAGCGAGCGGCGGATCGCGGACTTGGCCTTGCCGGTCTTGGCGATGTCGAGCCAGGTCGCCTGCGGCGTCTGGCCGTCGGCGGTGATGATCTGCACCGACTGGCCGTTCTTCAGCCGGGTCCAGAGCGGCACGCGGATTCCGTCGACCTTGGCCCCGACGCAGGCCGAGCCGATGCGGGTGTGAATCGCATAGCCGAAATCGAGCGGCGTCGCGCCTTTCGGCAGCTTCACCACCTCGCCCTTGGGGGTGAAGCAGAAGACCTGGTCGGAATACATCTCGAGCTTCACCGCCTCGAGGAACTCGTCGTGGTCCTCCTCGGCGGTGAACTGCTCGGTCAGCGAGGCGATCCACTTCGCCGGATCCACCGCGAAGGGGTTCTGCGCCCGCACGCCGTCACGGTAGGACCAATGCGCGGCGACGCCGGTCTCGGCAACCTCGTGCATCTGGCGGGTGCGGATCTGCACCTCCACGCGCTTGCCGTCGCGGCCCGAGACGGTGGTGTGGATCGAGCGGTAGCCGTTCGACTTGGGCTGGCTCACGTAGTCCTTGAAGCGCCCCGGCACCGCCCGCCAGCGGCGGTGGATGGTGCCGAGCGCGCGGTAGCAGTCCATCTCCGAGCGGGTGATGATGCGGAAGCCGTAGATGTCCGAGAGCCGCGAGAAGGAGAGCTCCTTCTCCTGCATCTTGCGCCAGATCGAATAGGGCTTCTTGGCGCGGCCGAAGACCTCGGCCTCGATGCCCACGGCGTCGAGCTCGTGGCGCATGTCGTTGGTGATCCGCGGGATCACGTCGCCGGCCTCGCGCTGCAGCGTGATGAAGCGGCGGATGATCGAGACCCGGGCCTCGGGGTTGATCACCCGGAAGGCCAGGTCCTCGAGCTCCTCGCGCATCCACTGCATGCCCATGCGGCCGGCGAGCGGCGCATAGATGTCCATGGTCTCGCGCGCCTTCTGGAGCTGCTTCTCCTCGCGCATGGCCTTGATGGTGCGCATGTTGTGCAGCCGGTCGGCGAGCTTGACCAGGATCACCCGCAGGTCCTTGGACATCGCCATGAAGAGCTTGCGGAAGTTCTCCGCCTGCTTGGTCTCGGTCGAGGAGAGCTGCAGGTTGGTCAGCTTGGTGACCCCGTCGACCAGCATCGCGACCTCTTCGCCGAATCGCTCGGAGATCTCGAGATAGGTCGACTTGGTGTCCTCGATCGTGTCGTGCAGGAGCGCGGTCACGATCGTGGCGTCGTCGAGCTGCTGTTCGGTGAGGATCGCGGCGACGGCCACGGGATGGGTGAAATAGGGATCACCCGACTGCCGCGTCTGGCCGTCGTGCATTGCCTCGCCATAGGCGAAGGCCGCGCGGATCAGCGCCTCGTTGGTCTTCGGATTGTAGTTGCGAACGAGCGCAATGAGGTCATCGGCGGCAATCATGCGCCTTCATCCTTTCGGCGCTCGCCCGCGGGGGGCGAGCCTCAGCTTTCGCCCTGCGCCTCCATCAGCGCGCGCAGGAGCTTCTCTTCGGACATGTCGTCCTCCTGCGGCTTGTCGGCCGGCTCCGAGCCCATGAGCAGCGCCATGGCGTCATCCTCGGGCTCGTCCACCTCGATCTGGGTCTGCTTGGACTCGATCAGACGCTCGCGCAGCTCGTCGGAGGACTGGGTTTCCTCGGCGATTTCGCGCAGGGCCACGACGGGGTTCTTGTCGTTGTCCCGGTCCAGCGTGATCGCCGCACCGGACGAAATCTCGCGGGCGCGATGGGCGGACAGGAGCACCAGCTCGAAGCGGTTCGGAACCTTGTCGACGCAATCTTCAACCGTCACGCGGGCCATGTTTGTCTCCAGTCTTCGGGTCTGACGTCAGAAGAGTGCTATCTAACGCGGCACAAGCCTATTGACAAGCGGGCTTCACGTTACATTGCACGGATTTCGGCGCGCGCTTCGGCGGGCAGGGCGGCGCGCATTTCCGCCAGGTTGCGCCCCTCGACCGGGTGGCGCCAGTCCGGCGCCACATCGGCCAGGGGCACGATCACGAAGGCGCGGTCGGCCAGGCGCGGATGCGGCAGGATCAGCTCGTCCGGGGCGAGCCGCGCCTGTTCCGAGGGCGGCAGGTCGCGCCAGGCGGCCCATCCCGCGCGGTCGGGCAGGAGCCGCTGGCCCACGGCGATCAGGTCCAGGTCCAGCGTGCGCATCCCCCAGCGGGTCTCGCGGTGGCGCCCGAAGAGCGCCTCGATCCGGTGCAGCTCGGCCAGGATCTCGGCGGGTGCGAGCGCCTCCGGCGCGGCGAGCCGCACCGCGCCATTGACGTAATCTGGCCCGGCGCCGGCGGGGAAACAGGGCGTGCGGTAGAAGCGCGCCAGCGCCCGGAGCCGCAGCGGCCCGCCCGCCAGAACGGTGAGCGCCCGGGAGAGGGTCACCTCGGGCGGCGCCCCCTGCCAAGGCAGGTTCGCGCCCAGGGCCACCAGCACGTCTTGCCGCGAATCCATGTGTTTTCTATCCTTTCGGGTAGGGGTCCATCCTTAGTTGCCGCAGCCCCACGCTTGCGGGAACGATATTTAAAAGTATTTGTAGTGTGTTCTGCGCTCGAGTGGCTGCAACGGTTCACTCCCGTTCTATTCGACGCAGACGTTATTGAGAGGAAATCATGTTTTACAAAGACGAACGGCTCGCGCTGTTCATAGATGGCTCCAACCTGTATGCCGCGGCCAAATCGCTTGGTTTCGACATCGATTACAAGCTCCTGCGGCAGGAATTCCTGCGCCGCGGACGGATGATCCGGGCCTTCTACTACACCGCGCTCCTCGAGAACGAGGAATATTCCCCGATCCGCCCGTTGGTGGACTGGCTGCACTACAACGGCTTCGCCATGGTGACCAAGCCCGCCAAGGAATACACCGACAGCCAGGGCCGCCGGAAGGTCAAGGGCAACATGGACATCGAGCTGACTGTCGATGCCATGGAGCTGGCGCCGCGCGTCGACCACATCGTGCTGTTCTCGGGCGACGGCGACTTCAAGCCGCTGGTCGAGAGCCTGCAGCGCCAGGGCGTGCGGGTCTCGGTGGTCTCGACGATCCGCTCGCAGCCGCCGATGATCGCCGACGAGCTGCGCCGCCAGGCCGACAACTTCATCGAGCTCGACGAGCTGCGCCAGGTCATCGGCCGGCCCCCGCGCGAGAGCGACGACAGCGCCAATACCGCCGCCAGCTCCGCCTGAGGGCGGGATGACTGCGGGGGCTTTCGGGCTGATGGGCCTGTTCCTCGCCGCCTTCGGGGCGGCGACCGTGCTGCCGTTCCAGAGTGAGGTGGTCTTCGTCGCGATGCAGCTCGACGGGCGCTGGCCGCTCTGGCTGATCGTGACGGTGGCAAGCGTCGGCAACGTGCTGGGCGCGGTGGTGAACTACGCGCTGGGCCTCGGCGCCGAGCGCTTCCGTCACCGCCGCTGGTTCCCCGCCTCCGAGCGCCAGCTCGACCGCGCCCAGCGGTTCTGGCAGCGCTACGGTCTCTGGACCCTGCTTCTGAGCTGGGCGCCGCTGGGCGACGCCTTCACGGTGATCGCGGGTGTGATGCGGGTGGCGGCCTGGAAGTTCCTGGTGCTGGTGAGCCTGGCCAAGACCGGGCGCTACGTGGCGCTCGCCTGGGCCACCGCCGCCGCGGCGGGGTAGGGGGGGGCTGGCGCCCTCCTTGCGCCCGAATAGCACCGAAGGTGCCGGGCGCGCGCCGGACCGGCCCGATGGGCCGGCGCTCCTTGGGGTGGCGTGCATAGCTTATCGCTAGTCCTGACCTTGTTGGGATAAAGCGCATTGCTCAGGGGTCAGCAGCGCCGGCCCCCGGCCCGGCGCACGCCCTCTGTTCCGAAGGGTGTCGACCGTGGAGGGCCGCCGAGTCGCAGCCGTGGTCGTGGTCCAGCGGGTCGCGTATTCTGCGGTTAGGTCGTCACTCCCAGTCTTCCACGCGCCACGCAGCCCACATCAGCCGCACCCCCTTCTTGCGCCCGAATAGCATCGAAGATGCCGGGCGCGCGCCGGACCGGCCCCTTGGGCCGGCGCTCCTTGGAGTGGCGCGCTTAGCTTATCGCTAGTCCTGACCCTGCTGGGATAAAGCGCTTAGCCCAGAGGTCAGCAGCGCCGGCCCCCGGCCCGGCGCGCGCCCTCTGGAGCGGATTGTGGCGAGGGCGGCCGACCGGTGTGCTGTGCGAGAAGGGGTGTTTTCCGTGCCGCCTGTCGGTTTCGCGTCTAAGCGGGAAGCGGGAAGCGGGAAGCGGGAAGCGGGAAGCGGGAAGCGGGAAGCGGGAA